>VBHC01000140.1:16256-36317 GCA_005889535.1 Chloroflexota bacterium
GCGCTGCGCCCGTTGGGTATCCGCCAGCTTGATATGCCACTGACGCCGTTTCGGATCTGGGACGCGATTAGATCATCTCGCCGGTCACGCTGACCGGTTCGACCTTGAGCGTGATCCGCTCCTCGCCCGGCCGGAGCTCGCGGAAGACGCGTCCGGTGTATCGCCGGGCCAGCCGATCGATGAACGCATGGTCCGGATCGGGGATCACCTCAGCCAGCCGCCCCCGGATCGAGGCCCACCGAAACGGCTCGCTGGCATCGATGAAGTTCAGGGTGATATCGCGGTCCCGCTGCACGTTTTTCGGCCAGGTACGCCAGCGGTTGCTGTTCAACCAGAAGTAGCCGTCATCGAACTCAAACCAGGCCGGGTTCAGTTGCAGCGACCCGTCGGCGCGCTTGGTGCCGACCACGGTCAGGATCGGTTGCGCCACCAGCGCCAGAACAGTCGGGCTGACGGCCGCGATCGCGTTACCGCCCCCAGCCATCGATGGACCCCTTGATTCGCTCCGGCTGAATCTGGATCTTGATGCGGCCGGTGCGCGGATTCTGGTAGTCGCGGCCGGTGTAGCGATGGGAGAGATGATTGATGTGCTCGCCACCGGGATCTTCGGCCCAGTCGACCATGCGGCCCTGGACCTGGGCCCAGCGAAACATGTTCTTCGGGTCGATCAGCAGCAGGGTGATGCGGGGGTCGCGCTGCAAATGCTTGAACCACCCTCGGTTCGTGCCCCCGTTGATCCAGAATGACCCGTCCTGGAACTCGAACCAGACGGGATTGATCTGGACGCTGCCGTCCTTGCGGTTTGTCCCGATGATGGCCGGATAGACCTCCTGGGTGAATTCCTGCATCTTTGAACTGAGCTGGACAGCCATTAGACAACCTCCCATTTGAACAACCGGGTCGCGATCACCACGGCGATCGCCAGCCAGATGAAGATGCCGAGCAGATCCGTGCGTATCGCCCACAGCGAGGCGCCGTCGATGCTGATGCTCCGCAGGGCGTCCGACACATACGTGAGTGGGGAGTACTGGGTGATGGTCTGCAGCCATTCCGGCATGTTGGAGCGGGAGAAGAAGATACCGGAAAGGAACATCAGCGGCAGGGAAACGAGATTGGCAATCGGCGCCGCCGTCTCCTCGCTCTTGGACGCGCCTGAGATGGCGAGACCCATGGCCAGGAAGATGCCCCCGCCGATGATCCCGACGATCAGCAGATAGAGCAGGTTGCCGGCGAAGTGGAAATGAAAGAGAAAGAGGCCCACGGCGAGCAGGACGGCGATCTGGAGGGCCACGGTGGTCAGCCGCGTCACCAGCTGGGAGAAGAAGAAATCGCGCACCCGCATCGGGGTGGCCATCAGGCGCCGCAGAATTCCGCGCTGCTTCCATTGAACAAACGTGAAGACCACGCCGAAGAGTCCCGTTTGCATGATCGACAGGGCAATCATCCCGGGCACGAGAAAGTCGACATAGGTCAGGTTGCGACTCTGGACTGGCTTCGTGTCAAGTGTCAGCGCCGGCGAGATTCCGGCAAAGGCGAACGACGCCCGATCGACGAACTGGTTCATGATCGCGAGAGCGACCTGAGAATTCTGTGGATTGCCCTGGTTGTAGTAGGCCGTGATGGCCGTCGAGCCCTGACCGACGGAGGGGGGCAGGATGGCGACGAGGTCGCGGTTTCCTTGCTGG
Source organism: Chloroflexota bacterium (assembly GCA_005889535.1). Classification (GTDB taxonomy): domain Bacteria; phylum Chloroflexota; class Dormibacteria; order CF-121; family CF-121; genus CF-13. The sequence goes on from VBHC01000140.1 coordinate 17,942, forward strand.
AGCTCGTGCTTTTCGCTGTCCAGCCCGCCGCGGTGCAACTTGACGGCCTTGATCCCCTGGAGGCTGCTGACGATGCGCTGGCTGACCTGGTTGTTCGCCTGGTCGACGATCCCGATATTCACAGTGGGCGTGCCGTTTCCGAAATTGATCAAGCCGAAGATGCCCATGATCATGAGTGGCACCAGCAGGCTGAAGAAGATGGCCCCGCGGTTGCGGAAATACGCCTTGAGTGACGACCAGGTCAGCATGAGGAAGGGACTACGTTTCACTCAGCCCTCACGAAGCCCGTGTCCGGTCATGTCGAGAAAGACGTCTTCGAGGTTGGCGGACCGCTCCACCCGCTGACTGTGGAATCCTTTGTCGAGCAGCCGCTGGATCAACAGATCCGGCGGCTCCATCGCCAGGATCTTGCCGTGGTCCATGATCGCGACCCGGTCGCAGAGCGTTTCGGCCTCATCCATGTAATGGGTGGTGAGGACGATGGTACGGCCCTCCGTCCGGATCGCCTGCGCCAGCTCCCAGAGGTTTCGCCGGGCCTGTGGATCCAGCCCCGTGGTCGGCTCATCGAGAAAGAGAATCTTCGGTTCATTGACGAGAGCGGTCGCGATGCTGAAGCGCTGTTTCTGGCCGCCGGAGAGTTTGTTGACGTTCGAACGCGCCTTTTCTTTGAGATCCACCTTCTCGAGGAGGGCCATGGCATCAACGGAGCGGCCGTACAGAGCCGCGAACAGGTCGAGCAACTCCAGCAGCGACAGCCCGTCGAAGAACGCCGACGATTGCAGCTGGACGCCTATCACGCCCTTGACTTTGTCCGGGACCTTTCGGACATCGATTCCGGCCACGAGCACCCGGCCTTCATCCGTCTGGCGCAGCCCCTCGAGGATTTCGACGGTGGTGGTCTTGCCCGCGCCGTTCGGTCCGAGGAGGCCGAAGATCTCGCGCTCCTTCACCCGGAACGAGATGCCGTCGACCGCGACCAGACTGCCGTATCGCTTTCGCAACCCATCGACGACGATGGCGAACCCCTGGGTATCGAGTTGCAGATTTGCCTCTTCGGTTTGCGTAATCGCGCTCATGCTTGAGACATTATCGCCGGACGTCGCGGATCCTTCAGGCCTCAGATCGCAATGCCTTCTCGAAGATCACGACCAGCTCTCCGGGAACGAAGCCGAGTTCGCGGTTGATCGCCAGCATGCCGGTGTTGTCCGCGCGGTTATCCGTATGCACCCGTTGGATGCCACGTTCCGCGGCGTAGCGCGTCACCATCCTTTTCAAGGTCCGGGCGATGCCCCGCCGCCGGTGGCTGTGCAACACGCCCGTGTCGCCCACTTCCGCATCGCCGTCGGGGCGCCGTACCAGGTATGACAGGCCGACGATGTGTTCGCCGTCCAGCGCCACGAAGTAGCTGTCCAGCAACACGGATGGGCCTTCGAAGATGCTTTTGAGGAAGGTCGCGATCGGCGGATCCTCCCAGTCCACGTGTGGCTCGTGCGGCATGTCCCGCCAGATCGGCATCGTGGCTCGATACAGCTCTTCTCGCGCCTGGGGCGAGTCGATCGCCGTAAAGGCGGTCGTCTCGATGCCGTCACGCCGCAGCTGGCTTCGCACCTGATCGAGGTCGCTCAGGTCGACGCGCGCCGGCTCCTGGACCGACGTGCGATAGCGTTCGAGCTCGACAAAGCCGCGCGTCCGGAGGAATGGTTCGGCGCCGGCGAGATTGCTTTCCCTGACATCGATCTCCAGCCACTTGACCTGATTGTCTGTAGCAAAGCGCTCGAGCTCGTCGGCGAGCCGCGCGCCCAGCCCCTGGCGTCGATAGGGGACGGCGACGCCGACCAGCCCCTGGGCCCGGTCCTTGAGTCGCGAGCCATCCTCACCCAGCACGGCTTGCGCGACCCCGGCCAGCGCTCCGTCGGGCGCCCAGGCCGCGAGCCTCAGCAACGGCTCCTCCGGAGGCCTCAGGCTGTCGTCGAAGATGGTCCCCGCCGCGTCGTCCTGCCAGTATCGGCTCTGGTTCGCAAGGTCGACCCACGCTTCGAGTTCCTCAGGACGCACGGGGCGAAGAGAGAACGTGGTACCGGTCTTCGGCACGACGGTGAAGTCTAGAAGGTCAGCGAGACGGTTCCGCTCACCGATGCCGCGTAGACCACACAACCGACCCACCACACGTTCGCGCGGTAATGGGTCAGCGTCACGTTGAACGATCCCGTGCCGCTGCCGCCGCCGATCCCGACGCCGTTCAGCGCGCCGTGCACGCTGTAACGCTGGTTGGTGCAGCCGCTGAAACCGCTGAGCTGTGAGACCGTGCCGCCGTACGGAACAAAGGCGCCCTTGATGGCCGACGGCCAGTTATTGACCACCGTCTTCAGACGGAAACTGCCGCCCGTGATGTATGCCGGGTGATGACTCAAATCCTGGTGCTTGACGTCGATGTACCAGCCGCCGTTGTAACTTCCGGTGGCTTCGCCGACGAATTGACCTTCGGTGGTCGTCGCGTTTGACAGCTCGCCGCCGTTGATCCATTCCATATACGTGCTACTGGCGAAGGCGCTAACGGCCGTTACCAGCGTGGCGGCCAGGGCGAGCGCGATTGATACGACAGGTCGCTTGATCATTTCCCTCTCACCCCTTTACTACAGATCCGAGCGCTTCTTCGATGATGTCGAGCCCGCGGTCAAGTTCTTGCTCGCTCGCGGTCAGTGGGAACAACAAGCGGATGACATTGTCGTAAAGACCGGCCTTCAACAGCACCAGGCCGTGCGCGTGGCAATAGCGCAGCACCTCGTTGGTCATGGTCGCGGCGGGCTCCCGCGTCGCCCGGTCGGTGACCAACTCCATGGCGATCATGGCGCCGACGCCGCGGACCTCTCCGATGTGCGAATGGCGGTCCATCCAGCCGCGCATCCGACCCAGTGCGCGAGCGCCGAGCTTGGTTCCGCGCTCCGGCAGCTTCTCATCGATCATGACATCGATCACCGCGAGGGCCGCTGCGCAGGCGACGGGATTCCCGCCGAACGTCCCACCGAGCCCGCCGGGATTGGTGGCATCCATCAACTCGCTGCGGCCCACCACCGCCGCCAGGGGCAGACCTCCACCAAGCGACTTGGCCAGCACGATGAGATCGGGCACGATCCCGGAATGCTCGACGGCGAACATCGTGCCAGTCCGGCCCAGCCCGGTCTGCACCTCGTCGGCGATCAGCGGAATCTGGTACTCGGTACAGAGTTTACGAAGCGCGGGCAAGAAATCCGGCGGCGGCACCACGAAGCCGCCCTCGCCTTGCACCGGTTCGACTAGGATGCCAGCCACTCGGTCCGCGCCGACCGTGGTCTTGAAGAGCTGTCGCACCGCTTCGACGCAGGCACCGCCCAGGCTCTCGGCTGCCATCCCAGCGGGACGGTGGTACTCGTACGGGTAGGGCACCTGGTAGACCTCGGGCGCGTACGGGCCAAAATTCTGCCGGTAGGGCAAGACTTTCCCGGTCAGCGTCATCGACATCAGGGTGCGGCCGTGAAACGAGTTGTGAAAGCTGATGATGGCCGGCCGGCCGGTCGCCTGGCGCACCACTTTCACGGCATTCTCCACCGCCTCCGCCCCGCTGTTGAGGAGCAGCGCTTTCTTCGGAAAGGCTCCCGGGGTGATCTCGCAGAGCCGCCGGGCCAAGCGCACGTAGGCCTCCGGCATCATCACCGGGGCGCCGGAGTGGACCAGACGCTCCGCCTGTTCGTGGATCGCTTTCGCGACGCGAGGGTGGCCGTGCCCGACATTCATGACGCTGATGCCGGTGGCGAAATCGATATAGCTCTGCCCATCGACGTCGGTCAGCGTCGCGCCGCTACCGGAGGCGGCGAAGACTGGTATCGCCGATGACATGCCGCGCGGCAGGTATCGATCTCGCTCCGCCTGGAGTTCCCTGGACCGTGGCCCTGGCCCCTCCCCCATCGGGGATATCCTAAGGGTCGCGGCGCAAGTTCGCGTGAGCACAGGAGGGTGGATACAGACAAATGGCCACGGCAGTCAAGCGGCGGGAGATCTTCATCGGCGGACAGTGGGTGGCGGGCTCAGGCAGCGAGGGCCAGCCGGTCATCAACCCGGCGACCGGCGAGACCATCGCGGAGGTCCCCAAGGGCACCGAGGCCGACGTCGACCGCGCGGTGAAGGCGGCCCGCGCCGCCTATGTCGAATGGTTTGAGACAGTCCCCAAGGAACGAAGCGAGATGCTGCTCAAGCTTGCCGAAGCGGTCGCGGCCGACGGCGAGGAATTGGCCAACCTCGAGTCGGCCAACGTGGGCAAGCCGCGGGCGCTGTTTCTCTCCGACGAGCTGCCCCCCTGCGTCGACCACCTCCGCTTCTTCGCCGGGGCGGCGCGACTGCTCGACGGCAAGGCCGCGGGCGAGTACATGCGCGGCTACACCAGCATGATCCGGCGCGAGCCGGTCGGCGTGGTTGGCTCGATCGCGCCCTGGAACTATCCGCTGATGATGGCGATCTGGAAGGTGGGGCCGGCGCTGGCGGCTGGAAACTGCGTGGTGCTGAAGCCTTCCGAGTGGACGCCGCTGACGGCGCTGCGGCTGGCCGAACTGGCGGCGGACATTTTCCCGCCAGGCGTGTTCAACGTGATCACCGGCGACGGCGAGCCGGTCGGCGCCGGCATCGTCCGCCATCCGGGCGTCGACATGGTGTCGCTCACCGGCGACGTCGCCACCGGCAAGGACGTGGCGAAGGCCGCATCGCAAACGTTGAAGCGGGTCCACCTCGAGCTGGGTGGCAAGGCGCCGGTGGTTGTCTTCGACGACGCCGACCTCGAGGCCGTCAACAGCTGGGTCAAGACCGCCGGCTTCTTCAACTCGGGTCAAGACTGCACTGCAGCGACGCGCGTCATTGCCGGCCCGCGGATCTACGACAACCTGCTGTCGTCCCTGTCGACAAGCGTCCAGTCGGTGAAGGTCGGAAATCCGCTCGAGGAAGGGATCGAGATGGGCCCGATGGTCGCCAGGGAGCAGCTCGAGCGCGTCGAGGGCTTCGTCGATCGGGCGCGCGATCGGGGCGCGAAGGTGCTCGTCGGCGGCGCTCCCATTCCGGGGCGGGGATATTTCTACCAGCCGAGCCTGGTGACGGACGTCAAGCAGGACTCAGAGATCGTGCAGAAGGAAGTCTTCGGCCCGGTGGTCACGGTCCAGCGCTTCAAGGACGATAACGAAGCCATCGCCTGGGCAAACGACGTCGACTACGGACTGGCGGCCTCGGTCTGGACGCGCGACATCGGCCGCGCCATGAATGCTGCCCGCCGGCTGCAATTCGGCACCGTCTGGATCAACACGCATATTCCGCTCGTCAGCGAGATGCCCCACGGCGGGTACAAACGCAGTGGCTATGGTAAGGACCTTTCCATGTACGCGCTGGAGGACTACACGAACATCAAGCACGTCATGACCGCCATCGAATAGCCATCCGATCCAGGGACGCCAGTGTCCGAGAGAAAACACGACCCCATCCCCATGACCGCGGCCGGCCTCGAGGCCCTGAAGACCGAGCTGGCGGACCTGCGCGCGCGCCGACCCGCCATGGTCGAGGAGGTTGCCGCAGCGCGCTCCCAGGGCGACTTGAGCGAAAACTTCGCGTACCACGACGCCCGCCAGCATCTCGGGATGCTCGATGGCCGCGTTCAGACGATCGAAAACACCCTCAAGCGGGCGCATGTCGTGGACGAGACCGGCGTGCGTGGCATCGTCCGGATCGGCTCGCGCGTCGTGGTCCGAGATGAATTTGGCGACGCGACCTATGAGATCGTTGGCCCGACGGAGGGCAACATGGCACGCGGCCTGATGTCGGTGACAGCCCCGCTGGGAGGCGCGCTCGTCGACCGCCGAGCTGGCGACACCGTGACTTTCAAGACCCCAGCCGGTGAACGGCAGGCGACGATCGTTAGCATCAGCTAACCCGGGCCTACGCCTCCTCGACGATGACCTCGATCAGCGGGCTGTACTTCATCATGGTGTCGACGTCGTTGCGCTTCCAGACCCTCGCGACCTGCTCGAGGATCTGACGGCGCTCCGTCGGGTCGGTGATCTCCCGGGCAGTGGCGGGAACGTCGGCGCGCAGTCCGCGCTTCAGGTGGATGGTGATTTGCGGGTTGGCCTCGATGTTGGCCAGCCAGCTGCGCCGCTGCCTGAACGGCATGCCGCTAATGTAGAGGCGGCCGCCGAGGTTGTGCATGACGATCTCGATCCGGCGCGGTTCCCGGCTCTTTCGTCCGGTAGTCGTCATATCGATTACCTGGCTGCGGGTCAGCGCCTCGCGCACCCGCTCATCAAGCGGTTGGGTCACAGCCATGCCTTCCTTTATAGGGGTCCCCCGCCACCGGCTGCCGGACGCATCTTGAAATTGCCGGGGTGCGGCAGGCGCCCTTCGCTTGGATCTATAGTTCTCGCACATGCGCAAGGGACCGGTTTAGGCCGGTGAGGGAGAGGGCAGCGCTGGCGACTCCGCAGGCACCGAGGGAGGACGTGCGTCCCGCTGCCCTCCGCCTGGAGGGCGTCTCCAAGCGGTACGGCCGCGTGCTCGCGGTCGAGGATGTCAGCCTGGCGATCGCCGAGGGCGAATTTTTCACGCTGCTGGGGCCGTCCGGCTCGGGCAAGACCACGCTGCTGCGGCTGATCGCCGGATTCGAGCATCCGGATACGGGCCGGATCGAGCTCGCCGGCAAGGATGTGACCGCCGTCCCACCGTACGCGCGAGCCACCAACACGGTCTTCCAGGACTACGCGCTGTTCCCCCATATGACGGTGGCCGCCAACGTCGAGTACGGCCTCAAGGTCCGACAGCTGCCCCGCGAGGAGCGCCGCCGCCGGGTCGCGGAAGGGCTCGCCATGGTGCGCCTGGCCGGTCTCGGCTACCGCCGTCCCAGCCAGCTGTCCGGGGGTCAGCGGCAACGGGTCGCGCTGGCGCGGGCGATCGTCAATCAGCCGGAGGTGCTGCTCCTCGACGAGCCGCTCGGCGCCCTCGACCTCAAGCTTCGGGTTGAAATGCAGGTCGAGCTCAAGCGGATCCAGCGAGAGCTGGGCATCACCTTTATCTATGTCACGCACGACCAGGATGAGGCGCTCACCATGAGCGACCGGGTAGCCGTTCTCAACGGTGGCCGTATCGAGCAGCTGGGGTCACCGGTCGATCTTTACGAGCGCCCGGCCAACGAGTTCGTCGCGGGTTTCATCGGCGTTTCCAACGTGATCGAGAGGGACGGACAGCGCCTCGTCATCCGGCCGGAACGGATCCGGATTCTCCGCCCGGAGGAGGCGCCGGACATCGGCAGTCAGGTTGAGGACGGCCTCGTGCAGGACGTCATCTATGCCGGCATGGTGACGCGCTATGCGGTCCAGCTCGACCGCGGTGGCCGGCTACTGGTCGTGCAGCAGAACACGGAAAGCGCGGCACACGCGAGCGATCTCCGCGGTCGGCGGGTGCGGCTTGCCTGGCGGCCCGAGCAGGTTTTTAACATTTCGGCGCCACAATCGGATCGACCGGAACCTAAAGGAAACGCGTGATGGAGGTGGGAACGACATGGGCGATCGTTTGAAAAGGCTGGCGGGGGCACGGCAGACGGTGACGGGACTCTCGCTGGTCCTCCTATTGGCGGCATGCGGCGGTACGACCTCGAACCCCGGGCCGGCCGCCTCGCAGCCACCGACCGCCGGGATGAAACCGCCGACGGCGATCGGCGCCGGCGAGGGACAGTTGAACCTGATCGCCTGGGAAGGCTACGCGGAGAAAGACTGGGTGCAGCCCTTCCAACAGCAGACTGGATGCCAGGTCAACGCGAAGTACGCCGGCTCGTCTGACGAGATGGTGACCCTGATGGCCAACGGCGGCGGCGGCCAGTACGACATGGTGTCGGCGTCGGGTGATGCCGATTTGCGGCTGATCTATGGCGGCGACGTCAAGCCCGTCAACGTCAACCTGGTTCCGGATTACAGCAATTTCCAAGCGCAATTCAAATCGCCGTCCTTTAACACCATCAATGGCATTCACTACGGCGTCTCGCTGCAATGGGGACCCAACGTTCTGCTCTACAACAAGAGCCAGTTTCCGACCGCGCCAACGAGCTGGAGCGCCATCTACGACGCCAAGTACAAGGGCCAGGTGACCATCCCGAACAACCCCATCCAGATCGCTGACGCGGCGCTTTACCTGATGAAGACCCGGTCCAACCTCGGCATCACCGATCCCTACGAGCTGACGCAGTCCCAGTTCGACGCCGCGGTCAACCTGCTCAAGACGCAGCGGCCACTGATCAAGAAGTACTGGGACCTCGCCTCGCAGGAGATCTCGCTGTTCACGAACCACGACGTCGTGATCGGGGCGGCCTGGCCGTACCAGACGAACACCCTGCAGGCGGCCAGCGTTCCAGTCGCCGATACCATCCCGGCCGAGGGGGCGACCGGCTGGGCCGACACCTGGATGCTCGGGACCAAAGCGCCTCATCCGAACTGCGCTTACCAGTGGTACAAGTGGATCAGCACGCCGCACGTCCAGGCGCAACAGGCGATCTTCTTCGGCGAGACACCGGTGAACAGCAAGGCTTGCGACGAGATGGAGAAGCTGCAGGCCGGGTCCTGCGCTCAGTACCATGCCAACGCCCCGGCGTCCTACTTCAACACCATCAAGTTCTGGAAGACACCACTCGCGGATTGCGGAAACGGCAAGAGCGACTGCTTGCCCTACTCCAAGTGGCAGACGGCGTGGACCTCGATCACCGGCTAACAACCTCGCGGTAGCAAATCGAATGACGGTCGGCGCGCTCGCACGCGAGCGTCCGGCTGGGCGCGTCACCCGCGTCCAGGCGCTGCTGTGGCGGCGTCCCTGGATGCGGGCCGCGCTGCTGCTTGGACCAGGGCTGACCTGGTTCGTCGTCATCTACCTCGCGTCGCTGGTGTTGCTGCTGATCACCGCCTTCTGGCAGATCAACCCCTTTACGACGGCCATCGAGCGGGTCTGGAATATCGACAACTTCCGCACCCTGGTGACGGATGGCACCTACCGGCTGATCATCCTGCGCACCATCGGGCTCGCCGCCGCGGTCACCATCACCGACGCCGTGCTGGCCTTCCCTTTTGCCTACTACATGGCGCGGGTCGCCTCGCGTCGCGTCCAGACCGCCCTCTTCGCGGCGGTGCTGCTGCCGCTCTGGGCGAGCTACCTGGCCCGGGTCTACGCCTGGATCTTGATCCTGAATCACGACGGCGTTCTCAACTGGAGCCTGCTCCTCCTGCATCTGCCGCCGGCCAGCCTTGGCTACACCAACTGGGCGATGTGGATCGTCTTCTCCTACATCTGGCTGCCGTTCATGATCATCCCGACGTATGCGGCCCTCGAGCGGATCCCGCCGTCCTACCTCGAGGCCGCCGCCGATCTCGGCGCGCGGCAGGGCCGGGTGACCTGGGACGTGATCCTGCCACTGGCCCTTCCCGGGATCGTGGCGGGCAGCATCTTCACCTTCTCCCTGACCCTGGGCGACTATGTGACGCCCTTGCTGGTGGGCGGAGCCGGGTCGAGCTTCATCGGTAACGTCGTGTACGGCAACGTCGGCATCGCCCACAACATTCCCTTCGCCGCCGCGCTCGCGGTCGTGCCGGTGGCCGTGATGGCGCTCTATCTGGTTGGCGCGCGCCGGCTGGGCGCCTTCGAGGCGATGTAGTGATGGAAGGGCCATGGCTTCGCTTCGCACTCCGAGTCTGGGCGGTCGGGATCCTGCTTTTCCTCTTCATTCCGATCGGGCTGGTGATCGTCTACGCCTTCAATATTTCGACGATTCAGAGCTGGCCGATCCCCGGCGTCACCCTCAAATGGTTTGGCCAGACCTGGCAGGACCCGGAGGTACGCCGGGCACTCCTCCTCTCGGTTGAGGCCGGCCTGCTGGCGACCGCCGTGGCTCTCGTGCTCGGGTCGATGGCGGCCTTCGCCATTCACCGGTTTCAGTTTTTCGGGCGCGAGGTTATCTCCTTCGCGTTGGTCCTGCCGCTTGCCCTGCCCGGCATCATCACCGGGATGTCACTCAACTCGTTCTTTGCCTTCAACCAGATCACGTTCTCGCTCTGGACCATCGTGGTCGGCCACGCCACCTTCTGCATCGTGATCGTTTACAACAACGTCCTGGCCCGGCTGCGGCGGACCTCCTCCTCGCTGATGGAGGCGGCAATGGATCTCGGGGCCAGTGGCTGGCGATCATTTGTGGACGTCACCTTCCCCCTGATCTCCACCGCGCTGGTGGCGGGCGCCTTGCTGGCCTTCGCCCTGTCCTTTGATGAAGTCATCGTGACCACCTTCACGGCCGGAGCGCAGAACACGCTGCCGCTGTGGATCTTTGGTGCCATCCGGCTCGGCCAGCGGCTTCCGGAAGTCAATGTCGTGGTCTTCTTCGTGATCCTGATCACGATCGTTCCGGTGGTGATCGCGTCGCGGCTCACCGGCGGCGGCGCCGCCGGACGGGTTGAAGCGGTTGCCGCGGCGGAGGAAGTCTAACTGCCGGTTGCACGAGCCGGCCCGGTCCTGTAGGTTTACCGAGACGGCCCGCCGAATTTACTGAAATAGGACCGCACCGAGGAGGGAGTGGGATGGCGCGCACGCCGCTGGTGGTTGAGTTACAGGGGCTGGCCCAGGATCATCGCCTCGCCGGCCGTTGGGGAATTCCGGTATCGGCCGTACGCGAACGACGGGCTGACATCACGCGGCGTCAATTCCTCAAGGGCGGCGTGGCCGGGGCGGCCGGCCTCGCGTTGGCGGGTCCCTGGAACATCACCCGGTCAGCCTTTGCCGCCTCGCCGCGCATTGCAATCATTGGGGCAGGCATCTCAGGCCTGACCGCAGCGATCACGCTGCAGGACGCCGGTATTTCCTCGACGGTCTACGAATCATCCTCGCGCATTGGTGGCCGGATGCACTCGGACACCAGCAATTGGGCCGGGCAAACGAGCGAGTGGTGTGGGGAGTTGATCGACCAGGGGCACAAGACGATCCTGCACCTAGCGCAGCGCTTCGGACTGGCCACGGTTAACCTCCTGGCGGGCGAGCCCAATGGCTCCGAGGATACCTATTACTTCTTCGGCCGGTATTACGAGAAGAGCCAGGCGGACACTGATTTTCAGCCAGTCCACAACGCTCTGCAACGCGACGTGCAGGCGGCGAGCTACCCGACGACCTACCTGACCAATACGCCGGGCGGCATCGCGCTGGACAACATCAGTGTCTACGAGTGGATTGACCGGAATGTGCCCGGTGGTCACGGATCCCCTATGGGTCAGCTGCTCGACGTCGCTTACAACATCGAGTACGGCGCCGAAACGAAGGACCAGTCCTCACTGAACCTGGTGTATCTCCTGGGCTTCAACCAAAAGCCGGGCAACTTCGCGATCTTCGGCGCCTCCAACGAGAAATACCACATCGAAAAAGGGAACCAGCGGCTGCCGGAAACGATCGCCGCTAATCTTGCTCAGCCGGTCGTGCGGGGCTGGCAAATGGTGGCGATCGGATTCAATCGCGACGACAGCATTGCCGTGACCTTCAACGTGGGCGGACAAACGAAGGTTGAGAATTTCGACCGGGTCATCCTGGCTTTGCCGTTCGCGGTCCTCCGTACCCTCGATTACCGGAAGGCCCGCTTCGACAACATGAAGAATCAGGCCATCCAGCAGCTCGGCCGCGGGCGAAATGACAAGCTGCAACTCCAGTTCACACGCCGCTCCTGGGATGGCACCGGCAGCTGGCCGGGCACCGGAAACGGCAACAGTTATGCCGACACCGGCTATCAGAACACCTGGGAGGTGACTCGGAGCCAGCCGGGCTCGACCGGGATCATCGTCGATTACACCGGTGGAAACGTTGCTGGATCGTTCGTGCCGTCCACCCCGTACAGCGCCGCCGCCACCAACCCGCAAGTCACGGCCTACGCAAAGACCTTCCTGAAGCAGCTCGAGCCTGTCTACCGCGGGATCACGGCGTTCTGGAATGGCCGAGCCACACTGTCGGTCCCTGCGCTGGATCCCAACCTCAACTGCTCTTACTCCTATTGGAAGGTTGGCCAATACCACACCTTCAGCGGTTACGAAAAAGCCCGCCAACCCTTTCCGAATGGGCCGATCCATTTCGCCGGCGAGCACTGCTCCCAGGATTTCCAGGGCTTCATGGAAGGGGGAGCGTCGGAAGGCGTTCGTGCGGCGAACGAGATCCTCAGCGATAGGTGAGACCATGAGCACACTCGAGAACCGGCCGAACACCGCACTGCTGGTCGTCGACGTCCAGAAGGGCGTTGTCGGGGAGGCTCACGAGCGCGACGCGGTCGTCGCGAACGTCGGCAGCCTTGTTGAGAAGGCGCGGCGGGAGCAGGTCCCGGTTGTCTGGGTCCAGCACTCGGACGCGCAGCTTGCGAGGGGGAGCGACGACTGGCGGATCGTCCCCGAGCTGACTCCGGCCGACGCCGAGCCACTTGTCGAGAAGAACTACGGCGACTCCTTCGAGGACACTACGCTCGAGGCCGTGCTGTCGGGCCTGGGTGTCGGGCGACTCGTCGTGGTCGGCGCAGAGACCGATGCCTGCATCCGCTCGACGCTCCATGGCGCGTTCGTCAGGGGCTACGACGCGACCCTTGTCAGCGACGCCCACACGACGAATGACCAGACGAAATGGGGGGCACCGCCACCGGACAAGGTCATCGCGCACACCAACCTGTACTGGACCTATCAGACGGCGCCGGGACGGAAGGCCGGGACGGTCGAGAGCAAGAACGTCGACTTCGGCGCCACGTCCTCTACCCGCCGTCGTAGTCCGGAAAGTAGCGCTTGATCACCGAGAGGTCGAACGTCTTGAGGATCGATTCTTTTGGCTCCCGCTCGAGCAGGAATCGAAAGCTGTCTCGAACCAGTTCCTCGACCGACCGGCCCTTGCCCCACCGCTCGAGGTCGCCTGCGGCCACCCGCACCACGTGGTGACTGGTCGAGCCGCCGTCCGAGACATCGACATCACATCGATGTCCGTCCCCGTTCGTGGCGCAACGCACCTTCACCGCCATCGACCCTAAACTCAACTTATGGCCGTAAAGTTAACCGAAGTCATTCCGTTGCTCGCGCAACCAATCCCGATACACTCGAGTCAGGTATGAGCATCGGTGAGCCGACCGTCTACATCGACTTCCTCTGTCCCTGGGCCTACCGGGGAGCCATGTGGCTGGCAGACGTCGAGAAGGCGGGGAGGATCCGGCCGCAGTTTCGCTTTTTCTCGCTGAGCCAGAACCACGACGCCCGCCAGGGCCTGCCGGAGCCGCCAATCTGGGAGCGCGACCCGCGCGCCAAGGGTCTGCCCGCCTTCCTGGCGGCCACCGCCGCCCGCGTCCAGGGGACGGAGGCCGGCGACCGCTTCCGGCTGGCGCTGCAGCGGGCGCGCCACGAAGATCACCTGCCGGTCGACGACTACGCCACCTTTCGGCTCGCCGCCGAGCGGGCCGGGCTCGACGTGGCCCAGTTTGAGCGCGACGTCGAACGGAGCGATTTCGCGACTCTGGCCGGCGAGCACGCCGAGGCCGTGCGACGCGGGGTCTTCGGGGTTCCGACGCTCGTCTGGCCCGAGGGCCGCAGCTACTACCTGAAGATCACGGAGCTCATTCCGGCGGACCGCGCGGTCGCGCTGTACGACGCGATCGAGACGGTGCACCGATTCGGTGAGGTGATCGAGATCAAGACTCCCGAATCGGAGGGAACGCTCGCCGCCTGAGCCCCCACCCTGACCCTCCCCCGCAAGCGGGGGAGGGAAATTGCTAGTCGACTTCGAACATCACGTCGTCGACGTAGCAGTACATCCAGTTCTCGCCACGCTCGAGCGACTTGACGATCGGATGCTCGGTTGCCCGCGCATGTTTGGTCGCGTGCTTGTTCTTGGATGAGTCGCAGCAGCCGACGTGTCCGCAACTCTCGCAGAGCCGCAGGTGCACCCAGGTATCCCCCATCTTGAGACATTCCTCGCAGCCGGTCGTCTTCGGCCTGGGGTTTCGAATCTGATCGAGGTGCGCACAAACTTGCGTCGTTGCCATCGTTGCCTCCTTCCCGCTCAGGCGGGTGTGGCCAGTTCGTCGGCCGCTTCGAACTGCCGGTGATAGAGCCGTGCATAGAGTCCATCCTGCTTGAGCAAATCGGCGTGCCGCCCCTGTTCCACCAGCCCGCCGTGATCCATCACCAGGATGAGATCGGCCGCCAGGATGGTGGAGAGCCGGTGGGCAATGACGAGCGATGTGCGTCCCTGAAAGAGCGGCCGCAGCGCCACCTGGATCAGGTGCTCCGACTCCGAGTCGAGGTTGGAGGTCGCCTCGTCGAGGATCAAGACGCGCGGATCCTTGAGAATGACGCGGGCGATCGCCACCCGTTGCTTTTCGCCGCCGCTCAGCCGGTGACCTCGCTCCCCAACTACGGTCTCGTAGCCTTCGGGCAGCGACTCGATGAAGTCGTGGATGTAGGCCGCCTTCGCCGCCGCCATCATCTCGGCATCGCTGGCCTGTGGCTTCGCGTAGAGCAAGTTCTCGCGGATCGTGGCGTGGAAAAGGAACGTGTCCTGGAAGACCATGCCGGTCTGGTTGCCGAGTGACTCGAGGGTGAGGTCGCGCACATCGAGGCCGTCCAGGCGGACAGCGCCGAGCTGCGGATCGTAGAAGCGGGGTAACAGACTGGTCACTGTCGTCTTTCCCGCGCCAGTTGGCCCCACCAGCGCGGCCAGCTGACCCGGTTCGATCCGGAATGAGACGTCTTTGAGCGCGGGGCGGTCGCTCGACGGGTAGCGGAACGTCACGTGGTCGAACTCGACCTCGCCCCGGGCCGCTGACAGCCTGACAGCTTGCGCTTTCTCGTCGATCTCAACGGGGAGATCCATGTACTCGAAGATCCGCTGGAACAACGCCAGGGATCCGACAACATTGACCTGCATGTTGGCCAGCGAGCCGACCGGACCATACAGCCGAGCCAGCAGCACCGTCGCGAAGGTGACCACCGTACCCAGTGATTCCTGGCCGGTCACCACCAGGTAGCCGCCGAACAACCAGAGCACCGCAGGACCGGCAGTGCCGAGGATCCCCATCAGCATGAAGAACCAGCGGCCGATCATCGACTGCCGGATGTTGAGCCGGCGCAGCTCGTCGTTGAGCTTGCGAAAGCGCGTGATCTCCGCGACCTGCTTGACGAAGGCTTTGACCAGCTGCATCCCGGAAATCCCGAGCGTCTCCTGCATGTAGGCCGTCATCTCCGCCAGCTTGCCCTGCGTCGCCTTGCGCGCCTGGAAGGTGGCCTTGCCGACCCGGCGGGTCGGCAGCAGGAAAGCCGGCAGAACCACCAGCGCGGCAATCGTCAGCTTCCAGTCCAGCGCGAACATCAGGACAACCGTGCTGGCAAGGATCACGAGGTTGTTGACCAGGCTGAAGATCGTGTCGGAGACGACGCTCTGAACACCGTTGACGTCGTTGCTCAACCTCGACATGACGTCACCGGTCCTGGTGGCGGTGAAGAAGGCGATCGACTGCTTCAGCACTCGATCGAAGAGCTGGTTACGAAGGTCGAACATGATGCTCTGGCTGATTCGGTTGCTGAAGTAGGACTGCACGACACCGATCAGCCCACCGAGGAGCGATGAGCCGACCAGCAGCCCGATCAAGAGCGCGACGAAGCCAAACTGGCCGTGCTGGCCGGTCAGGTAGTTGATCAAGTCCCGGGTGACGAGGGCGGGGACGAGACCGAGGCCCGCCGCCACGCCGATGCAGGCAAGCACGATCAGGGCCAGGGGCCAGTACGGGATGAAGTAGCTGAAGACGCGCTTGAGCAGCGGCCACTCCAGCTTGACGTCGGCCTGCGGCTCGTGGAAGGCGCCGTGCCACCAATACATGCTCGTTAGCCTACCCAGCCGTGACCGGGTTTGAACGGTTCAGCTACCAGCTACTTCGCCGAGGGTAACCGCGACCTCCTTCAGCTCGCCCGCCCTGACCACGCCGAACGGATGCCTCGAATCGACCTCGAGCCCGCGGAGCGTTGCGAAGAGCCCATCCAGACCCCGCACGGGGTCGCCGTCGACAGTCACGATGGTGTCGCCCTGCAAGAGTCCAGCCTTATCAGCCGGACCATCCCGCTCCACCGTGACGACGAGGAGGCCACTCTCCTGCCCAAGCTGGTTTAGGAGGGCGTCGCTGAGACGGATGGGCTGGGCGCCCACGCCGAGATAGGCGCGACGGATACGACCGTGGGTGCGCAGGCTTTCGGCGACCCTCTCGGCGGCGTCCACGGGGAGCGCGCGGCTGACGCCGCGCCCAAAGTTCCAGCTGTTGATACCGATCACCCGACCCTCCGCATCGACGAGCGGACCGCCTGAGAACCCCGGCAGCAGCTCGGCCGTCGTCTGGATGAGTGTATTGACCTGTCCGCCGCGCCAGCTCCGAAACTCGCCGGAAAAACCGCTAACGATCCCGAACGTCACCTGCTGCTCGCCGACGCAGCCACCGAGGGCCAGGACGATATGGCCGCAGCGCACATCTGCCGACCGGCCACGCGCCGCGGGTGCTCCGCGCAACCCCTCAGTTCGTAACAAGGCGAGGTCGGTGCTGCGGTCCCGACCGACAACAGCTGCCTTGACGGTTGCCGGGGGACCCGTCACCAGAACGGTGTCGGCATCCTCGATCACATGATCGGCGGTCAGGACGAGGTTGTCGGCCCAGATGATGCCGGTGGCCGGCCGCCCCCGGCGTGCCTCGATCCGGACGATGCTGGGAGCCAGACCCGCGACCAGCTGAGCAATCTCGCGCGAAAGATCGGAAAGCGTTGCCATACCCCCGACGCTATCGGGTCAACCGAGCCGCGTCTTCACCCGGACGGCCGGGATCGACCCTCGCCGTTCGACTAGGTGTAACGCTTTTGCCCGTGTGAGCGTTCTGATCGCAGATTCATCAGCCTGTTTCATTGATTGGAGGAACGACATCATGCGCATTCGAAGGGGAACGTTGGCGACGAGAGGAACATTGATCGCGATTGGCGCCGTGATCGCGATCGCGGCGTCTGCGGTGACCGCGGTGGCGGTCAGGGCGGGCGCTGCCGGTGGGGCAGCGGCAACCCAGTCGGCGGTGGGCGCCGGCAGTGTGGCTGGTCCGCGCGACACGGTCACGGTCGTCGGCGAAGGCACGCAAAATGCGACGCCCGACAACGCCGAAATCAGCCTCGGCGTTTCAGTGACGCGAGGCAGCAGCGGCGATGCGTTGAACGCCGCAAACACCGAGATGACCGCGTTGATCAAGGCGATCAAGGCACAGGGCGTCCAGGACATCGATATCCAGACCACCGGGATCTCCATCAACCAGCAGACGCCGCAATACAGCCCGGTCGTGTATCAGGCTGGAAACTCGGTCAGCGTCAAGATCCATCATCTTGCCAACGTGGGCACCGTCATCGCCGCCGCGCAGCATGCGGTCGGGAACGACATCCAGTTGAACGGCATCAACCTCGAACTGAGCGATAACACCACTCAGCTGAGGGGGGCTCGCCAGGCTGCGATGGCCGCGGCCGCCGCCCGCGCTAAGGAATGGGCCGGGCTGGCAGGGCGTCATCTGGGCAAAGTGCTGTCGGTCTCCGAGGTGGTTTCCAATGGCGCCACCAGCTCACCATGCGGCGGCTATGGTGGTTGCGGCGGCGGCGGCGGAGCGCCGGTGCAAGCCGGTCAGGCCAACGTGACGGTCGATGTCGCCGTCGTGTACGAGCTGACGGACTAACGCCCGATGATCAGGCGATGTGTGCCCCGACTTCCTCGTGGCAGTCGGGGCATTCTTCTTCCGGTCCGGGCGCATGGCCAGCATGCTTGGATTCCATCGGATACTGCGCGGCACGCCACGCCGCCAAACCACCGCGCAGCGCCCAAGCCTGCCTCCCCTGCTGCCGAAGAAATTGCGCCACACGGGCGCTGGTAGCTTCCTCGGGTCAGGTGCAGTAGGCAACGATTTCTTTATCCGAAGGCACACTCTCGAGGTATTTCAGGATTTCCGGCACGGGGCGCGCCGACTGGATGGCCCGGATGATCGGTTCCGGCGCGATGCGGATCGCGCCGGGAATTCGATGACTGACGGCCGGGTAAACGAGCGAACTGGTCACATCGAGCGGGACCGCTTCGCCGGCGTCGAACTTCGCCTTCGCCGAGGCCGGATCGATCCGCGGCGCGACCATCATCGGCGTGGTTCGGGCGGGGCTTCCGGCAGCAACCATGGCATGGCTTCGGCCATCGGCCGAGCCAGCGTCACATACTGCTCGTGGCTCAGCTTGTCGCGGGTCAGCTGCGCCAGCGCCGCCCCCAGCAAAGCCCGTTCGGCCTTGTGCCCCAG
>VBHC01000141.1 GCA_005889535.1 Chloroflexota bacterium
GGCGATGATCATGGCGCGAGCGGGCCAGGCTTTGACGAGGTTCTCGTGCACCGGGTTGGTCACGATCACGGCGGCCGCCCGGCGGCCAAACGCTCGCTGCAGCGGCAGGCTCCAGCGCCACTTGCGGCCCTCGAAGGCTCCCGAGTGGCAGTCCATGACGTATTTGGCTCCGGCCTGCGCGGCGTAGATCGCGACGGCCGCCACGGCAAAAACCGGCGGATTCATCACGAAGACGACCTCGGGTCGATGCTGATGGAGGCGACGCAGCGTCTCGATGAACTGCGGGCCGTATTTGAGCGGCGCCGAGACGACGTCGCTCTGACGCAGATAGCTGCTGTAGATGGGGGTGAGCCCAAGCGCATCGATGAATCCCTGGCTGCGGCCGCAGGATCGCACCCAGGAAACGAACGCTCCCTTGGTCATCCGCCACTGGATCGTAGGGTTACCGGCGGGCTGGCGGAAATGGCCGGGGGCAGCGCCAACGAGCGTCATTGTCCCAAGAGCGCGGGACTGGAGTCCCTCTGGCGGTCACCGAAGTTGATTGACGCCCGCTCGCCACGACCCGATGCTGAGTGCCAGTGATCAACGTCGCGCTGATGGGCGCCGGCTACTGGGGGTCCAACCTCTGCCGCGTCCTGGCGCAGAGCAAGCGCTTCAATCTGAAATGGGTCAGCGATCTCAACCCCGCCACCCTCGAGCGGGCGCGCCGGCTGGCGCCCATGGCTCGAATGACCACCGACCCCTCCGCGCCGCTCTCCGATCCAGCGGTCGGCGCCGTGGTGATCGCGACGCCGGTTGCCTCGCATGCGACGATGGCGCTCCAGGCCCTCGATGCCGGCAAGCACGTCCTCGTGGAAAAGCCACTCGCGACCTCCGCCGCCGAGGCCGAGCAGATCTGCCTTCGGGCCGAGGGCCTCGACCGGCGACTCATGGTCGGCCACACCTTCATGTACAACCGCGCGGTGCGCGAGGTTAAAGCCATCATCGATTCAGGGACGTTAGGCGAGATTTACTACGTCTTCTGCCGCCGGCTCCAGCTTGGGATCGTTCGCCAGGACGTCGATGCGCTGTGGAATCTGGCGCCGCACGACGTTTCGATCATGAACTTCTGGATCGACCGGCCGATCGAAAGCGTCGCGTCGGTCGGCCAGGCCTGGCTGCAACGAAATATCGCCGACGTCGTGTTTGCGCACCTGAATTATGCCGGCAATGTCGCCGGCCACATTCATGTGAGCTGGCTGGATCCGAACAAAGTCCGCCAGGTCACGGTCGTCGGCAGCCGGAAGATGCTGATCTTCGACGACATCGCAAGGGATGCGCCCATCCAGATCTTTGACAAAGGGGTCGACATCGAGAACATCGATGCCAACCTCGGGACCTTCGAAACCTACGCCCAGCACCGGCTGATCGTGCGAGCCGGTGACGTGTGGCTGCGGCACGTCGACATTCCCGAGCCGCTCGACGTCGAGCTCAGCGAGTTCGCCGACAGCATCCAGGAAGGGCGTCCACCCTTGACCGATGGACGGAAAGGGCTGGAGGTGGTTCGCATCCTCGAGCGCCTGACCAAGGCAATGAACCTTGAGCAAGCCAGACTTTCGCTCGTTTCCTAACGTCCTGATCGGCGCCGGCACCCGGGTGCAGGATTTCTGCGTGCTCGGCGAGCCGGCGAAGGGGAGAAGGCCGGGCGAGGATCCGCTCATCATCGGTCCGGACGGAGTGATCCGCTCGCACACGATCATCTACGCCGGGTCGCGGATTGGCGCGCGGCTGCAGACCGGACATTCGGTCTTGATCCGGGAAAAAACCAGCATTGGCGATGACTGTTCGATTGGCACCGGCTCCGTCGTGGAGTTTGCCGTCGTGATCGGGGATCGCGTACGCCTGCATTGACTGCTGGCTCGGCCCGCGGGTGGTCCTGACCAACGCCCGGTTTCCAACCAGCCGGCGGGCCAAGCACACGCTGGAAGGCGTGCGAATTTGTCACCTCGCCAGGATCGGGGCCAATGCGACGCTGCTCCCCG
The DNA here is from genome assembly GCA_005889535.1 of Chloroflexota bacterium. Lineage (GTDB taxonomy): Bacteria > Chloroflexota > Dormibacteria > CF-121 > CF-121 > CF-13. The sequence continues at coordinate 2,022 of VBHC01000141.1, forward strand.
GCGTCGTGATCGGCGAGGGGGCGCTCGTGGGAGCGGGGGCAGTCGTCACCCGCGATGTCCCCCCAGACACCGTTGTCGTCGGCAATCCCGCGCGGCCATTCGGCCGTGTCAGCGAACTCGAAGATGAAGGAGGACTCGTCTATGCCGATGCGCCAGGCGCAACCGTCGATGCCGGCTATGCGCGTACCGCTCGCTGACCTGAGGGCCCAGCACCAGCAGCTGGGACGCGATCTCCAGGAGGCGATCGATCGAGTTTTCGCGGCCTCCGACTTCATCCTGGGAAACGAGGTGCGGCAATTCGAGGAAGAGTACGCCGCCTACTGCGGCACCACCGAGGCCATCGCCTGCGCGAATGGGACCGACGCCCTGGAGCTGGCGCTCTGGGCGATCGGCGTCGGTCCAGGCGATGAAGTCATCACGGTCGCGAACACCTTTGCAGCCACGGCAGAAGCCATCGTTCGCTGCGGCGCCACCCTGCGGTTCGTGGACGTCGATCCGCGGACGCTGCTCATGGACGTGAACGAGCTGGAGACCGCGATTACACCGAAGACCCGGGCGATTGTCCCCGTGCATCTCTATGGAAGCTGCGTCGATGTCGCAGCCGTCATGGCGATTGCCGCCCGTCACGGCATCGACGTGATCGAGGACGCGGCGCAGGCGCAGGGCGCGACCAGCCGGGGCAAGCGGGCCGGCGCCACCGGCCGCGCCGGATGCTTCAGCTTCTATCCCGGAAAGAACCTGGGAGCCTGCGGCGACGCCGGCGCGGTGATCACCTCAGATCAGGAGCTGGCGAATCGAATGCGCCAGATGCGCGACCATGGTCGGGCATCTGGCAAGAAGTACGAGCACGCCATCGTCGGGCGGAACAGCCGGATGGATGGCCTGCAGGGCGCGATCCTGCGCGTCAAGTTGCGCCATCTGGATGCCTGGAACGCGCGCCGACGCGAAATCGCCGCCACCTACCGCGCGCTCCTGCGCGATGTCGACATCAGGATCGTCGCCGTCCCCGAGTCGAGTGAGGCCGTCTACCACCAGTTCGTCATGAGGACCTCGGACCGCGACGCCCTCCGTCAAGAACTCGAGGCCTCAGGTATTCAAACCGGTATCCACTACCCGATCCCCCTGCACCGGCAGCCGGCCTTCACGCCCTATCTGCCGGCGTCGATGGGCGTTTCGCTGCAGGAGACGGATGCGGCGGCGGCCGAGATCGTCTCGCTGCCGATGTTCCCGGAGCTGTCGGACGCTGACGTTCGCCGAGTCGCGACATCAATCGGAGACTGCCTGACGAATCGGGCGGTCGCGGCGGCCTAGCGCCATGGCAGAGCCTCAGCGACTGAGGGCGTCGGTGTGCATACCCACACACAACCGTGCCGACATCCTGCGGCAGACACTGGAGAGTCTCAATCAGCAATCGGTGTCCCGGGATCGTTTCCAGGTGGTGGTCGGCGATGACGCGTCGACCGACAGGACGCTGACCATGCTGCAAGAATTTCCGGCCAACTTTGACCTCAGGTGGGCGCCGGCGAAGGCTCGGGGAGCCGGCGCTGCCCGCAACGCCGCCGCGGGGCTTGCCACCCACGAGGTCCTGATCTTTCTTGACGACGACCAGATCACGACGCCCGATCTGGTGGCGGCGCACCTGGAGGCTCAGGAACGATGCGGCATCGTGGCCGTCCAGGGCGACTACCCGCTCGCGCCCGGCCGGGATCGTAACGGTGCGACCCTCATCTATGAACGGGCGCGCAGCACCTGCATGGGCGCCGGGCACCATGGTGGCGTCTCCTGTCACCTGTGGGGAGGGAACTTCTCGATCCGACGGGAGACATGGGTCGCGGTGGGAGGCTTCGATGAGAACCTGCCCCGCAACCAGGATCTCGAGTTCGGCTTGCGTCTCGGCGATCTCGGCGTGCGGTTGGTCGACGCGCCGAAGGCGCTTTCCTATCACCTCCACGGCGTCAGCATCGCCGGCCTCCAGCGGCAGTCTTTCGACATGGGCCGCTGCTTTGTGCGGATCTCGCGCAAGCGAGGCGTGACGGTCGAGGCACTCCTCGGCAGTCCGCTGGACCGGAAGCTGGACCGGATGGTCAGCCGGCTCTGGCTGCGGTCGGCGCGTTGGGCCCGAGCCGTCGGCCGGACGACCAGCAGCCTGTTGTGGGCGGCCGACCGCCTCGAGGTCACGCCGGCCCAGTTCTTTTTGGCGCGGGTGATCCGGCGCTTCCACATGCTTGGTGGGATCGCGCTGGAGACCGCCTCCATTCGGCCGTGAAGCTGGCTGACGGCCGGGTCGAGCAGTACTTCGGCTCCAACGCCCCCTTCTGGAAAGACGTCTATGGGCAGGCGGGCGTTTTTAGCGGCACTATGCGGCGCCGTCACGCCATCGCGCTCAGCTGGATCGAGCGCCTGAATCTGGAGCCGGGGACGCGCGTCCTCGAGGTGGGCTGCGGAGCAGGGCTACTTTCGGTCGCGCTCGCCCAGCGTGGTATGTCCGTGCACGCGATTGATCCGGTGCCCGCCATGGTCGTCGAGGCCCGGCGCTCCGCCGAAGAGGCTCATGTTGGCCAGGCGATGAGTATCCGAGTGGGCGACGCGCACCGGCTCCATTTCGCGGACGCCAGCTTCACGGTTGTCGCGGCCCTGGGTGTCTTGCCCTGGCTGCGTGACCCTGCTCAAGCGATCGATGAGATGGCTCGGGTGCTGAAGCCGGGCGGATGGCTCGTCCTGAGCGCCGACAATCGAGCTCGACTGCCGGTTCTCCTGGATCCCGTGCGGAATCCCGCGCTGGATGGCGTCAAGCAAACGATCAAGCGCTGGATTGTTGGCCCCCGCGCGGATGCGGGCCCCCGGCCTCGCGCGGATCGGCGAAGGGATGTTGACCGCATGCTTTATGAGGCCGGTCTGCGCAAGCGGGCCGGCGCCACCTGCGGATTCGGCCCGCTCACCTTGTTCTGGCGGCGCTTCCTGCCGGAGCGGATCGAGGTGCGTGTCGAGCGATCGCTTCAGGCGCTCGCCGACCGCGGGCTTCCCGGATTCCGATCAACGGGCTGGCACTACCTCGTCTCGCGCAAAAGCTGCCCTGAGCTGCGGCCCCATCGTGAAGCTCAGCGGCGGCTGACCTTACCTGATATTCACGTCCGCGGCATGGGCCTGGGCAAAGGATGCCATCTGACTCTTCGTGCCACCGTAGTTCGAGGCAGAGTCCCCGGCGTTGACGCTCCAGAACATCGCGCCTGCGTATCCGTTCTTGTAGAGCGTGCTGATCATCTGCGAAACGGTGTACCCGCCCGTGTTGCTCGATGGTAGCTCGCCAAACACGATCGGCTTGTCAAGATGCCAACTGGACGCTGTCGTCGTCATCGGACCTGGACCGGTAAGGGAATACTGGTCCATCCAGGGATACCAGTGAGGACTGTAGAAGTCGAAGCCCAACCCGGTCAAGTAGTGGGTGGTCGCGAGCGGACCGTTTTCGATCGTCGACATCTGCGATGTATACGTGTGGACGTAGCTATTAAAGGTTCGCATGAAGGTCTGCACGTTCGCGTAGGGAATCGGTTGGAATGACCCACCACGGTTCACACCAACGGTGAAATAGTCGGGCTCATTGACCGGGCTCCATGCGAGGATCCAGTGATTGTTCCCATAGCGCTGAAGGATTGGCTTCACGACGTTGTCCATGTAACTCTGCATCGCAGAGCTGTTGGTGAAGGTGAGCGCGTGGGTGGTGGCCGCGCCGGTGGACACGAAGGTGCCATCGAGGAGGTCAGGGATGAGGAAGACATTGTGTGCCTGCGCGATGGCGACCATCTGATCAAAATCCTGATAAAAGGCGGCGGGGTTTTTGATCCCAGTGATCCAACCAGAGCTATTGAATGAGAGCGCCTGGCTGCCGTTGTTGAAGACAAACCAGCGCGTCACGTGGGTACCGTTGGCGGCCATGTCGGCGAACTGCGAGGAGATGGCGGAGTAGTTCTGGGAGATATTGCTGGTCGTGCTGAAGTCGTAGGAATAGTCCTTCCACGGATAGTCGTAACCCAGCACGAACCACTTCCCGCCAAAGGCGCTCACACGTGAAAGCGTTGGCGCCGGCGTTGGTGTAGGCGTAGGTGTCGCCAGCGCTGTGGGTGTCGGCGTTGGCACCGCGGTAGGCGTTGGGCTTGGCGTCGCAGTCGGGAGCACGGGCGGCAGCGTCGGAAGGACCGGCCACGCTGGCGTCGGTGTCGCCTTAGCCGTGGCATGCGACGAATTCGGCGTCGGCTGATTGTTGCCTCTCGCCAGCGCCACCGCGCCGGACGTCGCGCTCGCGGATGCCGTCGCCGACGGGCTCAATAGACCTCCTCCACCGGGTCCGAATGAGAACGGCCGGCCAAGCCAGAGCACCATGAGCGCACACAGGACTAAGGCGAACGAGATAAGGGCTCGATTCACGCTGCTCCTCCAGTCCCCAGTTGACCGCAGGCCAAGTTGTTATGCAATTCGTAAGGGGCCACCGGCCCATGACGAATCGGTTGCAAGATGGAATCGGCTTCAGAGTTCTATTCGATTCATTACGACGGTCGAGGAATCCTGAGTGCGAATCGGGTGGCTCGTAAGACTCGACGACCTTGATGGAGGGTCGGGGCTCTTATCGAACGACGACGTTATGCTCGACGGTCGCGGATCGTCCCAGAGCATCGGTGACCGTCAACCGGACGAACTTGGTGCCCACGTCGACGAAGGTCAACACCAGGTTCGGACCGGTACCGAGATCACCACACGGCGACGGGCACCCATCGTCGGTCCATTTGTAGGTGCAGGGGCTCGCGGCGCAGCTCGAGGCTTGCCCGTTGAACGTGACCGGCGAGCCGGTCACCGGACTCGATGGGCTGTAGGTGAAGCTGGCCGTCGGACCGGCCGGCGGGAGTGGTGCGGTAACTACGAGGTTATGCTGCACGGTCGCCGATCGTCCAAAAATGTCAGTGACTGTTAGTCGGGCATACTTGGTGCCCACGTCGGCGAAGGTGAAGGCCAACGTCGCACCGGTCCCAAGATCACCACAGGGTGACGGGCATCCATCGTCTGTCCACTTGTACGTGCAGGGGCCTGCCCCGCAGCTCGAGGTCCGCCCGTCGAACGTGACCGGTGACCCGGTCACCGGACTGGATGGACTGTAGGTGAACCTTGCTATCGGGCCGCTCGGGGTCGGCGCTGCGGTCGGTGTTGATGCCGGGGTAGGCGTCGGTGTTGGGGTTGGGGTCCGGGTCGGGGTCAATGCCGGAGCCGGTGTCGCCGCCGGGCGGCTGGTTGGCGTCGGGGTTCCGCCAATCGCCGGCAGCCGCGACGCCCCACCATTCGCATCCTGCCTGGCGTCCTCGACGATTCGCAACTGCAACGGCGCGACCGCCTGGCGCGTGTCGTCGCCAAAGCCGGACAGGGTGAGGCTATGGACGTTGACGGACATCACGAACAGTTTCGGCAGGTTGAACGCCACCGTGGCCGAAAACCAGAAGAGCAGGCCAAACATCGACACCAGTCCAACGACGGCCAGGCTGCGCCAGGGCCGAGGGCGCTTCACGCTGCCTCCGGCGTGACTATCGTCGCCTCGGCGGTCCTCATGTTTCGAAGGCTCGCCTCGATCGCGGGACGGCGGGCCAGAAATGCCGTCACCACGTCAGGGTCGAACTGGCGGCCCGCCTCGTTCCAAATGGCGACGCTGGCCGCTTCAATGCTCAACCCCTGACGATAGGGTCGGTCTGAAGTGAGCGCATCGAAAACGTCCGCCACCGCAAGGATTCGAACCAGCATCGGGATGGCGGCTCCGTCCAACCCTGTCGGATATCCGTTCCCGTCCCAGCGCTCGTGGTGGTGGAGCACACCCGGAAGGGACGGCTGCAGGAACCGCAGCCCCTTGAGCATGTCATAGCCGATTCGCGCGTGCTCGCGCATCTCATCCCGCTCCCAGGCAGTGAGGGGGCCGGGCTTGCGCAGCACCCTGTCCTCGACGCCGATCTTGCCGATGTCGTGGAGCAACGCCCCGCGACGCAGGGCCTCACGGTCCGCGCTCGGCAGCTGCATGGCGTCCGCGATTTCCATGCTCACCGCGGCGACCCGCGCCGAGTGGCCGAACGTGGATGGGTCGCGGGCATCGATGGCGCGGGCCAGCGCCTCAATGCTCGCGAAGGTCGTTTCCTCGAGCGCTGCCGTCTTTTCATCGAGACTGGCGGTCATCTCATTGAAGGTCCGCGCCAGGTAGCCGATCTCATCTGTCGAGGCGATGGTGGCTCGCTGCTTCAGATCACCGGCAGAGACAGCTTGCATGGACCGTACCAGCAACTCGATGGGCCGGGTCAACCGCGAGGCCGTCGCCGTCCCCACTAGCAGCGTGAGCAGGGCAGCCGCCGTGAAAACGAGCGTGAGGATCCAGCGGACCTGGGCCGCCGCGCTCACCAGCCAGTCCGCGTTTGCCTGCATGGCCAGAAATCCGAACTGGCTACCGCGCATCGTCCATGTGCTGAAGACTGCTCCGTATGTGTGCCCTGACTGTGTGTCGTCTGCACCCACGGTGTTAACGGGCGTGATCGCCTTGCGGATGGTCGAGCTCGCCACCGGCGGGGTGCGGACTGTGGTGACCAGCCGCGTACCGGATAGGTCATAGAAGATGGAGCCGGGAATTCCCGCAGCGATCTCGGCCAGCGGCTCGCCGACCAGTACCGCCCCTACAATCCGTCCGCCGGCATTGCGCACCGATCCTGTCCAGTAGACGGTCGGCTCCGGGCGCTGGTTGCGAAGGAATACCAATCGATCCGTGCCGCCCACGCCCGCCAGCACCTTGACGACCGTGGGCTCGGCGGCAAACGCCGTGGCACCGGAGATGTCGATGGAACTGGGTCCCGCAGGCGTGCCCTTGATACCAAGCACCTCGTTGCCCCGTGCGTCCAGCACGTAGAGCTGAATGCTGGCGTCGGCCACGTTAGCAGTGACCGGGATCAGGAGCCGGTCAAGCATCCCGAGATCGCCTGAGCCAAGCGCCTCTGGGACACCAACGGTGTCGGTTGCCCGGCGGAGGTCGGCCATCCGGTTGGCATCAAGCTGCGACAGCAGCTGGTGCGCCTGGAGGCTGCTATGAAGCAGGGAAGCGTCAAACTGGGCCGAGGCCGCACTGGCCAACCGTGCGCTGGCGACTCCCGTCCCGACGACCCCAACGAAGACCAGGAGCACAGTGAACGGGAGGATGATCCTGTAGCGAATGGGGAGCCGCATTCCGTTGTTACGAATGATGTTGCGGCCGCCTTGCGGGGATTGTTACCGCTGCGAGCTTCGGACGTCCATTCGGACCATCCAAGCCCGACGGATGACCGCCTCTCCGGTTTGTGCCCGACGGGATCGGGCTGCGGCAGCCCTTCCTCAGGATGTCGGCGTGCCAAGACCTCCGCTGCAAGTGCGACCGTGCTCGGGCGCCTGCCGGCCTAACCGGAACTCGCGCACGAACTGATCGAGGCGGGGGTCGGCGCTCGAGTCGAGCCGCAGCTGCCGGCCCCAGGCCGAGGCCACGATCGGCGCCGGCAGGTCAGGATATGGGCTGACCAGGACATACGACTCGCGGATGGCGAGCACCCGCAGTGCGGCGACCTCACCCGCCGGCAGCCCTGTCCGGTACGTGATCCAGACCGCGCCGTGTTCCATGGAGTGGACGGCAGCCTCCTTCGGAACTGGACTGGGGTAAAAGCCACAGTTCTGCCAGATCGGAAAGTGTGGACCGCCGACGGGCGGGACTTGCGGATAAGACACGGGAGTCAGCACATGGTTTCGTGCGCTGACCGGGTATGTTTGGACGCCGGCGATCCCACCGAAAGTTAGTCCCAGGCTGGAATTCCAGTAGGTTGCGAGCAAAACCATCGCGAAGGCGCCAACCGCCAGTGACGCGAGGCGGCGTCTCCGGCTGGGCTTGCCCCAACGCCACAGACCCCTGAACGCGCGGCCCAACACCAGATAGAGCAAGTAGGTGATGCCCACCACCTGGATCGCCAGTAGAGCCACCTGGGTACCCGCCGCGGCCGCCGCCCCAATTGTCTGATGGCCCAGAGCGGTCACAACCTTGTCCTGTCCAGTGAGGAGCGCGGTCCAGAGCGCCGAGAAGGCGAGCGGTGCGCGAATCAATAGCACGACGAGCAGGAGTCCGAGGATCGGCGCCGTCACCACGGTGTAGGCGATAAAGATTCGCTGCGCCCAGGGTTTGAGCTCAGGCTGCTTTCTTGATGCCAGAGCGGCCCGCGCCTCTGGCTGCACAACAGACCGCAGCCGCTGCTTCATCTGGGAAAGGATGTCGGGAATGCCGAGCAGGTCCGTCAGCGCCCAGTAACCGTCAAAGCGGACGAACGGGAGCAGCTGGCGCGCAATACCGGCGTCGATAAAGAGCACCGTCACGAGCAGCCATTCCTGGCCGGAGAGCGCGTACGAGGCAAAGAGGGCCAGGGTAAAAATCGCGTGGAAGTAAAAGCCGCCAAGATCGGTGCGCACTCGGGCCCAGCGCCCAAGGCGATAGCTATCAGTCGTGTCGGTGTAGAAGGCAGGGTAGATCAGATAAATCCCGACGCCGATGCTGCGCGCTCGGCCGCCCGCATAGCGCAGCGCGGAGGCGTGGCCAAATTCATGAAACACCCCGGCCAGAATGAGCAAGCCCAAGACGGCCGCCAGGGCCCCCGGCACGTAGGCGACGTCGCGGATGCTGGCGACCATCCCATGAACCAGATAGAACCAGGCATGCGCCGCGGCGGCCGCGATCAACAGCGGGATCATCACCGCGGGGACGTGGAGGAAACGGAAAACGCTGGCGGCGGGATCAATGACTCGAGGACCAAGCACCCTGGTCCGCAATCGAAGTTGAAGCGGTCCGGCCAAAGGGCGAGTCACGGCCGGCGCTGCCGGGGCGCCGACAGCCGGCGCAACGATCATCAGAGGCAGCAGCTTCGCGGCGATGATCGTCCCGACCTGCTCCGGGGTAGCGATCCAGTCCGTCGATGCCGTAATCAGGCTCGCAATCTCATCGAGCGTCCGTTCGCCGTTCGCATATTGCGCGATCCGGTAAAGGAGCTCCGGCACCTGGATGAAATGGCCATTCTGTTCGATGAGCCACTGCTGGTTCCTGAAAGCACCACTGGCAAACTCGCCAATCAGCTGGACGCCGTCGGCAAGGACCGGTCGATTCGGTACCGCGATGGTTTTGATCATGGCCTGAACGCGAAGGGCGAGTCGGGCCTTAGCCCGGCTCGTCCTTCACAACGCATTTCTCTCGCACGACGCCACAGCGTCAGTGTTCGCGGTCGATTACGAGCCGTCAGTGGACGGGTCGGACGACGGGTCGCTCGACGGGTCGGACGACGGGTCACTCGAGGGATCCGATGACGTGTCGCTCGAGCTGCTCGACGAATCGTCTGTGATCCCGGCGTTCCCGGACGACATCCCATCAGTGATCTGCTGGATGATGTTGTTCGTGACTTCCTGCTCGATCTGGGAATCCTGCTGATTGTCCTGCCAGCACATGACGTAGGTGTTGCCGACGTCGTCGGTGGCGGTCGTGGCATTGCCGATGTAGATGCCGTTGAAGTCGCAGCTGTTGTTGAGGACGCTGATCTGGTTCCCGCTGAGGATGGTCCAGTTGTCAAGGACATCGACGGTAATCGCGAAGTTGACGTTCGTGTCCATCAGGTTGCGGTCGGGCAGGTCGACCGCCATGAGCGAGTCGATGTCGGCGAGGTCGAGCGTTTTCTTCATCCGCGTCTCCCTGTGTTGTATTCGGACACAAGGAACGCCCCCCACCTCGTAGGTGGACCCCTTGTCTCCTGGAAACAGACTCCCATGGCGCCGCCAGGTCGGGCAATGGGCGTGCGCGCCAGTGGAGGCAGGCTGTAACGGCTGCGGCCGGGCTTGTCCTATGCCACGAGCACCGACGGATATCCGAGCAGCGTCTGATAGGCGCGCAACAGACTGGCTTGCTGGTGCTCCCAGGCGAGGAATTCGTTGAAGCGCTGCCGGCCGATCCGTCCCATCGACTCGCGCATTCCAGGCGAGCTCAACAGCTCCAGGATCCCGTCCCCGAATGCCTCGGGACCAGCGTGGCCGTCCGCGGTCACGTACAGGGCGGCGCCGCCCCCGGTTTCCTGAGCCTCCTTGAGGTCGAAAGCCACCACCGGCTTGCCCATGGCCATGTATTCGACCATCTTGTTCATCGAACACAGGTCGTTCACGGGAGTCTTGGGATCCGGCACGACACAGACATCGGCGGTCGCCAGGTAATCCGCGATCAGGCGGTCATCCTTCACCCAGCCGGTGAATTCGACGACGTCACCGAGGCCCAGGCGCTGGCTCATCTGCTTGACCTGCGGTGCACAGTCGCCGTCCCCCAGAACGGCAAAGTGAATGTCCTGCCGGCCACGCTTCGCCACGATGTGACGGGCGGCCAGCATCAGCTGATCCAGGCCGTCGTCGGGACCGATAACGCCGGCGTAGAAGACGAGGTGCCGCCGGCCGCGACGCAGCTCCGCCCGGGGCTGCGCGTCGCGGAAGTGCGCGAGCCCGATCGCGTTGCGGACCACAAAGGCCCGGGCCGGATCGATGCCGCCGCGCTCGACGGCCAGCCGCCGGACCGACTCGTTCGGCACGATGACGATGTCGGCCGTTCGATAGCTGGCGTGCTCCGTCCAGCTTGCGATGGCGTAGGTGAGGCGCATCCTGATCCCGGACCAGCGACTCGCGCAGGCCTCCGGAACGACATCATGCTGATCGAACACGAACTTCTTTCCCAGCCACTTGAACACCCGGCCGATCGTGAAGAGAAAATCTGGCGGGTTGGCGGCATGAATGACGTCGAAACCATCGCGAAGGAAGATGAGAGCGGTATAGAGGAACAGGACCGGCGTGGCGATCAGGTACTCGACGAGATGGCCGGCAATTCCGCCCAGCGACGGCAGGGGGACGCGATAGATCCGAATGCCCTGCCGCTCTTCATAAAAGCCGGGATAGCCCCATTTGGGGCACACGATCGAGACCTGGAAGCCAACCTGGGCCAGGGTCAGGGCTTCATTCCAGACCCGTCGATCACCCGGGACCGGCGCGTTCTCAACCAGGAACAGCACCCTGAGCGGACGTCCCGCGATCCCTCTGGGATTGCCCATTCCGATCATGTCAGGCCGAGGCCGCGGAATCGAGCTCGAGGATCAGATCTCGGACCGCCGCCAGCCGAGGTTTGGCCCCCACATAAATCCGCGATACGGTGAATGACACCAGCACGAAGAGCTGGGCGGTGGCACCGGCTCCGTATGCCCAGGCCGCGCCGATCAGCCCGACATGCGGGATGAGCACCAGTCCGGTCACCAGCGTAACGACCATGGCGGCTCCGCTGGAGATGGAATCGATCGCCGGACGGCTCAAGCCCCATCCCCAGATTGCCTGCAGCACCCCGCAATACGCGAAGATGGCCTGCCCGCACACCATCACCAGGAAGACATCGGCCGCAAGCTCGTACCGGCTGCCGAAAATCAGCCCAATCAGGGGCCGGCCAAACAGGGCGAGGCCGCCGGCGATCGGCAGGATGAGGGCGAGGGAAAGGGCGCTGACATTAACGATGTAGCCACGGAGCGCGGTGTCGGCCAGGCGCACCATTCGAGGCCCGAGCGCGTAGTTGAACGCGGCCATCACGGTGAGCAGCATCATGTTGAACGTCTTGGCCGCGGCGTAATTGCCAATTGCGGGATGGTGCATCAGCCGATGGATCAGGATGAGATCGGCGCCATACCAGACGTTGTAGAAGATGCCCTGCAGGATGATGGGCCAGGTGTAGCGGGCAATGGCCCGCGCCTGGCGCCAGACCACCAGCGCGCGTGAGAAGTCCAGTGCGGCCGGAGCCAGCGGGTAGATGACGGCCAGGGCGGCGATCGGGGCGAGACCGTAGATGATCAGGAAGAGGGCCGGCGACCGCCACCCCATCGTCCCCAGGAGGAGGATGGCGCCGAGCTGAATGAGATTGGCGAAGACGTAATAGCCGCCCGTGATCCAGAATCGCCCCAATCCTTTCTGGGCTTCCCGGTAGGTCTGAAAAACCGCGGTTCCCAGGAGATTCGCCATCAGGGCGATCAGCATCGCGCCGCCCAGCCCGGCCCAGATGCCCACGGGGATCACGAGCACGAGGCTCGCCGCGAGCATCACCGAGATGATCGTCAGCCAGTTCGTGGCATAGACCTTCTGCTTGTGCGGCTCGTCCTGATGGCGGGCCAAAAAGCGGCCCATTCCGGAAGGGGCGTTGTTCGTCAGGACCGTGACGATGCCGACCGCCGCCAGCGCGTAGGCGATCTGGCCGTAGCCCGCGGGCGTGAGCAGGCGGGCGGCAGCCACGGAAAAGAGGAAACCGAGCATCCGCGCCGACGCATCCCCCAGGAAAACAATCGCCGTCGATCGAAGGAGCCCGGGATCGGACACCACGCGGCCGGCCAGTCGCAGGGGTTGCCGGACCAGGCTGGGGGCAGGCGTCATGTTCCCGTAAGGGTGGAGTTCACATTCGCTACCGTACGACCGGCTCCCCGACCGGAGTAATGGGCAGGGCTCGGTGCCGAACACGGGTTGTCCTGATTCAGGGCGACGCCGTCCCGGCAGCCTGGGTCTTCTGTCCTATCGCCAGCCAGCGCTGGGCCTCGAACAATGGAGACGGCCCATGAACCCGGGGAGCCCGTCGATGTCCGCCAACGGTGACATCGCGTTCGTTCGGCTCGGCTCCTTCTCGCACATCAACGAGAGTCTGAAGCGGGAGTTGTCCCGTCAATTCCATGGCTACCGCATCGACGATGTCGAGGTCGGCGACCTGGTCAGCCGCGCCGACCGATGGGGGCCGGCGAATCTGCGCGTGCTCGCCGCCGACCAGCGGCTGAAGCTGGCCACCTCGGCCCAGCGGATTCGTGAAGCCGTCGCCAAGACCGACTACATTTTCAAGCTCTCGACAGCCAGGATCCGGGAGCGGCTTGCGGGCAGCCGATATGCCTGTAGCCTGCAGACCTCCGTGCTCTACGATGCCAGCCTGCCGGACACGCCGCACTTCATCTTTGCCGACAATACGGCTCTTGCCAACCGGCATTACGCGCCGGAATCCCGTCCGTTGCTGGTACCGTCGACGTCCTGGCTGCGCCTCGAGCGTGGGCTGTTCCGCAAGGCCACGGCCATCTTTACGATGAGCGCCTTTTGTGCCCAATCCCTGATCGACGACTACGGCTGCGCCCCGGAGGCCGTCGTGTGCGTCAACTCCGGGACCAACGTGCCGGCGCCGGCTCCCATCGGCGAGGACCGGTATGCGGCCCGGCGGATCCTTTTCGTCGGGGTCGACTGGAGACGAAAGGGCGGGCTGGAGCTTCTCGACGCCTTTCGCCAGCTGCGGGCATGGGGCGTCCCGGCCACGCTCACGGTGGTCGGCTGCTCGCCACGGATTTCCGCGCCTGGCTGCGAGGTGGTCGGCCGCGTCAGCCCGCAAGCGCTGCCCCAGTACTTCGCGCGGGCCTCGGTCTTCTGTATGCCAAGCCGGCGGGAGCCCTCCGCCACGGCGTACGCGGAGGCCAGTCTTTACGGGCTTCCGGTGGTGGCGACCAGGATCGGCGGCACTCCCGAACGCGTCCTCCAAGGGGAGACCGGCTACCTGGTGCAGCCGGGGGACACGATGGGCCTGGCCCGGGCCCTTCAGCGACTCCTGGACAACCCGGAGCGGTGCCGCCGGATGGGAGAAGAAGCTCGCCGCCACATCGAGCGCGCCTTCACCTGGGAACGCACGGTGTCCATCATGAAGGACCGGATCCTGGCCTTGATCGGGCAAGCCGCTTAGAGGACGACCGGAAGAGCGTTCAGGCCGCGAAGCCCCAGGTTGTTCCGCCAGGTGATGGGCCCGGGTCCCAGCTGGAGGTTCGGAAAACGCTGGAACATTTTCCTCAAGGAGATCTGCCCCTCGACGCGTCCCAGGGGCGCACCGAAACAGAAATGGCCTGCCCAGCCGAAGGCGACGTGACGGTTGTCGGGCCGGGTGAGGTCCAGGCGATCCGGGTCAGGAAAGCGCTCGGGATCGCGGTTCGCCGCGCCCATCACGACCAGGCACGACTCACCCTTGCGAATCAATTTCCCTCCCAACTCCACATCCTCGGGGGCGATCCGGGTGGTCTGCTGGCTGGGCGCTTCGTAGCGGAGCAGTTCTTCCACGGCAGACGGAATCAGCGACAGGTCATCGCGCAGACGATCCAGCTGGTCAGGGTGGCGGAAGAGGGTGAGCAGGCCGGTCGCAATCAAGTTCGTGGTCGTCTCCTGCCCGCCCACCATGGTGACGATCGTGTTGGTGACGATCTCGTCGTCGGTAAGCCGGTCGCCATCGATCTCGGTTGTCACCAGCGCGTGGATGAGGCCGTCGCGCGGGTTCTCCCGATCGCGTCGCACGGCATCGTGGAAATAGCTCAGCAGCGCCTCGATACTGCGCAGCACGCGCGGCACGCGGTCCGGGTTGAGCTGAAAATTGCCGAGCAGCTCGGCAAAGTCCGCAGACCAGGCCTTGAGCTGATCACGATCGGCGCGGGGTACGCCGAGCAGCTCGCCGGTGACCGTTGCCGGGAGAGGCGCGGCCAGATCCCCGATCACCTCCATGCTGCCTTTCGCGGCCACCTCGTCGAGCATGCCGTCCACGATGTCTTCGATGTGCTCGCGGAGAACCTCCACGCGGCGGGGCGTAAATGCCTTGGCCGCCAGGCTGCGGATGCGGGTGTGGGCCGGCGGGTCCATGAAAAGCATCTGCTTCACCATCACCTGTGCCGCCGGGCTCAGCACCCCCATTCCCATCATGTCCAGCTGCTCAGGCGTCGGCGCACACTTCGCGGAGAACCGCTGGAGCGCGAAAACCACGTCCGCGTAGCGGGTCAGGACCCATTTGTGAAGGAAGGGATCCCAGTGCACCGGGTCTTCGGTCCGCAACCGCCGATAGAGCGGATAGGGGTCGGCCAGCACGGACGGGTCGAGCAGATGGTAGAGGCTGAGGCTAGGATCGGCCGTTTTCGTCGTGGTTTGCGGGGTCACGCCCGCGGATGAACCGGGCACTGTTGGGGCTCAGGCGAGGAGGCGCTCGGCCTCCTCGTCGGTCATTGCCTGCAGACTGGCCAGCAGCAGCCGCTCGATCTCCGCCGAAAGGCCGGAGACGGTCGGCAGCTCGAAGAGGGTGCGCAGCGGTAGCTCGACGCCGAAGGTCTGGTGAACATGGACGAGCAGCTGGGCCGCCAGCAGCGAATGGCCGCCGAGCAGGAAGAAGTTTTCTTCGGGACCAACCTTGTCGAGCTTCAACACGGCCGCCACCATGCCGCCCATCCGCTGTTCGATCAACGTGCGGACCTCCGCACTGGGGTCGTCCGCTGGAACCCGGCTGCTGGTGGGGGCGGGCAGCGCGTGCCGGTCCACCTTGCCATTCGTTGTGACCGGCAGGCTGGGCAGCGACACGAACGCCGCCGGCACCATGTACTCGGGCAGATGCTTGCCCAGGAAGCTCCGCATGCTATCGACGTCGAGGGTGGAACCCGGTGCGGGCACCACATACGCGACCAGCCGCTTATCGCCGGGTGTGTCTTCGCGGGCCACCGCGACCGCCTGCTGAACCAGCGGATGGGTGGCCAGCGTCGCCTCGATCTCGCCCAGCTCAATTCGGAATCCGCGGATCTTCACCTGGTCGTCGGTCCGACCCACGAACTCGAGCTCGCCGTTGACCCGAGCCCGGACCAGGTCGCCGGTGCGATACATCCGTGCTCCAGGAACGTCGCTGAACGGATCGGGGACGAATCGCTCGGCGGTGAGCTCCGCGCGGTTCAGGTAACCACGCGCCACGCCGCGACCGCCGATATAGAGCTCGCCGGTCATCTCCGCCAGCACCGGCTGACGTTTCTCGTCCAGGACGTAGGCCCGCGCCCCGCTGATCGGCCGGCCAATCGAGGGCGGAGAGGTCCACCCGCTTGCCGGTGGGACGAGTCCCGATGTCGCCACGACGGCAGTTTCGGTCGGGCCGTAGTTGTTGACCAACGCAAATGGCAGCGTCGCCGGCGGATAGCGGTGGAGCGTGTCTCCGCCGGTGAGCATGAGCCGAAGCGCCGTTTCCGCGGGCCACTCGAGGGTCATGACGGTCTCGGCCAGCGGCGTGGGAACGAACGTAACGGTGATCGCCTGCGCCACCAGCCAGTCGCGAAGCCGCGGCGGATCCATGCGCGTGTCCTCATCGGGCACATACACGCTGGCGCCGGCAGTCAGGTAGGGCCACAGTTCCCAGACGGCCGCGTCGAACGCCGGGCTGGCCACCTGCGTGGCCCGGTCGGATGACATGACGGCAAAGGCTTGCTGATGCCAGCGGACCAGGTTCATCAGGTTCGAATGGGTCACCTGGACGCCCTTCGGCTGACCGGTGGAACCGGACGTATAGATCACATAGGCGAGGTTGTCATCGCGGGCCAGACTGGTGGGCGGCCGGCGATTGCCGGTGCCAAGGGATTCGCCGGCCGCACCAGGGTGAAGTATCTGGATCCCCCTTCCTACCCCTTCTGTAGGTAGACAATCCGGGCTCGTGATGAGAACCTGGACGCCCGCGTCGCGCAGCGTAAAGGCGAGTCGCTCCGGCGGCGAGGCGGGATCGAGCGGCAGGTAGGCCGCGCCCGCTTTGAGGATTGCCAGCGCTCCGATCACCAGCTCAGCGGACCGCTTGAGGCACAACCCCACCACGACATCGGGACCGGCTCCCATGGCGCGCAGATGGTGGGCCAGCCGGTTGGCACGTTGGTCCAGCTGGCCGTAGCTGATCGCCTGATCGCCGGCGACGACCGCCGTCGCCTCGGGTCTCTCCGCGGCCCGCGTCGCGACGAGGTCGTGAACGGTCGGCGGGCAGGGGATGTCACTCGACGTCATTGCTGTTAGCGTAGAGTCGACTCAGGCCGCTCGGAATAGGCGTGAGCCGTAATCGCTGCCGCGCTGTACCGACAGATGGGCCGTTTGTCCCTGAGCCCTTCGGCACTGGCTCATTGCCGCGTTCGGTGAACTCGTTAACAATTGGGAGCCGAATGGAGAGTGAGCTCTCGGAGCACAAGCGCGCCTTGCTGCAACGATACCTGCGGCAGGAAGTACCGACGATCGGCGCCCTTGTCCCGCCCGTCGCCCCCGTCGAGCGCACATCCTCGGCGCATCCGCGCGTTCCGGTCGTGGCGGTACAACGCGGTGGCTCCAGGCGGCCCTTCTTCTACCTCCACGTGCACTGGCAAGGGGGCGCCACCTATTGCTTCACCCTGGCGCACAAGCTCGGCCGAGAGCAGCCGGTTTATCTGCTGGATCCATATCGGTTCGACGACCTGCCCGCTCCGCCGACCATCGAGACAATGGCGGCGGATTACATCCAGTCCCTTCGCAGCGTGCAACCCGAAGGTCCCTACCTGTTAGGCGGTTTTTGCGGTGCCAGTGTGATCGCCTATGAGATGGCCCAACAGCTTCGCGCTCAGGGGCATGGGATCGATCTCCTGGTCTTCGTTGAGCCTATGGCCGGCCCGATCGAGCTCAGCCGGTTGAGTGGCCGGCTGGTTCGCCGGCTTGGTCCACGGCTGGGTCTCGATTCGGGCAAGCAGCTGGATTGGTTCCTTCGTCTACGACACCTGTTGAAAGTCGTCCGCCGAACCACGGACGAGTTCACGGTAGGGGCGGAACAGCTGATGCGGCAGTGGTGCACCGAGCATGCCCGCCGCTACTCGATGCTGCCGCCGGCCGGCGCCCTTCGGCTGGATTGGCTCGCCGAATTCGCCTGGCCAGTCTCCGGCTACGTCCCGGCTCCCTATCAGGACCGGATGACCTATTTGCTTGCCAGCGACAATCCCGATCGGCGCCAGCTGTGGTGGGGCAAACCAAAACCCGGCTCGAATGTCGAGATCTACATGGTCCCGGGCGACAACGAGACCTGCCGGACCGTTTACGCGAACCAGCTGACGGACCGGCTGGGGTGGTGCATCAGCCGCGCGCAGAACCGTTCAGCGGCCAGTCCAGCCAGCTGACGCACCAGTCGACGCCCTCCGCGGCCAGCGCTCCGACATAGTCGGGCACGGTGAGCAACGTTTCCAACTTCCAGCCGGCGGCGTGGAGGCCGGCGTCGATCGTCGCCGGCGCCGCGCTCAGCCCATCGCCAGTCGCCTTCAAGTAGGCCTCCTGCCGGGTCCAGCAGGTATAGAAGGCAGCCAGCCGCCGCGGCATCGGCAGGGCCCGAACGCGATCGGCGTCAGGCCTGACGAAGAATCGCGCCGCCACGCTGGCCAGGTCGGGGAGCGGCCGTAGGAACTCGATATCGACACCGAGCGCTCGACGCGAGACGGCGCAGAGGATCAGGTCCTGACTGTGAGCCAGGTTGAAGCTCAGCGCATCCTTGTCCGGATCGAGGGACGGTTTGCCAAACGGCCCGTACTTAAAGCGGATCTCGCCGGCATCGCTGTGCAGGTATCGGCTGAGGATGGCGCGCAGCAGCCCGCGGCGGATGGTAAACGCCTCCCCGTCTTTTGAGAGCCGATAGCGCTCCGCACGATCTCGCTCGTCGGGCGATAGGGTCGATCGAAGCTGCCCCGCGAGGGGCGCCAACTCGTGCAGGTGGGCGCGCCACAGATGAACGTCTTTGGGTCCGAGCGAGTCGGCGCCCGGGTTCAAACGATCGCTCGCTTAGAGCTCGACGAGCCCCTTTCGCACGGCATAGAGAACGGCCTGCGAACGCTCGTAGATCTGCAGCTTCTCGTACATGTGGCTGACATGGTTGCGGACCGTTTTCTCGCTGATCTCCAGCCGCCGGGCGATCTGCTTGTTGGCCTGGCCGGTCGCCATCAGCTTGAGAATCTCGATCTCGCGCGCGGTCAGCCCGTTGTAGAAATCCTTGGGAGTGGTGGCCCCGGTCAGCATGTCGAGGACGCGGTTCGCGACCACGCTCGCCATCACCCGCTCGCCGGAGAGCACCGCCAGGACGCTGGAAACGATCGCCTCGGGTTGCGAATCCTTCAGCACATAACCACTGGCGCCGGCCCGAAGTGCCTGCAGCACAAACGTGTCGGCGTCGAAGGTGGTGAGGATCAAGATCTTGATCTCGGGATGCTCGGCAACGATCCGCCGGGTTGCCTCGACGCCATCGAGATTCGGCATCTTGACATCCATGAGCACCACGTCGGGTTTGAGGGTCGCCGCCTGCTTGACGGCGTCGTCGCCATCGACGGCTTGCCCCACCACTGACACCCGTCTGTCCTGGTTCAGCAATCCAGCCAACCCGGAACGAAACAGGGTCTGGTCGTCCGCGATCAGGACGCGAGCCAGCTGGGTCGTCTGCGTCACGGTCTTTCCTCCAGGCTCTGGTTCAATGACCCGTTCAAGCTCGATGACGGCGTCGCCCCGGCGGGCCGGCGGCGAGGCGCCGGAATCGACTGGCAGAGGCGACCTCGTCCATCTGGCGAAGACATCGGGATGAACGGCTCCGGCTACTGGCATAAGGACAGTAAGCGCGCTTGCGGGGCCCGGGGTCAATAGTCGCTTTTCCCAGACTCGGGACTCTCGCGCCGGCTCTGGGACGCCGCGTGCAACCCGGGGGCGCTGGTGCCCATATGATCCGCGATGGCTGCGGCCATAGGCTGAAGGCCGAGAAACATGCAACCCACCGTGGTCATTGGCGCCGGCCCCTATGGGCTGTCGATCGCAGCCCATCTGCTGGGCGCGCGCCTGCCGACGGAGACATTCGGCGAGCCCATGGCGTTCTGGCAGGGGATGCCCGCCGGCATGTACCTCCGATCGGCGTGGAGCGCTTCCAGCCTGTCGGCACCCGACCGGGCGTGTGACCTTGACAGCTTCCTCCGGGCCACCGGCCGGCAGCAGCAGCAACCGATCCCCCTGCGCTTTTTCGTGGATTACGGACTGTGGTTCCAACGGCATGCCGTCCCAAACGTCGATCCGACGCTGGTCAAATCGCTGGCGGCGGATGGCGCCGACTTTTCGATCGAACTCGATGACGGGCGGACCCTGCGCGCGTCGCGAGTGATCGTCGCGGTTGGGATCGATCGCTTCGCGAATCTGCCCGCCTTCGCCCGCGAGCTTCCTGCGTCTCTCGCATCGCACACCCGGGCGCACCGCGACTTCGGCCGGTTCAAGGGGATGCGGATCGCTGTGGTTGGCGGCGGTCAAAGCGCCATCGAGTCCGCGGCGCTGCTTCACGAAGCTGGCGCCCATGTCGAGTTGATCGTCCGCCACTCGATTCGCTGGCTCAAACTGCATGACTACCGAGGTCCGGGCCGGCGCATTCTGTATGCGCCCAGCGACGTCGGGCCACCGGGCTTGAACTGGATGTTGCATTTCCCGCTGGCGTTTCGCTTGCTGCCGTTAAGGGTCCAGAAGGCCGTCACACGGCGCGCCGTGCGTCCGGCCGGCGCCCGCTGGCTGATCGATCGCGTGCGAGGGCGCGTGCCGATCACCAGCAACCGATTCGTGCACTCCGCCTCGCCGGCCCCCGGCGGCGTCCGGCTGGAGCTGAGTGATGGCACGACGAGGCTGGTCGACCACCTGGTCCTGGCCACGGGCTACCGGCCGAATCTCGATCGGCTCGACTTCATGACCCCGCCCCTGCGACAGCAGATTCGCCAGCGTGACGGTTTCCCGGTTCTCAACCGCTGGTTGGAGTCGTCGGTCCCCGGGCTTCACTTCGCGGGGGGCCTGGCTGATCAAAGCTACGGTCCGATTTGCCGATTCGTGTCGGGCGCCGAGGTGGCGGCCCGCCGGATCGCTGCCTGCGCCGCGCGCGGGGACCGCTGATGAGCGACCAGGTCGGCGCCGTCGTGGTGGGCGGCGACTACCAGGGCCTCGGTATCGCCCGCAGTCTCGGCCGCCGCGGGATCCCGGTCTGCGTCATCGATGATGAGCGGTCGATCAGTCGCTATTCGCGCTACACCACCTATGCAGTTCGGGTGGCGAGCCTGCGGACCGAAGAGGAGTGCGTCGACGCACTGCTCGACGTGGGCAAGCGCCTCAAGCTCGATGGCTGGGTGCTCTATCCGACCCGGGAAGAGACCGTTGCGGCGTTTTCCCGATGCCGCGAGCGGCTGGCGACGCAGTTTCGAGTCCCGACGCCCGGCTGGCAGGCTGTTCGGTGGGCCTGGGACAAGCGAAATACATACGGGCTGGCGCGGCGTCTCGGTGTACCGATCCCGCGGACCTGGTACCCGAAAGACGCCAGCGACCTGGACGGAATCGATGCCTCATTCCCGCTCGCAATCAAGCCGGCGATCAAAGAGCACTTCCTCTACGCCACCAAGGCCAAGGCCTGGAAGGCGAACACCAGGGCAGAACTGCTTGACCTCTTCGAGCGAGCGTCGCAGATCGTCAACCGGGGTGAGGTGATGGTCCAGGACTACGTCCCCGGTGATGGTTCCCATCAATTCGCGTACTGCGCCTTCTTCAAGGCGGGACAGGCGGTGGGACGGATGGTCGCCCGACGGCTGCGCCAGCATCCGCTCGAGTTCGGGCGCGCCAGCACGTACGTGGAGACGGCCGAGGTCCCGGAGCTGGAAACCTTGTCGGAGCGGCTGTTGCGCGCCGTCGACTACTACGGCCTGGTCGAGCTGGAGTACAAGCTCGATCCTCGCGACGGGCAGTACAAGTTGCTCGACTTCAACGCCCGCACCTGGGGCTACCATTCGTTGGGCAGCCGCGCCGGCGTCGATTTTCCCTATCTGCTGTTCGCCGACCAGATCGGCGAAACGCCCTATCCCTGCCGCGCCCCGGCCGGCGTCCGCTGGATGCGCAGCATCACCGACCTGCCCACCGCCGTGCTGGCCATCAGCCAGGGCCGCCTCGATCTAAAGGCCTACCTGCGTAGCCTCACGCCGGTGCATACCGAAGCCGTCTTCACCCGCGATGACCTGCTTCCCTGGTTCGCGGAATTGGCCTTGCTGCCCTATCTGGCGCTGAAGCGATGAAGAGACCCGGGACCGCTGACCCACCTGCCGGGACGGAGGCGCACGCCGGCGTTACTCGGCGGTGGCACGGTTTGGGCGCGCCCATTTCGGCGGGCGCCATCCGGCCGCAGACTTACTGACAGGGCGAGGCCATGAAAAGCCAGGGCATCAATCCGCTAGTCGCGAGTCCGGTGCAGGCCCTGCCCGCCACGACGCCGACCCCGACCCCCTCGGCAGATCCTCCGCTTCGGGTTGGGGTGATCGGCTATGGCTACTGGGGACCAAATCTGGTTCGAAACTTTGCCGAGGTTCCCGATGCCCAGGTCTGGGCAGTCAGCGACAAGCGGCCTGAGCTGCTCGCGCAGGCGCACGCCCGGTATCCGGCCATCACCGTCACGGCCGATAGCCACGCCCTGATCCACGACCCGGCGATCGATGCCGTGGTCATCATGACGCCGGTCTCGACCCACTTCGAACTGGCGATGGAGGCCTTACGGGCGGACAAGCACGTGCTGGTGGCCAAACCCATCGCCACCAGCGCCGAGCAGGCTGCCCAATTGATCGACGAAGCCGAACGCCGCCACCTGGTGCTGATGGTCGACCACACCTTCATCTACACCGGCGCGGTGCGGCGGATCAAAGAGCTGGTCGATAGCGGCACCCTGGGGCGGCTGTATTACTACGACTCCGTCCGCGTCAATCTCGGATTATTCCAGCGCGACGTGAACGTCCTCTGGGATCTCGCCGTCCACGACCTGTCGATCATGGACTACGTGTTGGGGGTGCAACCCTGCGCGGTGGCGGCGACGGGGGCAGCGCACGTGCAGGGCAAACCGGTCAACATGGCCTATCTCACCTGCTTCTTCGAAAACGAACTGCTGGCCCATCATCACGTGAACTGGCTCGCTCCCGTGAAGGTTCGGCGCACGCTGGTCTGCGGCGATCGGCAGATGATCGTCTACGACGACCTGGAGCCAAGCGAGAAGGTCAAGGTCTACGACAAAGGGATCACGCTCACCAGCCGTCCGGAGGGCGTCTACGAATCGCTGATCGGTTATCGCACCGGCGACATGTGGGCGCCGAAGCTCAGCCTGACGGAAGGCCTGCGGGCGGAGGCCCAGGACTTCCTCGAATGCATTCGGACCGGCCGACGGCCGATCTCCGATGGCGAGTCGGGCCTGCGCGTGGTTCGGATCCTGGAGGCAGCCTGCGAGTCGCTGAAGCGGCGTGGCCAGCCGGTGGAGCTCTCGACGCCCACGCTGCACCAGGCCGTCGCCGTCTGACGAACTTGGCACGAGCGTCGTTAAGACCTGGGCTGGATCTGCGCGGCCTCTACCGCGAGAACACGCCAGCTGCGTTCTGGCGATTGCTGATCGAACCGCCGCCCAGCAGCGCCGAATGGGATGCCGCCATTCGAGTGGCGGCCACGCATCTCCCGCCGGCGGTGACGGCCGACGGCCTTGACCTGGACACGCTGCTGGTGAACACGCTGGGAGAGGGTCAGTTTGGTCCGGACCATTGGGAGCTGGGCTCCCTCAAGCGTCTGTACTACGCGGTGAAACCGTTCGTACCCCGACGCCTCGCCGTGCTGCTGCGGCGGCTTTACCGGATGTCGATGACGCCGTCCGTCGACCTGGGCTGGCCGGTCGAGCCACGCTATGCCCGCTTCCTCTGGGAGGTCGCGCAGCAAATCCGCGTTCTGCGGCGGCAGCCGGTGCTGCCATTCATCCACTTCTGGCCCCACGGGCAACACTTCGCCTTCGTGATCACCCACGATGTGGAAACGGGCGAAGGCCAGCGGCTGGTGCGTGAGCTCGCCGAGCTGGACGCCAGCTACGGCTTCCGCTCCTCCTTCAACTTCGTCGCCGAGGACTACCGTCTCGACCTCGACCTGATCGAGGACCTGCGCGAACGTGGATTCGAGGTTGGCATGCACGGGGTCCACCACGACGGCCGGGCCTTTGGCTCGCGAGCGAAGTTCCTGCGGCAGGCCGAGCGCATCAACCGGCACCTCAAGCGCGTTAACGCGGTCGGCCTCCGCACGCCGTTGACGCATCGGCACCCGGAATGGATGCAGGCGCTGGACGTTGAATATGACCTTTCGTTCTTCGACACGGATCCGTTCGAGCCCCTTGCCGGTGGAACCATGAGCCTGTGGCCCTTTACCATCGGGCGGTTCCTCGAGCTGCCCTACACCCTGGTGCAGGATTACACGGCCACGGCGATCCTGAACGAGACGACGCCGCGCATCTGGTTGCAAAAGGTTGATTTCATCAAGGCCTATCACGGCCTGGCGCTGGTGAACGCTCACCCCGACTATCTCAAGGTTGGCCAGACACGCAGGGTCTACGAATCCTTCCTCACGGCGATGCGCAGCCGCGCCGACTTCTGGAACCCACTCCCCCGCGAGGCGGCGCGCTGGTGGCGTGCGCGCAGCAGAACGTCCAACCTGGCTCAGCTGCCCGGCGCGGTAACCGGCGTGATCGGCGAGGACGGTCAGATTTCGATTGAACCGCTTGAAGCGGTGGCGAGCTGAGCCGTGTTAGCCCAGAGAATCGCGAACCCTCCGGCAACATTGCAGCGGGCGGCGATCGACGATCCTCGATGGACCGCATTCATCGCGTCGCAGCCGGATGCGACATTGTTCCACCATCCGGCCTGGGTGCAGGCCCTGGCCGAGGCTTACGGCTACGATCCATTCCTCATCATTCACGCCGACGAGGACGGCAACATCGTGGCCGGGATGCCGGTGCTCGATGTTCGGAGCGCGCTCAGAGGCCGTCGCCGGATCTCCCTCCCATTTACGGATTACTGTCCGCCACTTGCCCGCAATGCGCAGCGGCTGACGTTCTTCGCCGAGGAGCTCAACCGCTGGCAGATTGACGCGCAGTCCAGCATCGAGGTGCACGGCGCGCTCCCCGACATCGGTGGCGTCGATCGGGTCCAGGTCGGTTTTGGCCACCTGCTCTCGCTCGAGCAGGATCCGGCGCGCCTCTTCAGCCGGCTTCACCCCAACATCCGGCGCTGGATCAGGAAATCGTTGAGGGAGGGATTGACGGTTCGCCTGGGTACGAGTCCGGCGGATCTCGAGCCTTTCTACCGGCTCCATTGGCAGACGCGAAGGCGCCTGGGGGTTCCGCTGCAGCCGCGATCCTTTTTCGACAGCCTCTGGCGGCGCGTCATCGAGCCGGGCTTCGGGTTTGTCGCGTTCGCGTACTTCGGTGAGCGACCCATCGCCGCCGACCTGTTTCTGGCGTGGAATGGCACGCTGATCGGCAAGTTCAACGCCTCCGACCGGCAGTTCTGGTCGCTGCGGCCCAACAACCTCGTGGTGTGGGCTGGCATCGAGTGGGGCTGCCAAAACGGCTACCGGCTGCTGGACTTCGGAAAAACCGACCGTCACGGCGGTGGGCTTCGGAACTTCAAGATGAGCTGGGGTTCGACCGAAGTGCCGATCTTCTATTCGTACCTTGGCGGCCCGGCCCCCAGTCCGCTCGACGGGCTTGCCTCTCGCGTCCTGACTCGGGTGATCCAGGCGTCCCCGCCCGTCGTGTGCCGGGTCGCCGGAGAGCTGCTCTACCGGCAGTGCGCCTAGGACTGGTGTCCCGGTGATCCGGGACTCAGTGGACCGGGTCGGCGTCGCGCCACACGGGGTGGTGGTGCATGAGCTCATTTTCATCTCGCGTCACCGCACATAGACTCGAAAGTGATGACGCGGCGAGCTCGACCAGCCAGTCCCGTCGACGGGCGAGAAGCATGTTGAACCCGATCACTGCCCAGGACCTGCTTGTTCCGGTCGCACCTCCTCGGCCGCTCGTAAGCCCGGCTGTGATCAAGCGGCTCTTCGACATCCTTTCTGCCTCGCTGGCCCTGCTCGTCGCGCTCCCCCTCCTCATGCTGCTGGTGATCGCCGTGTGCGTCGAGTCGCCGGGCAACCCCTTCTTCGTCCAGGAGCGCCTCGGCCTTGGCGGTAAGCGCTTCAAGCTGCTCAAGCTGCGCACGATGGCGCCGGACGCCGAAAAGCGGCAGGCGGAGCTCGAGCATCTCAACGAGGCGAAGCCGCCCCTCTTCAAGGTCAAGAACGATCCGCGCGTCACGCGCATCGGCAAGGTGCTGCGGGGCACCAGCCTGGATGAGCTGCCCCAGCTGATCAACGTCATCCGCGGCGAGATGAGCGTGGTCGGCCCGCGTCCGCGACTGCCTCATGAGTTCGACGTCAACGATCCGGCGGTCGCGCGCCGCCTGAGCGTCAAGCCCGGCCTGGCCGGCCTCTGGCAGGTCAGCGGACGGGCCAAGCTGGATTACGACGAGGCGCTTGCCCTCGACCTGCAATACATCGACAACTGGAGCTTCTGGCTCGATCTCAAATTGATCGCCCGAACCTTCTGGGTGGTCCTCACACTGCAGGGCGCGTACTAGAACCCCACCCTGGAGCGAATCACGCCGGAGCGGCCTCGAGCGACGTCACTCCATACGCCGCCGCAAAGAGGACGAGCTGGCCGCGATGGTGGAGATTGAGTTTATGGCAGATGTTGCCGACGTGGTTGCCCACGGTCTTCGCGCTGATGGTGCACTCACGCGCGACTTGCTTGGTGCTCTTGCCACTCGCGATCTTTGCCAGGATCTGCCACTCGCGGCCGCTCAACGGTGGCCGTTGCGAATCAGTCATGGTCGTCCCAACCTGACTGATCGCGGCGTGGACCGATGATGTGAAGTCATCGGGGCGGTCTTGCGGACCGACGACCAGATGAACCCCCTGCCCTGACAAGGGGAAGCCGTGATCAGAATCGCAGATGGAATCGTCGCGCGCCTCGACGATGACCGCGGGCCGATGGACGTCGAGCGTCTTGCGGACTTCAGTGGTACGGTGAGCTTCCTGAACCAGGCGGTAGCCGGGTTCGTTCAGCAGCAGGGCGCTCAAGGCCGCGACGGGAAGCCGCCGTGCGGCGATGATCGCGACCTTCTCCTCCCCCCCACGGGCGAAGGAACCTGGAGCCGCAAGGATGGCCGCGGCGAGTTGACCGCTCATGTGCTCATGTCCGGCGGGCTTCGATCAACACCAGGGTTCCGCCGCCATTGCGGGCGCTGCGCACATCGAAGGTGCCGCCGATGCGCGCCAGCCGCTCGGAGCAGCCGATCAGACCCAGGCCCCGGCCGTCACTGGTCGGCCTGGCGTCGCCTGGGGAGAAACCGATGCCATTGTCCTGGATCGTGACGCGGATTCGCCCGTCGGGGTACTCGATCCGAATGCGCGCGCAATCCGCTTTCGCGTGGCGGACGATGTTGCTGACCGCTTCCTTGATCACATTCGCGATCTCCCGCAGGGTCCTGGGGGCCACCTGGTCATCGGTCTGTTCTTCGATCCACTCCAGACGGCACAGCGCTCCCTGCAGGATCGTCTCGGAAAAGGCCCGAGCCTCCTCCAGCGGAGCGACGCCGCGTTCCAGGTGCCGCAACCCGAACGCCAGCGTGCGCGCGCCGCGCAGCGCGTCGCTGGCGGTGTGCTCGAGGACTTGCAGCGCCTCGTGCCCCGCGGTGCCCGCGGCGACCGCGCAGCGAATCTGCACCAGGAGCGCGCTGAGCGCCTGGCCAACGTTATCGTGCACGTCGCGCGCGAGTCGCTGGCGTTCCACCGTGAGCTGCCGCTGGCGCCGGCGCTCGCCCAATCGCTCATACTCCAGCCGCCTCGATATCCGCATGATGTGCGCGATCCGGCTGGCGACGAGCTCCAGGATGGCGACGCGCTCGGGTGACACCGGCTGACAGCCGGACTCCCTCTCCTCGCCCAGGATCAACAGGCCCTGGGTGCGCGGCCCGGCAAAGAATGGCAGCAGCACGCCGGTCCTGGTGGTCGGCGAAAAGAGGGCCAGCCGCTCAGGTTCGGATGCCGCGTCCGGTTTGCTGAATTCCAGGACTACCGCGCGCCCTTCGTGGAGCGCGCGAGCGCACCGTCGCAGCCGCCGCAGCGGCCACGCGGTCACAACCTTCCGCGGTGGGCGATGCCCGCCCGCCGCTCGGATCGTGAGCACTTGCCGCGCGTCGCGAATGGCGATCTGGCAATAGGTCGCATCGAGGGATTCGCCGAGTGAGCGGGCGATCTCCCCATAGGTCGGCGGGAACCGAAGCGCCCGATCGACGGCGAGGGCATTCTCGAGTGTCCGGCTGACCTCATCGAAGAGCCGGCGCAGACTGGCCAGGCGCGCTTCGTCGCGGCGGGTCTGGATGGCCAATGCGGCGCCCAGCTGCAGGCGCTGGATGCCGAAGTCCTCCAGGGCACCCGCCGTGCAGCTGGCCATGCCGATGGTGCCCACGATTTCACTCTCTTGCCGGACCGGCACGACCAGGCAGGACAGGATCCCACGAGCCGCGCACCAGAGCCCCCACGGTCCGGCCCACAAGCCCCCATCCGCAACGCGCAGTGGATCGAGCGGTGGGTCAGGGAAGTCGGCGATGGTCGACGGCGGAAGCAGTGAGATACCCTGTCGCCGAACGACGACTCCCTCTGCGCTGTCACGCCACGCCAGCCATCCCAGGTCTGCGCCCGACCCTTCCAGCAGTGAGCTGACGAGGTCTTCGTAGGGCGAGGAAACGTCGCCGGCACCGTCCGCAGCCGGAACCTCGAGAACGTGAGCCCTGAACCCTCTGAGACCCTCACCGATCGGGGCGTGCAGCGAGATAGAGGGGGCTCGTGCCAGGGCCTCCGGGTCGGCCAGCGTGCTCAGCGCCACAGCGTGCGGATCCTCCGTCTTTTGATTGGGACAACGTACCCCCGATTCGTGATGTCGTCTATGTCGATCAGCACAGACGCCCTGTGCTGTTCGACACCATGGCTTGACAGCGGCATATCATGCCGCCATGGACCTCTTGGCGGTCCTCTCCGGGACTGTGCTGTTTGCGGGAATCCCGGTAGAGGAGCTCGAGCAGCTGGCTCCGGCAATCAGGGTTCGGAGCTACCCGGCCGGCGCCTACATCTTTCACGAGGGTGACCCGGCTTCGGTCCTCTATGTCATCGTTCGCGGTCAGGTGAAAATCGCCCGAATGGGGAGCAGCGGCACCGAGGCGGTTTTCACCGTGCTGCTCCCAGGCGATAGCTTCGGCGAGCTGACCCTCTTCGAAGATCAGCCGGTGCGGACCATGGATGCCGAGGCGATGGTGCCGACCAGGTGCGTCACGCTGGAGCGGCAGGCGGTGATGCGATTCTTCGAGCAGAACCCGCAGGCCATCAGGCATCTGATCCAGGTGCTCAGCGGCCACATCCGGCGCATGGACGAGACCTTTTCCGAAGCCGCCTTCCTTGACGTACCCGGCCGGGTTGCGAGGAAGCTTCTCGACCTGGCGGCCAAGCACGGCCAAAAAACGCCCGATGGTATCCGGATCGATATGCGTCTGACGCAGCGGACGCTGGCCGGCATGGTGGCGGCCAGCCGGGAAAACGTGAATCGGGCGCTGTCTCGGCTCTCGGCCCGGGGCGACATCGTCCAGCGGGCTGGCTACATCACGCTCGTCCGTCCGGTGGAACTGCGGAAACGCATCTAACGCTGCTACCGGCTTTGGCCTCTTAGTGCTACAACGGGAAGGGTGCACCCTAAGTGCTCGGCATGCGGCGCCCCGTTGCTGCGGACACACCGGTTCTGCCCGAACTGCGGAGCGCCGGTCGGTCCTCCAGCCACGCCAGGGGAGCTACCCGTGGCGTCGGGTGGACCGGCCCTCCAGGTCTCACCCGAGGTCGGTTTGCAAGAAGACCGCCGGCTGGTCTCGGTGCTCTTTGCCGATCTGTCGGGATCGACCCCCCTCGGTGAGCGGCTCGATCCGGAGGATCTACGCCGGATCCTGGGGGCGTTTTTCGCCGCGCTCGTGCGGCCGATTCACCGATATGAGGGCACCGTGGAGAAGTACATCGGCGACGCCGTCATGGCAGTCTTTGGCGCTCCGGTCTCCCATGAGGACGACGCCGAGCGCGCCGTCCGGGCAGCTGTCGACATGCAAAGCGCGCTCGCGCTGCTGAACGACTGGCTCGAGCGCGAGCACGGCCGGCGGCTTGCCCTGCGGATCGGGATCTCCAGTGGTGAAGTGGTCAGTGGCCTGTTGGCCGGCGAAGTGCAATCCGCGTACACCGTAGTGGGCGACACCGTGAACACGGCGCAGCGGCTGGAGACGATCGCGACCCCTGGCGACATCGTCGTGGGATCCACCACGTTCCGGCTGGCCGGGCGTGCCTTCGAGTTCGAGCCGTTGGGTGCGTTGATGCTCAAAGGAAAAGCGCAAACGGTCGAGGCGTATCGGGTCGTGCGCTCGAAAGACGAATCGGTTGCTCTTGAATCGACACCGCTGGTCGGGCGCAGCGCCGAGCTCGCGCTTCTCCGACGAGCCCTGGCTGGTGCCGTCCTCGGCCGGGGTCGCGCCCTCACCATTGCCGGTGAAGCGGGGGTTGGCAAGAGCCGGCTGATCGCGGAATTTACGCGAGGCCTCGGCGCCGGCGTCGAACGGTGGTCGGCCCGGGGCAGGTCCTACGACCGGCAGACGTCGTATGCGGTCCTCGCGAGCCTGTTGCGAAGCGCCTTCGGCATCCGGCAAGCCGACGAGGAACCTGTCGCGCGAGCGGGCATCGAAGCGCGCGTGCGCGAGCTGGGTCTCAACATCGATGTCGCCACCGTGCGTCTCTTGCTCGACGTGCTGGGCTATGCGTCAGCGGACTTCGATCCGCAAGCAAGCCGGCGGGTCCTGGTGGAAGTCGCACGGAACCTGGTTCGCCGGCAGGTGGCCCTGGGACCGTTGCTGATCGTGGCCGAAGACCTGCATTGGATGGATTCGTCCAGTCAAGCCGCGCTCCAGGACCTGATCCCGGAGCTGGCCTCTGCGCCCTGTCTGTTTGTCGCCACCGGCCGCTCCGAGTGGGAGCCGCCCTGGGCCTCCCAGCGGGTCGAGCTCTCAACCCTGGATGAAGCCGAATCGCGCCAAATGATCGGGCGCAGTCTTGGCGGCGACGTCGAGCCGTCGCTGCTCGAAACCATGCTGCTCAAGAGCGGGGGCAACGCGTTCTTCATCGAGCAGCTCGCGCACTCGCTGCAAGAGACCGGGGCGATCGCACAGGAAGGAGGGATCTGGGTCGGGCGGCGTTCGTTGGCGCTGGTTGTCCCCGACAGCGTGCAGGAGGTACTGGGGGCGCGCATCGACAGCCTGGGAACGGGAGCAGCTCGCGTCGTTCGCGCCGCCGCCGTGGTCGGCCGGACGTTCTGGGAGCGCGTATTGGAGCGGATCGTTCCGAGTCCGACTCTCAAGGCCGATCTCGACCACCTGATCGAGCAGGGCTTTTTGGAACGGCGGGGGATCGATCCGGAAGTCACCCACGCGTTCCGCCATGCGCTGATCCAGGAAGTCGCCTACCTGAAGCAGCTCCACTCGCACCGGCGCGGTCTCCACGTGCTCGTGGCGGACGCCATCAAGGATCTCTTCGCCGAGCGGGCCGACGAGTACATCGACATTATTGCCTACCACTACGCGCGCGGCGACGACGACGCGAAGGCGTCGGCTGCCTTGCTCCGCGCGGGACAACGGGCTCAACGCCTCTATGCCATCGACGAGGCGCTGGCCTACTTCCGGGACGCGCTGGAGCGCAGCGCTCGCGATCAAGCGGCGATCGCGCGCGCCTGCGAAGGGATCGGGGAC
>VBHC01000142.1:0-4636 GCA_005889535.1 Chloroflexota bacterium
CATCCCTAGAGACTTCATCCCTCACGCGGCGTTGCTCCGTCAGGCTTTCGCCCATTGCGGAAAATTCCTCACTGCTGCCTCCCGTAGGAGTCTGGGCCGTGTCTCAGTCCCAGTGTGGCTGTCCGTCCTCTCAGACCAGCTACCCATCACCGCCTTGGTGGGCCGTTACCTCACCAACTAGCTAATAGGCCGCGGGCCCATCTGAGAGCGTCTTGCGACTTTAGTTGTCAGATGATGCCATCCGACAACCACATGCAGTATTAGCTCTGCTTTCGCAGGGTTATTCTGCACTCTCAGGCAGGTTGCCCACGTGTTACTCACCCGTCCGCCACTAGCGTTAGTCACCCTTGCGGGCAACTAACACCCGTTCGACTTGCATGTGTCAGGCACGCCGCCAGCGTTAATCCTGAGCCAGGATCAAACTCTCCGTTAAAAACCTCGACCCAACAGGGCTGAGGTTAAAGAATCGAATCAGGGGTCCCTACGACGTTTCGAAGGGCCTTCTCGGAGAAGTCCGTTCCACTCTTCAATTGTTAAGGTGCTCGCCGGGCCTTAAGCGCAGGATTACCTCCCGCCTCTCGGGCAGCTTGAGAATGATACCCCATCGAGTAGCGCAATTGTCAAGAACGTGCGAACGCCCGGCAAGCATACCCGCCATCGGCACCGCCTAAACGCCCGGCGGGCTCTCCGCTATCGATATTCCGGCAGCCGCTCGAGCTCGTCAGCTGCCAGGTCCGTGTACACCCGGCGGCTCGTGATCTTCGGGATTCGGTCGGCGCGGACTTCGACCTTCTGGCCGGTCCGCGCCAGCTTCACGACGATGCCGTGGAAGATATCGTCCCCCTCATCGCCGAGCAACCCCTCGGCTCTGCCAATCTCCTCGCCGGCCTCGTCCATGACCGGAGCCTTGTCCGGCATGGCGAGCCAGGCGATCTCGCGCTCGGTGTCGTCCACCTAAAACGCCCGCCTGCCGCTAAACGCCCTGGCCAGCGTCAGCTCGTCGGCGTACTCCAGCTCGCCGCCGACGGGCAATCCGTGGGCCAGCCGGGAGGTTCGCACCGCGGATGGCGCCAGCTGTTCCGCCAGATAGGCGGCGGTCGCCTCGCCTTCCATGTCAGGATCGGTTGCCAGGATCACCTCCGTGAACGGTTCCCGCCGAAGCCGGCCCAGCAGCTCAGCAATCTTCAGTTCCTCGGGGCCGACGCCATCGATTGGTGACAGCGCCCCGTGCAGGACGTGATAGAGCCCGTGGTACTCGCCGGTCCGCTCGATCGCGAGCACGTCCAGTGGCTCCTCCACCACACACAGCACGGTCCGATCCCGTCTGGAGGAGAGGCAAATGGTGCACTGTTCGCCTTCGGCGATGAAGAAACAGTCGT
The DNA here is from genome assembly GCA_005889535.1 of Chloroflexota bacterium. Classification (GTDB taxonomy): domain Bacteria; phylum Chloroflexota; class Dormibacteria; order CF-121; family CF-121; genus CF-13. The sequence continues at coordinate 1,380 of VBHC01000142.1, forward strand.
TGCAGAAGCGGATGCGTGCCTTGACTTCGGTCAGCGCCGCGGCCAGCCGGTCGACGGACTCCCTCGGCGTCCGCAATATATAGAAGGATAGGCGCTGCGCCGTCTTCGGCCCGATCCCCGGAAGACGGCCAAGTTCCTCCATCACCCGCGCCAGCGCGGCTGGGATTTCAGCCATTCCCAAGGACCTCAGCCACCCGGACGGTCCCTACCCCATCAATCCCGGCGGTAGCCCCATTCCGGCCGTGACCGCCCCCATCTCCTTCGTCGCCAGCTCGCGTGCCTTCTCCATCGCGTCGTTGACCGCGGCGAGTACCAGGTCCTGCAGCATCTCGACATCGGCTGGATCGACGACCTCCGGCTTCACGGTCACCGAGAGCACCTTCTGGTGTCCGTTGGCGATGACTTCGACCATGCCGCCGCCGGCGGTGCCGGTCACCGTTTTCTCGCCCAGCTCCTCCTGGATCTTCGCCATGCGCGCCTGCATCTGCTGGAGCTGCTTGAGCATCTTGAACTGCTGCCCCATCTAGCCCCTCCCTCGCGGAGTGACCCGCACATTCGTGGCATCAAAACGGTTCATCGCCTCTTTGACAAGGGGGTCATCGGCGATCGAGGCCGATGGTCGCCCTGCCGGAGGGCCCGCGGCAGCTGTCGCCGGCTTGTCCGCCGCTACCAGTTCGAGCCGCGCGTCGGGACCGAAGATGTCGCGCACCGCGGCCAGCAAGGTTTCCCGATTGGATGCTTTCTGCATCAGTTCGGCGTGGGCGGGATAGCGAAACTCAACCCGAACCAGCCCCTCCCGCACCGCGGCCAGCTGCGCGTCCATCAGCAAGCTCGCCACCGGTTTGGGCAGGCGGTTCTTGAGCGCATCCCATCGCCCGTCGGTGCCGCCGGTTGCTTCCGCTGGCGCCATTGCTGGCTCGATGACGCGCTCGCCACCCGCCGCCTCGATCGCGGGCGCGGCCGGCGTCACCACGAGCGGCACCGGCTGGCTCATGTTTTGCAGCAATGTCACCTCCAGCAACAGGCGCGCATCGGCGCCCTTCCGTAGTTCCGGCTCCATCTCCATCAGGCCTTTCCACAGGTTGAGCAGCGCATTCCGACCGGCGCCTCGCCCGATCTTGTCGAGCGCCGCCGACGGCGCGCCGCCCAGCCCTTGTTCGTCCCGGTATCCAACCGATAGCAGCGCGGCCTCTCGGATCACCCCCAGCAGGCCACGAACCAGTTGACGCACATCACCGCCGGCGTCGTAAAACGTCTGCAGCTGTCCCAGGGTTTGGGCCGCATCGCCCTCCGTGATGGACCCCAGCAGCCGCACCAGAGTATCGGGGTCGGCCAACCCCAGCAACTCGTGTGTCTTTTGCACGGTCAGCTCTTCGCCGCCCTGCGAGATCAACTGATCGAGCAGCGTGATACCGTCGCGCATCGAGCCGCGCGCGAGTCGGGCCAGCAGCGCCAGGCTCTGGGGGTCCACCCTGACCTGCTCCTGATCGACGATCATCGCCAACCTGGCCGCGATCGCTCCGGTTTCGATCCGGCGGAAGTCGAACCGCTGGCAACGGGACGCCACCGTCAACGGAATTTTGTGCGGTTCGGTCGTCGCCAGCACGAACACGACGTGCGCCGGCGGCTCTTCCAGGGTCTTCAGTAAGGCATTGAAGGCCTCGGTCGTCAGCATGTGCGCCTCATCGATGATGTACACCTTGACCTTCAACACGGCCGGCAGATACTTCACCCGCTCGCGCAGGTCGCGGATCTCGTCGATGCCGCGGTTGGAGGCAGCGTCGATCTCGATCAGGTCGACGGCCGCGCCGCTTCCGATCTCGACGCAGTTCGCGCAGACGCCGCAGGGCTCCGCGCCCTGGAGGTTCAAGCAGTTGATCGCCTTGGCCAGGATCCGGGCGGTCGATGTCTTGCCGGTGCCGCGCACGCCGGAGAAGAGATAGGCATGGGCCACGCGGCTCTGTCCCACCGCGTTCTTGAGCGTCTGGGCAATCGCGTCCTGCCCGACCAGCTCGCCAAATTTCTGGGAGCGGTACTTGAGGTAAAGAGTCTGGTACGCCATCGCTGCCCGACAATTCTACGGGCCCGCCGAGCCGGCGGCGCGATCGATTCAGCCCGCCGCGCTGACCGCCACCGCCGCCCGTTCGTGCAGGGTCCGTTGCGCCAGCATCATCGCGATCGCGCCCTCGTGCAGCGCCGACGAAACCTGCCTGACCGCGCCGTGGCGCACGTCCCCGGCCGCGAAGACGCCCGGAACACTTGTCTCGAGCCGGTCCGGGCCGGTGACAAGATATCCGTCCTGGTCGCGCTCCACGACCCCCTTCAGCCAGGCGGAGCCGGGTTCCGCGCCCATCAGGACGAACAAGCCATGCACGCCCACCGCCTCGGTCGTGCCGCTCACGCGATGCCGGATGATCACCCCCTCGAGGCGACTCTCACCGTAGGCGTCGACCACCTGGCTGTTGACCCGAACCCGGATGTTCCGGATGCGTTCGATCTGTTTCGCGAGGTCTGGTGCCATGGTGACGTCGATCCCGCCGCGCAGCACGATCGTCACATTCCGAGCGTATCTGGCCACGGCCAGGGCGGCCGGCCCGGTTGACGGGTCCGCGCCCACGACCATCACATCCTCTCCGCTCATCGCGGCCGGATCCGCGACCGTGGTGCCGTACTCCACGCCCTTGCCCGCGAGCCTGTCGACATTCTGGATCCCGAGGCGACGGATGGCGGCTCCAGTTGCGATGACGACGCAGCGGGCGGTCATCGCGGTACCATCCGCCAGCCTGATCCGGTGGCCGTCGACCTGGGGAGCCAGCTCGGCGGCGCGGCTGCCAACGAACCCCGCCTTGAGGATCGTCGCCTGTTCATACACGCGACGAACCAGCTCGTCACCGCTGATGCCGTCTGGAAATCCCGGGTAGTTCCGAATCGCAGCGGCGTTGCCGGCCTGTCCACCGATCGCCGACGCCTCGATCACCGTCGTGGTCAGCCCGGCCGAGGCTCCATGGACCGCGGCGGCCAGCCCCGCCGGGCCGGCGCCAATCACCGCAACGTCGACGATGCCGTCAGCGCGCACGATCGTAGGGTCGGTCACGAAGGACCCAGTTTAGATGGGCGCGACCAGACAGGTCGGCCCCCCATCCGCCCGAAGGAACTCGTCGAGCTTGACCTCGACGGCCGACTCGCCGGCGCGTGCCAGCGCGCGGACCGCCGGCGGAAATCCGCGGGCGAGAAAACACCGACCGCCAGCCGCCAGC
>VBHC01000142.1:4649-41400 GCA_005889535.1 Chloroflexota bacterium
GGCATCCAGCGACTGAAAACCGGAGCGTGTCCCGATCAATCGCTGGGCGCCGAGTGGTGTGACCGCGGATGCCAGGTGCAGCCGATCGTCGACCGGGCAGAGGAACGCGTGATACCCGAAGCGGCTCAGCACTCCGGCGAGCTGTCGCGCTCCCACTTCATTTGACCTCCCCGACACGCCAATGGCGACCCGTCGCCCATAGGTGATCACGTCGCCGCCGTCGAGCGTTCCGGGAGCACGGATCTCTACAACGTCTGCGCCCGGGGCGATTTGCCGGGCGCAGGCAAGCACTGACGCAACCTCGGCTCGTCGCGACAGGGCTCCGGGCCGGGCCGCCACCAAAAGCGCCGTCGGCGCGTCGCCCGGCCGCGAAAACGCGAGCACCGTGTCCCACGTGAAGCACGCATCCGGCATGTCCGGTTCCGGTGGCAGCAGCGTGACCGCCAACCCGGCTGCCTCGAGCGCGCTGACGTATACCGCATGCTCGGCCTGCGCCCGCTCGGGATCGATCTGATCGCGCTGGGGGTGGTCGGAAAGCGCCCGCCGCAAGGCGTCGCTCGGCGGTCGCATGATCAGCCGCACGATGGAATTGTCCACCCGGCCGCGAAGGGCCCTGTCCTGGATGTCCGATTTCCGCTAGCCAGATGGGCCTTCACCCGCCACAATGAAACCTCGTGATGACTTCGCAACTGGACTTCGAGCGCTGTTATCGGGCGGTCGAGAGCCGAGACGCACGCTTCGACGGCTGGTTCATCACCGCCGTCACGACCACTGGCATCTACTGCCGGCCGAGTTGCCCAACACCGGTTCGTCCCAAGCGTGCGAATGTGCGCTTCTATCCGACCGCGGCGGCGGCCCAGCTTGCCGGTTTTCGCGCCTGCAAGCGCTGCCGCCCGGACGCCTCGCCCGGCTCGCCCGAGTGGAATGTGCGCGGGGACCTCGTGGGGCGGGCGATGCGATTGATCGCGGACGGGATCGTCGACCGCGATGGCGTCGCCGGGCTGGCGTCCAGGCTCGCGGTCAGCGAGCGCCACCTGCACCGATTGCTGCTCAGCGAGCTCGGCGCGGGGCCGCTCGCCATCGCCCGCGCCCAGCGGGCACAGTCGGCCCGCACCCTCATCGAGACCACCGATCTGCCGTTCACCGAGGTCGCGTTCGCGGCCGGCTTCGAGAGCATCAGGCAGTTCAACGACACGGTCCGCGAGGTATTTGCCTTGCCGCCTACGGAGTTGCGCAAACGCGGGCGGCGTCGCGGCGATGCGGTTGATGGTGCGCTCACACTGCGCCTTCCCTACCGGCAACCATTCGACTGGCCCACCTTGTTCGCCTGGCTGCGTGCCCGCGCGCTGCCCGGCGTCGCCGAGGCGCGGGACGGGGTCTACCGCCGAACCCTGCGCCTGCCGCGCGGCGCCGGCATTGCCACCCTGGGGCCGGTCCACGACCATATCCGCTGCACGCTGCAGCTCGAGTCGATGGCGGACCTGAGCAGTGCAGTGCGCCAGTGCCGCCGCCTTCTCGACCTCGACGCCGACCCGCTCAGCGTCGTCGAGGTGCTGACCATGGACCGGCACCTCTCCCCCATCGTCAACAAGCGCCCTGGACTGCGCGCCCCGGGCGCCGTCGATGGAACCGAGCTGGCCATCCAGGCCATCCTCGGGCAACAGGTCTCGCTGGCCGCGGCCCGCACGCTGGCCTCGAGGCTGGTGACCGCCCACGGCGACGTCATCAAGATCGCCGACCCGACGCTGACGCATCTGTTCCCGAACGCGGAGGCGCTCGCTTCCGCCGATCTTGTAGAGGTTGGCGTCCCGGCAACGCGTCGCGCAACATTGCGGGCCCTGGCGCGTGCGGTTGCTGCCGGCGTTCTGGCGCTCGATCCCGGAGCGGACCGTGGCGAGGTCTATCAGAAACTGATCGCCTTACCCGGGATCGGCGATTGGACGGCGGGCTACATCGTGATGCGCGCCCTTGGGGACCCGGACACGTTTCTGCCGGACGACCTCGGCGTCAAAAAAGCTGGCGCTCGGCTCGGCCTGCTGGATCGAAAAGCGATAACTGAACATTCGGCCGCCTGGCGACCCTGGCGGACCTATGCCACCCACCAGTTGTGGGCGACGCTCGCGGATCGCGAGCGGACCCCCAAAGGAGTTCAATGATGCAAAACAAGGCGATGCTCCACAGCACCACCCATGCCACCCCGGTTGGCGAGCTCACCCTCGTCGCGTCGGACCACGGCCTCCGCGCGGTTGTCTGGCCAACGTCGTCCCTGAAACGCGCAGGAGTCACCGGCCGGCCGCATCGCAATCCGGATCATCCGATCTTGAAGAGCACGATCCGGCAGCTCGATGAATATTTCGCCGGCGAACGGACCGCGTTCGACATCGCCGTCGATCTCGAGGGCACGCGTTTCCAGGTGGCCGCCTGGCGTTCGCTGGCCCAGATTCCCTTCGGCAGCACCACAACGTACGGCCGCCAGGCGGCCACTCTCGGCATCCCGACGGCAGCCCGGGCCATTGGAGCCGCCAATGGAGCCAACCCCGTGTGCATCGTGCTGCCCTGCCACCGCGTTATCGGCTCGGACGGTTCCCTGACCGGCTTCGGCGGCGGACTTGAGGTCAAACAGTGGTTGCTCGAGCACGAAGCGCGCGTGCTGGCAGGCGGACAGTACAGTATCGATTCGACGCAATGGCAACGTCGCCAACCGCTCCAGACGCGCTTATCCATGCCCGTGGCCTGACCAAGCGCTTCGACAGGCTCGTCGCCGTCGACGCGATCGATTTCGACGTCCAGCGCGGTGAGGCATTTGGCTTCCTCGGACCCAACGGCGCCGGCAAGACGTCGACGATGCGCATGATCGGTTGCGTCTCATCGCCGTCCGGCGGCGAGCTTCGGGTGCTCGGGCTTGACCCGGTGCTTGACGGGCCGCGAATCCGCGCGCGGCTGGGCGTCGTCCCGCAGGCGGATACGCTGGACATGGAGCTCCGGGTCGATGAAAACCTGCTCACCTACGCCCGCTATTTCGATATTCCCCGCGACGTCGCGCGAGCGCGCACGCAGGAGTTGCTCGAGTTCGTTCAGCTCAAGGACCGCGCCAGAGACGAAGTCGAGCCTCTCTCCGGCGGCATGAAGCGGCGGCTGACGATCGCCCGCGCGCTGGTCAACGACCCCGGCCTGCTCCTGCTCGACGAGCCGACGACGGGCCTCGACCCGCAGGCGCGGCACCTGGTGTGGGACCGGCTTTACCGACTCAAGCAGCGGGGCGTGACCATCGTCCTGACCACGCACTACATGGACGAGGCCGAGCAGCTATGCGATCGGTTGGTCGTGATGGGACAAGGCGAAGATCGTTGCCTCCGGGTCGCCGCGCAACCTGATCGATCGTTACTCGACCCGCGAGGTGCTCGAACTCCGCTTTCCGATTGACGCCGCTCCCCTACTCGACGGCAAACTGGAAGGCATCGCCGACCGCGTCGAGGTCTTGCCCGACCGGGTCTTGCTCTACACGCACGACGGCGAAGCCGCTGCCACTGCGGTGCATCAACGCGGCCTCCGGCCGGAGAGCACGCTGGTCCGGCGCAGCACGCTGGAAGACGTCTTCCTCCGCCTCACCGGCCGGAGCTTGATCGAATGACCGGCAGCGGCAAATGACAGGCATCCTCCACGTCGTCGAGCACCACCTGATGGTCTACCGCCGCACCTGGAAGGGATCGATGTTCGTATCGTTCGCGTCGCCGGTGCTGTTCCTGGCCGCGATCGGCATCGGCCTCGGCAGCTTGATCGCGAGCGGCCCGGTGCGCACCGTGGGCGGCGTTTCCTACCTGACATTTCTCGCCCCCGGGCTGCTGGCGGCCACTGCCATGCAGACCGCTTTCGTGGAGACCACCTATCCGGTCATGGCCAAGATCCAGTGGCTGCGGACCTATGACGGAATGCTGGCCACTCCCCTCACTGTCAGGGACGTGCTCGGCGGCGAAATTGGCTGGTTGGTGATCCGGCTGGCGACCACGGCCTTCGCGTTTTTCTTTGTGATGCTCCTCTTTGGCACCGTGCACACGGTGGCGTCCCTACTCACGATCCCCGTCGTGGTCCTTAATGGGCTGGCGTTCGGTGCACCGATCTTCGCCTTCACCGCGACCCAGCGCAAGGACAAGGGCTTTCCCACCATCGGCCGCTTCATCATCACGCCGCTCTTCCTGCTTGGTGGGGTCTTCTTCCCGATTCAGCAACTGCCGCAGCTGGCTCAGGGCATCGCCTGGGCCACCCCGCTCGCGCACAGCGTGGTCCTCTCTCGCAGCCTGGCCATCGGTGGCGCGAACCCCTCGGCGCTGATCGACCTGGCCGTACTCGCCGCCTACGCGACGCTCGGCATCATCGCAGCCAGCATCACGCTTCCGCGGCGGCTGGTTCGATGATTGCCGTCCTGACGCGCCGACGCCCGCTGCAGTTGCCCGCGGCTGGACGTGCTGCTCACATGGTGGAACGGAACGCTGTCCTCTACCGGCGGGAGTGGACGCTGATCGTGTCCGGCTTCTTCGAGCCACTGCTGTACCTGCTGGCGATCGGATACGGGGTTGGCGGCCTGGTGGGCTCGGCGGTGACGCTCAATGGGCGGCCCATTGCCTATGCGGCATTCGTGGCACCCGCGATGATGGCGTCATCGGCGATGAACGGCGCAATCTACGAGACGGCTTTTAACTTCTTTTACAAGCTGAAGTACGTGAAGCTCTACGACGCCATCCTGGCGACCCCGCTCGGGGTGGCCGACGTTGCCCTCGGGGAGGTCACCTGGGCTTTGATCCGTGGCACGTTATATGCCCTCGGTTTCATCGTGGTCATGGCGGCGCTGGGTCTCATCCTGTCGCCCTGGGCGATCCTGGCCTTGCCAGGCGCGATGTTGATCGGCTTCACCTTCGCCGCCATCGGTACGGCGGCCTCGACCTTCGTCCGAACCTGGCAGGATTTCGACCTGGTCTTGATCGTGATGATCCCTCTCTTCCTCTTCTCGGCGACGTTCTATCCCATCACCCTCTATCCCGGCCCGCTGCAGATTTTCGTGCAGCTCACGCCGCTTTATCACGGCGTTGACTTACTCAGGAGCTTGACAACCGGAAGCATCGGGCCCTCAATTCTTTTTGACCTGCTCTACCTCATGGTCCTGAGTGGCGCCGCCCTGCTCCTCGCCGCCGCCCGGCTCGAACGACTACTCCTCAAATGATGACCCGGCGCGGCCCCCGCCGCCGATAACCCAGGCGCTACATTACTAGACGATGCACCCGGGAAATAACCTGACGCGCGATGAAGCCCGCCGCCGGGCTCAGCTGATCCAGACCCCGCTCTACGACGTTTCGCTCGATCTGACCAGGGACAGCGACACCTTTACCTGTGAAGCCACAATCCATTTTCTGTGCCAGGAGCCCGGTGCGGATTCCTTTATTGATTTCCTTGCCCCTTCGGTCGACAGCTGTGAGCTGAATGGTGCGGAGGTCGTCAAGGAAGCCTTCAACGGCGCCCGTATCACGCTGAGTAACCTCCGGGACGCGAACGAGCTGCATGTGCTGGGGACGTGCGAGTACCAGAACGTCGGCGCCGGGCTTTGTCGCTTCAAGGATCCGGTCGACCATAAGATCTACCTCCACAGCCAGTTCGAGACCTTCGACGCGCACCGGATGTTTCCCTGTTTCGATCAACCCGACCTCAAAGCGAGCTTCACCTTCACGATCCTGGCGCCCAGCGACTGGGTAGTGGTCTCGAACAATCCAGGTCAAGCCCAGCAAGTGGCCGGCAAGGAAAACATCAAGCGCTGGACGTTCGGGGCCACCCCCAAGATGTCGTCCTACCTCACCGCGATCGTGGCCGGACCCTATCACGGCGTGCGCGACCGTCACGGCGACATCGACCTCGGCCTCTTCTGCCGCCAGTCCCTGGCGCAGTACCTCGATCCGGATGAAATCTTCACGGTGACGAAGCAGGGTCTCGATTTCTACGGCCAGGCCTACAAGTACCCCTATCCCTTCCAGAAGTACGACCAGCTCTTCGTTCCGGAGTTCAGCGCCGGCGCGATGGAGAACATCGGTTGCGTGACCTTCAATGAGTCGATGGTTTTCCGTTCCAAGGTGACCGAGGCGGTCCGCGAGGACCGGGCAAACGCCATCCTGCACGAGATGGCGCACATGTGGTTCGGCGACCTGGTCACGATGCGCTGGTGGGATGACCTCTGGCTGAATGAGAGCTTCGCCACCTTCATGTCGGTGCTGGCCCAGGTTGAGGCGACCCGCTTCAAGAACGGCTGGGTCACCTTTGCCAATCAGTACAAGGCCGGTGCCCGGCGCCAGGACCAGCTGCCCACGACGCACCCGATCGCGGCGGACGTCCCGGATATCGAGTCGGTCTACCTCAATTTCGATGCCATCACCTACAACAAGGGCGCCTGCGTGCTGCGACAGCTGGTCGCCTACGTGGGCCAGGACACGTTTCTCCGTGGCGTGCAGCGCTACGTCAAGCAGCGGCAATATGCCAACGCCACGCTTGCGGACTTTCTCTCCGACGTCGAGGCTGGGTCGGGTCGCGACCTCAAGGCCTGGTCAAAGCTCTGGCTCGAGACCGCGGGCTTGAACACGTTGCGTCCGCTGGCAGCATCCCAGAGCGAGACGATCGGCTCCCTCACCATCAAGCAGGAAGCGCCAGCCGAGCACCCGACGATCCGGCCGCACCGCCTGGCGGTGGGCCTCTACGATCGCCAGGGGGAGGCGTTGCAGCTCCGCCGGCGCGTCGAACTCGACGTCGCCAACGAAAGTACACCGGTCGCCGACCTGGCCGGTGAGCGATGGGCCGATCTGTTGCTGGTCAACGACCAGGACTTGACCTACGCGAAGATCCGCCTCGACGAGCGCTCCCGGGCGACGGCAACCGAGCACCTCGCCGAGCTGGCCGACCCGCTGGCCCGCGCCATCATCTGGGCGGCACTCTGGGACATGCTGCGCGACGCGGAGATCCCAGCTCGAAACTATCTCCCGCTGATTCTCAACAATATTCATGGCGAGACGGACATTGGCGTTGTCCAGGATCTCCTCGCACAGGCGTCTTCGGCGGTCTGGATCTATGGCGATCCGGCGAACGCCGAGCCGGCGCTGAGGGTGCTTGCCGAACACACGCTTCGGGCCCTCGACAGCGCGGCGCCCGCCAGCGACGTCCAGCTGACCTGGGCGCACGCCTTCATCAGTGCTGCCCGCTCGCCCGAGCATCTCTCGATCGTGCGCGGCCTGCTCGATGGGATCAAGGTGTTCACCGGTCTCAAGGTCGACACGGACCTGCGCTGGGCGATCGTCGGCGCGCTGGCCGGCGTGGGCGCCGATGATGGCCTGATCGATGCCGAGCTGAAGCGGGATCCTACCGATGAGGGACAGCGCCATGCGGCCGCGGCGCGCGCCGCCCACCCCACGGCGGAGGCGAAGGAGCAGGTCTGGGCGTCGTTGATGGAGGATTCCACGCTTCCGCTGGCGACCCTGCGGTCGATGATGCGCGGTTTTCATCGCTTCGATCAACGCCGCTTGCTCGAGCCCTATCGCGCGCGCTACTTCGACGCCGTCGCCCGGCTCTGGAAAGAACGTGACATCGAGGTCGGCCTGGCTTTCGCGCGCATGATGTATCCGACGGTCGTGGTCGGCGAGGAGACCATCAGGGCCACCGATCGCTACCTTGCGGGCCAAAACGTCCCGGGGCCGATCCGCCGAGTTTTGCTCGAGGCCAAGGACAACATGGAACGGGCGATGCGGGGCCGTGCGGCTGACGCGGCCGAGACAGTCGGCGACCGGGTTAGCGCCACCCGTTAAGCGCGGGCACGCCTGCGTCGTGACCGCAGCACGGCTTCGGCCTGACGCGCGATCACCGCGTCTTCTCGTGCCTCGATCACCAGCGTTCTTGCGCCCAATCCCAGGGGCGCCAAACGCTGGACGACCGCCTCCCTGATCAGGGTCGAGTGCTCACCGATCCCACCGGTGAAGACCAGGGCGTCCAGGCGCGGCAGCGTCGTGGCCGCCGCCGCGATGGCGGCCGCCGTTCGGCCCGTGAACATGTCGATGGCGAGCCGGGCCCGTCTGTTTCCCGTGCGGGCAGCCGCTTCGATCTCGCGCATGCCCGCAGCCCTGCCATAGACACCCGTGAGGCCCGAGTGATGGTCCAGCGCCGCTTCGAGCTCGCCCCATCCCGCCCGCCTCGTTCGCAACATATATAGAAGGATGCCGGGGTCGATCGACCCCGATCGGGTGCCCATCATCAGCCCCTCCATCGGCGTCAACCCCATCGAGGTAGCGACAGATCGGCCCTTCAGCACCGCGGTCACGGAGCAGCCGCTCCCCAGATGCGCGACGACCAAGGCAAGGTCGACACCCGGCCGGCCGAGCAGTTGGGCCGCGCGTCCCGTCGACCACTCGACCGACAGGCCGTGGAAGCCGAACCGCCTGATGCCGTACTGACGGTGCCAGCGCCACGGCACGGGATAGAGAAACTGGTCAGGAGCGAGGCTGGCGTGAAAGGCCGTATCGAAGGCCGCCACCTGCGGGATTCGAGGCAGCCGTCTCTGGGCAGCGCGAATCCCGAGCGCGGCCACGTGATTGTGGAGGGGTGCGAACTCGGCGAGTGCCTCGATCCCCTTGAGCACCCGCCCGTCGACGCGAGTGGCCGATCGATACCGGCTACCGCCATGGACGACCCGATGCCCAACGGCGTCGATATCCTGGCTCCCACCGACCTGCAACGTCCGCAGCAGGCCGCCGACCGTTCGGTCGAGACCATGCCGACGGGTGGCGTCAGCGCCAAGCGTCACCTCATCTTTCGCGATGGTGCGCAGATCGAGGGAGTCGATGATGCTGCCCTTGAGCGAGCTAGAGCCGGCGTTCAGGACGAGAACGCGCAACTAGTACGGCCAGGTCCAGTCGCGCACGTCAGGTTCGTCCTCGCCGTGGTCGCGGGTGTACTGGCGGTGACGGAGACGCTCGTCCACCATCCGCTGACGAATGTGTCCGGCACGCGAGCCTAGCCCGGGCACCCGATCGATCACGTCGATCACCAGGTGGAAGCGGTCGAGGTCGTTGAGCATCACCATGTCGAACGGCGTGGTGGTCGTGCCCTCTTCCTTGTATCCGCGCACATGCATGTTGTTGTGATTGCGGCGCCGATAGCAGAGGCGGTGAATCAGCCATGGGTAGCCGTGGTAGGCAAAGATCACCGGCCGGCTGGTGGTGAAAAGGGCATCGAACTCGGCATCGGAAAGGCCGTGTGGATGCTCGCTCTGGGGCTGGAGCTTCATCAGGTCGACGACATTGACAACTCGCACCTTGAGTTCCGGAAGATGCTTCCTGATGAGGTCGGTGGCCGCCAGCGTCTCCAGCGTCGGGATATCGCCGGCGCAGGCCATCACGACGTCGGGCTCCTCGGTATCGTTGCTGGCCCAATCCCAGATCCCGATGCCCCGCGTGCAGTGCACGATCGCATCGTCCATGGACAGGTAATTGAGGGACCGCTGCTTGCCGGCCACGATGACGTTGACGTACTGGCGGCTGCGCAGACAGTGGTCCGCGATCGAGAGCAGGCAATTCGTGTCCGGGGCAAGGTAGACGCGTACGACTTCGGCTTTCTTGTTCATCACGAGGTCGATGAAGCCCGGGTCCTGATGGGTGAAACCGTTGTGGTCCTGCCGCCAGACGTGCGAGGTCAGCAGGTAGTTGAACGAGGCGATCGGCCGCCGCCAGGGAAGCCGGTTCGTGACCTCGAGCCACTTCGCGTGCTGGTTGAACATCGCGTCGACGATGTGAATGAAGGCTTCGTAGCAGTTGAACAGGCCGTGCCGCCCGGTCAGCAGGTAGCCCTCCAGCCAGCCCTGGCATCCGGGGCCAGGTGATCGTCGGTTGGCAAGACGTCGGCGAGCCAATCGCGATTGGTGACGTCGAAGACCGCGCTCAGCCGGTTCGAGGCGGTTTCATCCGGGCCCATCAGCCGGAAGTTGTGAGGGTTGTGGACGATCACGTCTCGGAGGAACGCCCCGAGCACCTTGGTCGCCTCATCGAATGTCGTCGCGGGCTTGTCGACCTTGACCGCATAGTCGCGGAAATCCGGCAGCCGCAGCTCCTGCAACAGCTCGCCACCATTGGCGTGCGGGTTGGCGCTCATCCGGCGCGGCCCCCTGGGCGCCAGCGCTGACAGCTCGCGGACGAGCGCGCCGTCGGTATCGAACAGCTCCTCTGGCCGGTAGCTTCGCAGCCACCGATCGAGGATCCGCAGATGCTCTGGCTTGGTCATGTTGTCAATCGGTACCTGGTGCGCTCGCCAGGTACCCTCAACCGGCAAGCCGTCGACCTCCTTCGGCCCCGTCCAACCCTTTGGGGTCCGCATCACGATCATCGGCCACCGCGGCCGTGCCGGCTTGCCGTGCTTGCGCCCCTTTCCCTGGATCTCCTCGATCTCGTCGAGCACCAGGTCGAGCAGCGCGGCCATCCGCTGATGCATGTCCATCGGATCGTCGCCGGCGATGATGTAGGGGGCGTAGCCGTAGCCTTCGAGCAGCCGGCGGAGCTCGTCCTCCGGGATCCGCGCCAGAAGGGTTGGATTCGCGATCTTGTAGCCATTCAGGTGGAGGATCGGCAGCACCGCCCCATCCGTCTGTGGGTTGAGGAACTTGTTCGAATGCCAGCTGGCGGCCAGCGGCCCCGTCTCCGCCTCGCCGTCGCCGATCACGCAAAAGACCTTGAGGTTCGGGTTGTCGAAGGCGGCGCCGTAGGCGTGGGTGAGGGCATAGCCGAGCTCACCGCCTTCGTGGATCGACCCTGGGGTCTCGGGCGCATCGTGGCTCGGGATGCCGCCGGGAAATGAAAACTGCCGAAACAGCTTCTGCAAACCGATCAGGTCCTGCGTCACGTCGGGATAGGTCTCCGTATACGTGCCTTCGAGATAGGCGTTCGCGACCATCGCCGGCCCGCCGTGGCCAGGGCCGCAGATGAAGATGGCGTCCAGGTCGCGGGATTTGATGACGCGGTTCAGATGGGCGTACAGGAAGTTGAGACCTGGGGTCGTCCCCCAGTGTCCCAGCAGGCGTGGCTTGATGTGCTTGACCTGGAGCGGCTCCCGTAACAGTGGATTCGCCAGCAGGTAGATCTGGCCGACCGAGAGATAGTTGGCCGCCCGCCAGTAGGCGTGCAGTTTCTTGAGCTCGGCCTCGCTCAGCGGCCCCTCAGCCACGGTGGCAGCCGGTTGCGGCTGGCTTTGCACATTTCAACGATACGTGACGCGGCCCGGTCACGGCGTGTTCCAAGCTGGACGCATTCTGCGAACGAGCGGACCTGTCGAAACGTTGTCCTGCCAACCAGACCCTAGACTGGCGCCGGGATGAGGAAACCAACCGGCCCGATCCAGCACGTGGTGATCATCGTCAAGGAGAACCACACCTTCGACAACTACTTCGGCCGATTCCCCGGCGTCGACGGTGACCCCAACCTGGCGCCTGCCTCCGACCCGCCGTCATCCGACCATCCGCACGAGCACGCGGCCTGGCTCAAGCGTGCCACCGGCGCCGCCAGAGAGCAATATGCGCAGGCAAACATTCCCAACTACTGGCGCTATGCCCAGCGCTACACCCTGTGCGATCGGTACTTCACCGAAGTCGCCGGGCCTTCAACGCCGAACCACTTGATGCTGATCGCGGCCAACTCCCCGATCATCGACAACCCGCACTACCGCGACCCGATCAGAGACCAGCCACCGTTCGACATCGCCTCGCTTCCGGCGAAGCTGGCGAAGGCGGGACTCACCTGGCGAAACTACGGCGGTTACGCTCACGGGTACATCACGGCCCTCAAAGGCAGCAAGAACAACCTCAGCGCGGACCGTTTTGCGAAGGATGCGGCGGCCGGCAAACTGCCGGCGGTGTCCTGGGTCTATGGGCCCACCGGGCTGAGCGAACATCCGGTCGAACCCGTCAAGGCCGGCCAGAGGTGGACGGCCGATCAGGTGGATGCCGTCGTCAAGGGCGGGCTGTGGGCCAATACGGTCATCTTCATCACCTGGGACGACTGGGGCGGCTGGTACGACCACGTCACGCCGCCGCTGGTGGAGAAGTGGACCGACGGCACGCAATTCCGCTATGGCTCGCGGGTCGGCTGCCTGGTGCTCAGCCCGTACGCCAGGACCGGCTACATCTCGCATACCCAGCATTCACACGTCAGTCTGGTCAAGTTCTGCGAGAAAACATTCGGACTCCAGCCCATCAACGCGCGCGACAGGGCCGCCGATGACATGTCCGACTGCTTCGATTTCCGGCAGAAACCCCTGTCGCCGCCGCCTCCTGCCATTTAGCCGGGAACGGGCTTCACCCGCCGCACGGGGTGGGAGCGTCTGAAGGATTGGACGGCACAGAGCCGCCCTATTCAACGGACTCATAGGAGGAACTCGCAATGTCTTCGATCTCCCGCCCGCAACGTCGATTGAAACTCGCCACGTTCGCGGCTGTTGGAGCCGCGGCAGGTGCCCTGGCCCTGAGCAGCGCGATCCAGGCGTCCGCCGATGACCTGGGCCCGTTCACCTGTACCAACAGGGCCGGCGGGGTAGCCGGCGCATCGGGCACGGTGTCGGACATCCGAATCGCCCACCACGACGGTTATGACCGGCTGGTGATCGGGTTCGCCACCTCCAATTCCATGCCGCAATACGAGCTGGGCCGGCAGGCTACGTCCACGTTTGTCCGTGACGCCAGCGGTCAGCCCGTCACGCTGGAAGGCTCCGCCGGCATCCGCGCCGTGCTCCGCAACAGCGATGTCGTGAGCGGCGCCCCGAGCGACCTCAAGCCCCGGTTGCCGGAAATTCGTGAAGCTGCCAACATCGGCAACTTCGAACGGGTGGTCAGCTATGGGATCGGTCTCAAGACGGCTGCCTGCTTCCGCGTCCTCGAACTCAGTGGGCCCACGCGCCTCGTGATCGACGTCCAGACGCCACCGGATGCTGCCGCGTCGGCGGTCCCGGCCGCCACGACCCAGCCGGCTCCGTCGAGTGACCCCACGGCCAGCGCGCTTCCCTCGGACCTCGCCGCCACCGGCCACCCGGCCTCTGCGGGCCGGCCAGCCGGCATGCCAATCGCGCCGATCCTGCTGGGACTGCTCGCGGTGACGGCGGGGCTCACCATCGCCGGCCTGCGACGCTACGCCAGGAAATGACTCTCTCCCCCCTCTTCCCCGCCACTTGCCTCCCCCGCTCGCGGGGGAGGGCAGGGTGGGGGCTTCGAAAACTTCACCCGTTCATGGGGGTGCCAGCGTCTATACGATTGGCATGCTCATGGATCCGGCGCTCGGACGCGTCATCGAGCGGTGTCGCGACGGCGATAGGGACGCATTCGAGGAGGTGGTCGACCGATACGGCCTCCAGCTCCTGAGGACGGCCCGTTTGATCCTTCGCGACCAGGCGCTGGCTGAGGACGCCGTCCAGGAAACCTTCCTGCGGGCCTGGCAGCGGATGGGCAGCCTGCGGGACGAAGACCCGGGCCCCTGGCTCAATCGGATTGCCATGAATGAGAGCATCTCGGCGTACCGGCGGCGGCATCGGTTTCAGGCGCTCACGGAGCGGTTCGGCCGCTTCGGCGGCGGCCAGCACGAGGTCTCCAGCGAGCAGCGCCTCGACCTGGCCCATGCGCTCGACCGGTTGACCACGGAGCAGCGGGCCGCGGTCGCCCTGCATTATTACCAGGACCTCAGCGTCGAGGACACGGCAAAGGCGCTTCGGGTCCCGGTGGACACGATGAAGTCCCGGCTGAAGACGGCCCTCCGCCGCCTCCGCGACCTCACCGGGTCCGAGGAGATCCCCGCATGAGCGACAAGTTCGAGAACGATCTCCGCGACCATCTTCACAAGGAAGCCGAGGAAATTCGCGAATTTCCACGCCAGCTGCGCGGCCGCATCCGGGAAGGCATCACACCCCGGACTCGCGCCCGGATGGCGCCGCAGCTCGCTCTGGCCGGGGCGTTGGTCCTCGTCGCATTCGCCGTGCTCGCCGTCCGCAGTCCGCAGGTGATCCTCAACGACGTGCGGTCGACGGTCACGCAGATCTTTACGACGCAATCCCCATCCCCTTCCCCCACCCCACAGCCCTTCATCTGCAGCGACCGCTCGGGCGGCACGACCGGCCTCTCCGGCCAATTGACTGGAATCCGGGTGGCCCACCATGGCGAAGCACCCGGATTTGACCGGATGGTGTTCGACTTCGCCGGCGGCATCCCGTCGTACGACCTCACGCGCCAGGAATCCAGCGTCTTCGTCAGGGACGCGAGTGGCCAGCAGGTCACGCTCGCCGGCAGCGCCGGCGTCAAGCTCGTCTTTCGCGACGCCGACGTCCAGGGCGTCGCGGATCAGAAGTTCGATCTGCCGGCGGTGCGTGAGATCGTGCAGCTCGGCAACTTCGAGCGGGTTCTCAGTTACGGTATCGGGCTGACCTCATCGCAATGCATCCGGGTGCTCGAGCTGACCGGCCCGTCTCGGCTGGTTGTCGATGTCATCACCGCGCCTACGGCGTCCGCGACGGCGGCGCCCACGCCGCTGCCAACCCTCCCATCCGCCACCGACCTCACCCCATTCAGCTGCCAGGATCATGGCGGCGGCTCGGACACCGGCCCGGCGATGCGACTGACTGCCGTGCGGGTGGCGCATCAGCCGGCCGGTTACGACCGCATCGTCTTCGAGTTCGCCCCACAGCCGGGCTCGACCGCGCATGTGCCCACCTATACGGTCTCGCGCCAGGCCTCGAGCAAATTCGTCAAAGATCCGAGTGGCCTCGATGTGACTCTGAAGGGGTCGAGCGGGGTCCGGATTGTCTTCCATGGGGCCAGCGGCGCCGACAGCTACACGGGCAGCCGCGATCTGACGCCCGGCCTTCCCGTCGTGCAGGAGGTTGAACAACTTGGGGACTTCGAAGCAGTGCTGAGCTGGGGCACCGGCCTGTCGCGGCCGTCGTGCATCCGGACGCTGGAGCTGAGCAACCCGACTCGGCTCGTCATCGACGTGCAGACACCGTAGCCCTCGGCCGCTGCAACCGGTAGGATGGCGGGAACTAACCGTTATGAGTTGGGAGGATTGCTGATGAGTGCTACCGATGAGGTCCTGAAGAACAACGAGGCGTACGCCCGGCAATTCAATGCGGGGAGCTTGCCGATGCCGCCGGCCAAGAAGCTGTTCGTGCTCGCCTGCATGGACGCGCGGCTCCAGGTCAGCAAGATCCTTGGGCTCAAGGAGGGCGACGCGCATGTCTTCCGGAATGCCGGTGGCGTTGCCACCATGGACGCGATTCGCTCGCTGACCATCTCGCAGCGGCTGCTGGGCACCGAAGAGGTGATCCTCATCCACCACACCGATTGCGGCATGCTGACCTTCAAGGACGACGACCTTCGGGCCAAGATCGAAGACGAGACCGGCATCCGCCCGGTGTTCGCCTTTGACGCGTTCAACAACCTGGAGAAAGACCTCCGGTCGTCGGTCGGGCGGATCAAGTCAAGCCCCTCCGTCCCGCGTAAGGACAAGATCCGGGGCTTCATCTACGACGTGAAGTCAGGCCGCCTGAACGAGGTCGGCGTGGAGGCCGCGACCGCCAGCAAGCGCTAGTCGCGCAAATTCCCTCGGTCGGCTACTGACAGTTCGTGGTCATGCTGTTCAGCTGCCAGCCCATGGGAAAGCCGTGCCACTCGAGGGTCGCCTCGCCGGTGCACGACTTTCCCCCGACAGTGGCATAGGTAACTGGGTACGTGACGGACCCGCCGCTCCATCGCGCGGGTCCATGCCTGAAATTAGCGATCGGTCCGCCGGGCAGCTGGCCCTGGACCGCCGCGTTCTCCAGAACGATAGGCGGGCACCCGAAGTAGGCGAAGGCGAAACAGCTCACGGCAAACAGAACCAGCACGCCCAGCAGGATGGCCACGCGCCGGCGGCGCGCCTCTGCCGTGAGCCCGACTCCAACCACAGCCCGGGCTGGCACCACCAGGGTGTGCGCGACGTGGTCGCCGATCCGCTGCCGGTACCGCGAGAAGCGAGCGACGAGTACCCCCAGGAGATAGAAACCGGGGAACGAATCGATGACGCGAAACACATTGCGAATCAGCACGGCCCGCCAGCCCGCCGGCCGACCGCTCAGGTCAGTGACCTTGATGCCAACGAGAGCCTGCCCGATGGTGTCTCCGAAGGCATCGACGGTCGTTGTGCTGGTCAAGGACGAATAGCCACCAGTCGCCGATGGATCCACGATGGCATTCGTTATCCGGACGCTGCCGAACACGCCATTGACGACCGCCTGAATGACCGACACCACAAAGAGGTCGACAATGATCGCGAGCGTGCGCGACCAGAGGCTGGCGGTTTCGATAGTCATCGGCGGCGCCTGCGGCGAAACGGCGGCGCTCACGGTGGCTACTCTATCCTCCCGTAAGCTTCCGGACGTGCCGAACCGCGACTCGCCAATCGGTGTTCTCGATTCCGGCGTGGGCGGTCTCTCGGTGCTGCGCGAAATCCGGAGCCAGCTGCCGCACGAGCACCTCCTCTATGTCGCCGACTCGAAGCACGCCCCCTGGGGCGACAAGGCGGTCGAAGAGATCCGCCGGCGAGCCCGGACCATCGCGGATTTCCTGCTCGGGCAGGATGCGAAGGCAATCGTGATCGCGTCGAACACCGGCACCGCCGCGGCCGCCGAGACGCTGCGGACCACGTTGCCGGTTCCTGTGATCGCAATGGAGCCGGCGGTCAAGCCGGCGGCTGCCGCGACGAAGACAGGCGTGATTGGGGTGCTGGTTACCGTCGCGACCTCGGAAAGCGATCGATTTCGGTCCCTGCTGGAGCGCTTTGGCAGTCACGCCACGGTGATCACGCAGGCTGCCCCCGGCCTGGTCGAGCGAGTCGAGGCCGGCGACCTCTTCGGTGCCAGGACCCGCGAGCTGGTCGAGCGATACACCAGGCCGTTCGTCGAGGGCGGGGCCGACACCATCGTGCTGGGCTCGACGCACTACCCCTTCCTCCGACCGTTGATCGCCGACGTGGTCGGCGACCACGTCACCCTCATTGACACGGGAGCGGCCGTCGCCCGACAGGTTCAGCGCGTGCTCCAGACGTCAAACCTGCGGAACGACTCCGGACGGCCCGGCTCGTTCCGCATCTGGACGAGTGGCGACCTCGCCACCAGCCAGCCCGTCATCCAGAAGCTGTGGGGGATCTCGGTCGAGGTGTCGCCTTTCTCGAATTAGGAGCGGTACAGCAGGTAGGGCACCAGCTGCTCCGCCGGCGTCAACGAGCCGTGGTGACCGTTCAACCGGGCCTGCGCCGGATCGACGTCCCGTTGCACGATCCCGACGCGATCGAATGCCGCGGCGACGATGTCGCCCATGCGTTCAGCCGCCACAGGACTGACCCGCGGCCCAAACAGACCCAGGCCGATCGCCTCGTCGCGCGGCCAGATCCACATCCGGTCGCCGAGGATCGCCCGCCACACGTCCAGCACATCGTCCACCGCACCCGGCTCGGTGCTGACGTATCGAGCCCGAGCCTCGCCGGCGAGCAACCGGACCCCGGCAGCCAGCTCTGGATAGTCGGCCAGGTCCAGCCGTTCGTTCGGCCGCAGGTCGATCATCCCGTGGTCCCCGGTTACCACCAGCACCGTGTCCCGTGGCAACTGCTCGGCAATAAGCCGGACTGCGTTGTCGACGGCCCCGAGCTCATCCCGCCAGGGCTGCGAAGCGACCCCGTGAACGTGGCCCGCGGCATCGAGCCGGGGATGGTAACCGTAAACCAGGGCGCGGTGACCGCGGATGAGCCGGAGGCCAGTCTCGCTGATCGCCTCGAGGGAGTCGGCCGGATGGAAACGCTCGCCCCGGCCGATGGCGCGAGTTAACCCGGAACCCTCGTGGAAGGCCGGGCCCAGGTGATGGATGGGAACGCCGGCCCGAGCCGCCCGCTCCGCGATGGTTGGAAGGGGCTGGAGCGCCTCCGGTTGAACCTGCTCCAGGAGTTCCATCCGCGGCCCGAGCCCGTACAGCGCCCAGGTCAGGACATTGAAGGCCCGGTCGTAGCCGGGCAGCGCCATCGTATAGCCCAAAAGACCGTGCTCGCCCGGCGGCACGCCGGTCGCCAGCGAACTCAGGCTGGCGGCCGTCGTCGCGGGAAACCCGGCGGTGAGCGGCTCGTGGGCGATCGAGTTCAGAAAGGGTGCCGTCGACCTGCTGGCGGCAAGGAGTTCCCAGCCGAGCCCGTCCACCAGCATCAGGCAAACCCGTTCGGCCGGCTCGAGCGCCAGTGCGTTGGTAAAGCCGGCCAGGCCCAGCGAACTCAGGAGCGACGGCACCAGTTCTGCCAGCGAACGGGTGCCGTATCGGGGTACCGGCGGCGCCAGGGAGCCGGCCATTTCGCGTCAGATTAGGGCCTGGTGTGACTGATAAGCTAATTCGATCTCACCACCCGGGCTAACATGAATCGTTTGACTTTGACTCGGCGATTTTGTATACAGGTAAGCAGTGCCCAAGCGTAGTCAGCAACGGCGCCCGCCACTCAACGTTGTCGGGCGCCAGGCCCCCGGGCTGGGCACCGACGACGCCAACGGGTCAAAAGCCGGGGGGGCCGAGCGGCGGCTCGCCCAGGGGATCTCGACCGCCGACGCCGAGCTCATCCTGACGGTCTTGCGCGAGGTCCGCAAGGGCAACTTCGCGGTCCGGGTGCCGGTGACCTCGACGGGCGTCATGGCCCGGATTGCCGGCGAGATGAACGGCATCATCGAGCTGAACGAGCGCAACGCAAAGAATCTCTCCGGGATTGCCCGGGTCATCGCCGCGGTCGCCGAAGGCGACCTCTTCCAGACCATGGATCTCGAGCTGGATGGCCGGCCCCTCGACGGCCAGTTCTTGCGGACGGCCCGGACGGTCAACGCGATGGTTCAGCAGCTCCGCTCCTTCACCCTCGAAGTCACGCGTGTCGCCGAGGAAGTCGGCACCGAGGGGAAGCTGGGCGGGCAGGCTCATGTCAGAGGGGCCGCCGGGGTCTGGAAGGACCTCACGGACAACGTCAACCTGATGGCTGCCAACCTGACGGCTCAGGTGCGCAACATCGCCGACGTCACGACCGCGGTCGCCAAAGGCGACCTGTCGAAGAAGATCACGGTCGACGTCCGCGGCGAGATCCTCGAGCTCAAGGACACCATCAACACCATGGTCGATCAGCTCAATGGGTTCGCCTCAGAAGTCACCCGGGTCGCCCGCGAGGTTGGCACGGAGGGCAAGCTGGGCGGCCAGGCGCAGGTGCGCGGCATCGGCGGCGTCTGGAAGGACCTCACTGAGAGCGTGAACTTCATGGCGAGCAACCTGACGGCGCAGGTGCGGAATATCGCCGAGGTCACGACCGCCGTGCAGAAAGGCGACCTCTCCAAGAAGATCACCGTCGAAGTCCAGGGCGAGATCCTCGAGCTGAAGAAAACGATCAACGTCATGGTGGATCAGCTGAACGCCTTCGCTCGGGAGGTCACCCGGGTGGCGCGCGAGGTCGGTACGGAAGGCAAGCTTGGCGGCCAGGCCCAGGTGGCCGGCGTCGCCGGCGTTTGGAAGGACCTCACCGACAACGTCAACTACATGGCCGGCAACCTGACCGCCCAGGTGCGCAACATCGCGGAGGTCACGACCGCCGTGGCCTGAGGCGACCTCTCAAAGAAGATCACGGTCGACGTTCGCGGCGAGATCCTCCGGCTGAAAAACACCATCAACTCGATGGTCGATCAGCTCAACGCGTTCGCCGGCGAGGTCACTCGCGTGGCGCGCGAGGTCGGTACCGAGGGCCGGCTCGGCGGTCAGGCCAGCGTGCCGGGTGCCTCCGGGACCTGGAAAGACCTTACCCACCAGGTCAATCAGCTCGCCGCCAATCTCACCACCCAGGTGCGCAATATCGCCGAGGTCACGACCGCGGTGCAGAAGGGCGACCTCTCCAAGAAGATCACGGTTGAGGTGCAGGGCGAGATCCTCGAGCTGAAAAACACGATCAACGTCATGGTCGACCAGCTGAACGCCTTCGCCTCCGAAGTCACTCGGGTGGCGCGCGAGGTGGGGACCGAGGGCCGGCTGGGCGGTCAGGCCCACGTGCAAGGGGCATCCGGGACCTGGAAAGACCTCACCGACAACGTCAACTCCATGGCCGGCAACCTGACGGGTCAAGTGCGCAACATCGCCGAGGTCACCACTGCCGTCGCTCGGGGCGATCTTTCCAAGAAGATCACGGTTGACGTTCACGGCGAGATCGCCGAGCTGAAGAACACCATCAACGTGATGGTCGATCAGCTCAATGCGTTTGCCTCAGAAGTCACGCGCGTCGCCCGCGAAGTCGGTACCGAAGGTAAGCTGGGCGGCCAGGCCCAGGTCAAGGGCGTCGTCGGCATCTGGAAAGACCTCACCGACAACGTCAATTTCATGGCCGGCAACCTTACCGCGCACGTGCGCAACATCGCCGAGGTGACGACCGCCGTCGCCAAGGGCGACCTCTCCAAGAAGATCACGGTTGACGTTCGTGGCGAGATCCTCGACCTGAAGAACACGATCAACGGCATGGTCGACCAACTGAATGCCTTCGCCGGCGAGGTCACCCGGGTGGCTCGCGAGGTCGGCAACGAGGGTCGCCTGGGCGGCCAGGCGTATGTACTCGGGGCGTCGGGCACCTGGAAGGATCTCACCGACAACGTCAACCAGCTGGCCGCCAACCTGACCACCCAGGTGCGAAATATCGCCGAGGTCACCACCGCGGTTCAGAAGGGCGACCTCTCCAAGAAGATCACGGTCGAGGTGAAAGGCGAGATCCTCGAGCTGAAGAACACGATCAACGTCATGGTCGACCAGCTCAATGCGTTCGCCTCGGAGGTCACCCGGGTGGCGCGCGAAGTCGGTACAGAGGGCAAGCTGGGCGGCCAGGCGCAGGTGCAGGGCGTCGCCGGAACCTGGGAAGACCTCACCGAGAGCGTGAACCTGATGGCGGGCAACCTGACCGATCAAGTGCGCGGCATCGCCCGGGTCGTGACGGCGGTCGCGAACGGCGACCTGCGCCGCAAAGTGGTCTTCGAGGCCAAGGGCGAAATCGCGGCGCTGGCGGACACCATCAACGAGATGACCGACACCCTGGCAACCTTCGCGGCGCAGGTGACAACGGTGGCCCGAAAAGTCGGCGTCGAGGGCGAGCTGGGTGGTCAGGCGTCAGTCCCGGGTGCCGCCGGCACCTGGAAAGACCTCACCGACAACGTCAATCAGCTGGCCGCCAACCTGACTGGCCAGGTGCGGGCCATCGCGGAGGTGACCACCGCCGTCACCGAGGGAGATCTCACCCGCTCGATCCGAGTGGAGGCCAGCGGTGAAGTCGCCCTACTGAGCCGCAAGATCAACGAGATGATCCGCAACCTCAAAGAGACAACGCAGAAGAACATGGAGCAGGACTGGCTCAAGACGAACATTGCTAAGCACACCCGCATGCTCCAGGGCCAGCGCGATCTTCGCACCGTCGCCGACTTGATCCTGACCGAGGTCGCGCCGCTAGTCTCGGCGCACTACGGCGCCTTCTACATCGTCGAGACCCGTGATGGCGAGGAGCCGGTGCTGCGCTTGGCCGCGGGCTACGCGCTGGCGGCGGATGATAGCCCGAACAAAGCGTTCCGCTGGGGCGAAGGCCTGGTCGGACAGTGTGCCCGGGACGGGCGGCGGATCCAGCTCAACACGGTCCCATCCGGCTACGTCGCGGTGAAGTCCGGCCTCGGCGAAGCGCCCCCGGCCAGCATCGTGGTGTTGCCCGTGATTTTCGAGGGCCGGGTCAAGGCGGTCGTCGAGCTGGCGTCGGTGCAGGCGTTCGGCCCCACTCACCTCGATTTCCTCGACCAGCTGACCGAGGGCATCGGGGTCGTCCTCAACACGATCGAGGCGAACATGCGCACGGAGGAGCTCCTCAAGCAGTCCCAGATCCTGTTCGCGGAGGCGCAGGAAGCCAGCAAGAGCAAGAGCGCCTTCTTGAGCATGGCGGCGCACGAGCTTCGCACTCCGCTGTCCGTGATCACCGGCTACCTCTCCATGCTGCAGGACGGCAGCCTGACGCCCGATAAGTGGGAGCGCCCGCTGCGAGTCTTGATGGGTAAGGCGACCGAGCTCAACAGCATCGTCGACGATCTGCTGACCGCGGCTCGGATCGAGGGCGGCACCGTACCGACCGATACCAAGACGCTGGACCTGCGCGAGATGGCGCGGCAAGCGATCGCCCGGGCCGAAGCCCGAGCCGGCCTGCTGAAGGCGGAGGTGCTCTACGACGAGCCCGATGAGCCGGTGGCGATCAACGCCGACCGCGAGCAGCTCGCGCGCATCATCGACAACCTCGTGAACAACGCGCTCACCTACACGGCCGGCCCCCCGTGGGTCAACCTGACTGTCACCACTGAGGGCGGCCCCGCGCTGATCATCGAAGACCACGGGGTCGGAGTTCCCCGGGACAAGCACGAGAAGATCTTTGAGCGCTTCTTCAGGATCGACGACCCTGGGCTCGGCCCCCAGCCCGGCACGGGGCTGGGGCTCTTCATCAGCCGGGAGTTGGCGGAGCGCCACGGCGGCTCACTGACACTGGAGCACAGCGAAGTCGGCAAAGGCAGTATCTTCGTGCTGCGCCTCCCCGCGGCGACCGGGGTCCATGCCGTCAATCTCGTGTCGTCCGCCCCCGCCCTCGAGAGTATCCCCGCCTCGTAAGTTCCCCGCATCCAGCTGGAACCTCCGGTCGCTCGACGATGTAGCAGTTAACGATGCGGCTCAAACTCCTGGGCGGGGCCGTGGCGATGGTGCTGGTCGGCTGCGGCCAGGCGACCGTCGCGACCGGCGGCCCTACTCCGACACCGATCACGACTGCCGATGATGCCGTGTCATTGATGGCGCGACCCTTGAAGCTCCCAGCGGTTCAGCCCGGAATGCCATGCCCTGTCACAACGGTGGCGAAAGTCTCACCGGGTGTCAGCAATCCGCGCGGTCGCGGGCCCTTTTACCTGGGTGGTCCGATGCCGACAGCGGCTTTCCCCTGGAATAAGACGGTATACGTCGTCACCGGCTCCCCCGTGCCGGGTCCGGTGCTCCTGCGCGGCGGCCGGATCGATGGCGTTGGTCGCCTCCAATTCAGTGGGCAGCCCGCCACTCCCTCGGATAAGGCGACCCACCTCACCTCGGAGGCTGGCGTGAGCGACGACTTCTACGATCACGTGCTCCAGGCGGCCGGCGGTGGTGCCCTGTACGTCTACCCCTCAACAACGGGCTGCTACGCCATCCAGGTCGACGCCACGACCTACGAGGACGTGATCGTGGTTAGCGCCAGCTAAGCTCTGGCCCGATGACGTACGTCTTTCCCATACAGCTTGCGGAGTTCGTCTTTAGCCGCCTCCAGCCGCGCGCGCCGCGTTTTCGGCAGCGTCTCCCCCGCGCGGTTTAGGTAGAAGGTCAGCATCGACATCGCCGAGCGATACGGATTGCTTTTGCGTCGTGTGCTCCGCTCGGCCGAACGTTTGAGCGAGCGGGCGATGCTGCGTGGATCGTCCTTGGCGAAGACTCGCCGTTCCAGATCAAGCGCATCGCTCGTCTCCGTCACCCGCTGCGACCAGCGCTTTCCCTTCCCTGGCGATGCGGCCATGGCGATGTCTCCTCTGCTCCGCGTCAGTACGATCGAGGCGGCGCCGCGGAGAAGAGCGAGATCGCCTGTTTGACCTCCGCGCTGCCGCACCTCGGGCAGGCGTGGGCTTTTTCACGCTCCGCATAACTGCCCATCACCTCGAAGAGTTCCCCACATTTCGTGCACTTGAACTCATAGACCGGCATGGCGCTCAACCTCCGGAACTATCGACCCATCGCCTGCCCCTGATCTGACGTTAGACCGCGAGACCGCCAGCGTCAACCCCGGTTCGGCCGATTGGGTCCTGCATGATTAGTGGTATGGCCCTTATCCCCGAGCACGTTCGGGCGCAGCTCAAGGCTCGATTCGATCTCCGCCTGAGCGGCCCTGTGCATCTCACCCTCTACACGCGGCCGGGCTGGTCCCGCCTGATCCTGCCCGCCGGCGTCGGCTGCGCGACCTGCGAGGACGCCCGCCAGATGGCGGACCTACTCAAAGACGCGGCGCCTGAGAAGGTGACGCTTGACGTCGTTGATACCAGCCGTGACCCCGGCCGCGCCAGCGCCGATGGGGTCGACGACATCCCCACCATCGCAATTGGTGCCAGTACGGAAGCCGGGCAGATCCGCTTCCAGGGTCTCCCCACCGGCACCGAGTTCCCGGCCTTGATTGACGCGGTCGAGCGGGTTTCCCGGGCGGAGCACGATCTCAGCCCGGCGAGCCTGGCTGATCTGGCGAAGCTGAGTGAGCCGACTGAGGTCATGGTCTTTGCCACCCCGACCTGACCGTACTGCCCTCAGGCCGTGAGCCTGGCCAACCGGATGGCGCTGGCATCGCCACAGATCCGGGCGCTCTGCGTCGAGGCGAACGAGTTTCCGCGATTGTCAGCGGAGTTTGGAGTCCGAGGAGTCCCGCACACGGTGATCAACCGCGCGGGCGCATTCGTGGGCGCTCTTCCCGAGCGCGATTTCGTCGCCGCGGTGCTCGACGGCGCCGGCATCCCGGTGGAAGAGTCTCCAGGTGCGGGCGGTCCGTCGACTGAGTTCAGCGGCTGACGTCCGAGAACAATGCCAGTTATCGACGGCCACCAGATCACGGTCTCCAATCCGGAGAAGGTCATGTTCCCCGCCGACGGAATCACCAAGGGCGATCTGGTCGAGTACTACCAGCGCATCGCCGAGCGCATGCTGCCGCAGGTCCGGGGGCGTCCGCTGCACATGAACCGGTTCCCGGACGGCATCGGCGGCATCGCCATCCAGCAGAAGCGGATCCCTGAATCCTTCCCGCAATGGATCAAACGGGCGACCGTGGACCTCCACCGGGGGGGCACCATCACCCACGCCCTGATCGACAACGCAGCGACGCTCGTCTATCTCGCGAACTACAACATGATCACCGCGCACGTCTGGCTCTCGCGAATCGAGGCGCCGGAGCAGCCCGACCTCTTGATCTTCGACCTCGACCCTGCGGATGACGACTTCCGCCTCGTCCGCCGGACGGCACTTAGCCTCAAGGTGCTGCTCGAAGAGCTGAGACTCGTCGCCTTCGTCAAGTCGACCGGCTCGCGCGGACTCCACGTCGTCGTGCCGATCAGCGTCGCACCCAGCTTCGAGGAGGTGCATGTCTTCGCCGACGCCATTGCCCAGCGGTTGACGGCGAGCGATCCCGATCATCTGACTACGGAGTTCATCAAGCAGAAGCGCGAAGGCCGGCTCTTCATCGACGTCAACCGGAACGCCTACGGCCAGACGGTCGTCGCGCCCTATTCCGTCAGAGCCAGGCGCGAAGGCCCGGTTGCGGTGCCGATCGCATGGTCGGACGTCGAGAATGATGGACTCCGTCCTGATGGCGTGACGATGCGCAACGTCTGGGATTGGCTGCAAGGCCGTGACGATCCCTGGAAGGAGATGGCGCGGATGCGCGCTCCGTTACCGCGCCTGACGGAATCGGACAAACCAAACCGGTCGGGCCGGCGGCGCGGACTGAGCCGCCGCGAACGGTCCGGTCAGTAATGCTGCCAGCTTGAATGACCGCGCACCCCTTCTCGTTGTAACGCCGCCCGGGGACACAACGCGGACCACTCAGGCCCGGTGGGCTGCGGCGCCCCCGGCACCCCGCTTACTGCTGCTTCCTTCCGGACCTGACAGGGTTCACGGAACCAGGTCGCGCAGGACCAGGCCATCAACGCAGTCGCACGAAACGCCACTCCGGATAGCGCACCCCTCAAAGGGGAGTTCGACCCCGCTGAAGCGGATTGCGGGTACAGGGCACCGCTGGCTCCCCGTCTAGCGCGATCCCGTCTATCTTACTGGCGGCTCGCGCGGAGGCTGGAATCGAAGCAGCGCCCAGGCGCCAAGCCACCCGATCATCGCCCCGACGACGATCGCCAGGCCGAGCTGCTGACCGAGAGCGACGGCCAGCGTACTCGTGTCGGTGGCGGCCCGCCTGGCGGCCGGGGTGAGATGGGCAAAGGCCGATTGACCTGCCGGCAGATACGAAATGATGATGGCCGCCACCAGGTTGCGCATCAACTCGCTGATCCCACCAGCCAGCGCCCCCATCTGCAAGGACGGCGTTGTCGTTCCCGTAGTGGCGGCCAGCTTCCGACCGGCGCCGCCGATGATCAGCAGCGTGAGGGCCGTCGTGACAAACGTCGAGAAGGGATTCGGCATCGTAGTGCCGGTCGCCAGCAGCGCGACCAACCGGATCACGAGGGCAAAAGCTCCGGCGATCAGGCCGAAGACCAGCCCCTCGCGGAGGACGAGACCGAAGCGTGCCATCAGTTCAGGCGGCTGATCAGCTGACCTCGCAGCTGCTTGACGCGCGCGGAATCTTCGGGCTCTGGCCGCACCGCGAGATAGCGACTGAAGTCTTTCAAGGCGTCAGTGTCATGGCGCAACTGAAACCGAATCAGGCCCCGATCGCGCCACTCCGAAGTGAGGTGTGGGTCGGTCAGCACGATGCGGTCGCTGGCCGCCAGCGCGCGTGCCAGATCGCCGCGGGATAGGTAGAGGCTCTTGAGGTTGTTGAGAATGCGGGAGAGAATCTGGCGTTTCGTCGATGGCTCGAGCAACGCCGGCCTCATCTTCACCGTCCCGCCGTACATCTCCTCGAGCATCTTCGCGCATTCGTCCCGCGACAGCGTTCGCCCATTGAAGGCGTCGATGAAGATCTCACCAGTCGACGCCGGCGCGTATTTCACAAGGAAGTGTCCGGGCATGCCGACGCCGCGCACCGGTATGCCGGCCCTCTCCCCGACCGCCACGTACAGTATCGCCAGCGTGATCGGGATCCCGACGCGGCGCTCGAGGACGTCGTTGAGAAAGCTATTGCGCGGATCGTAATACTCCTCCCGGTTTCCCTTGAAGTGCAGCTCCTCGAACAGGTAGACGTTGGCCGTTTCGACCACGCGCCGAGGCTCGACCTCGGCACGGATCCGCCGCTTCAGCTCGGTCCCCATACGGGCGATCTGTTCCAGATAAACCGAGGGGCGGAGGTCCGGGTATTCTTCGGCGGCGATCAACAGCGCGGCCTCGGCCAGGTCCAGCTCCGGTTCCGGCGTTTGCAGCAGGCGCGTAAACGCGTCGCGTGCTTCGGCCGGCGTCATCGCCACATAGTGTAAGGACGGGCTCGCGGCTAGGGGAACTTTTCGGCCATTCTAACGTCAGGAGATTGTGCGGCCTCCCGTTCTCGCCGCGGGTTTTCTGCTCCTCCTTGCGGCCTGTGGCGGCGCCCAGCCCTCGATGATGTCGGCGCCGAGCCCATCTCCATCAGGCGAGCCGTTCCTGCTCTCCGCCCATTGCGGCATCCTCTCGACGGTGTTCGCCGGCCGCACCTTCTATCTCGAGGAGCTTTACCCGACCCGCATCCCGGCCCTGGCCATGCCTGAAGCGGGGTTCATGACGCTGGTGTCGCCCCACGTCGCCGAGTTCACCGATCCGGCAGGCAACCGGATTCGATTCGTCGATTCCTTACCCGGGGAGATCAACCACCCCTACCCACTTGCCGTCCGCGTTCTGAGCGGCGGTAACCATATCCTGGACGAGCCGTTTGCCGGCCGCCACTGGCAAACTACGGAAACGCTCCCGGGTGTGGTTGGTTTGCCGTACGGCAACGGCATGGACCGTGTCACGTTTGTCCAGGGAATCTTCATCATCGCCGATTCCGAGGATGCCATCTTCAAAAGTGATGCCGGCGGCGTCCTGCACTTCAGCGCCGTGCCGCCAATGGGCTGCGACTGACCCTATCCTGAGCTGGTGGCTCTGCCGGAGCGCATCTTTGTCGTGGTGGTCGAGTCGGAGGGGGATCGCGATCCGGAACGGATGCCGTTGCTAAGCCGCACGGGTGCGGGCGGAGCCCGGCACGCGCCTGCCTTCAGCAGCATGCTGCTCGCGACCACCTTCTTGAGCCGGGCCCAGCAGCTCGGCCACGTCGTCAGGCTCGATTACATCTTTCCGGCCGATGGCCGGCGCGTCGCCGATGACTTCCCTGAATACGTCATTCAGCTGGATCCCAGCCCGGAAGCCTTCTTCGGAAGCGACTCGAGCGTTTAGGCCGGCACAAGCTCACCGGCCACTCGGACGTTACATCGGCGTCATATGTCGCAGTTCCGCCATCGGCTCGCCCTGAAGATCGTGCTGCCATTCGCCGCACTCACCCTGGCGATTGGCGCCGTCGGGACGCTGACGGCCACCAACGCACTCAGTAGCCGAAGCCAGGAAGCCTTCGACAATCAGCTGATCCACGATGGCTTCGTCGCCCAGGCGATGGTGCAGGCGGGCGATGGCGATCGACGGTCAATCCTTCGTCTGCTGACCGCCGGTACCGGGCTGACCCAGAACTGGGCCAACACGCCAGCCCTGCAGGCCTGGCTGGAGCGGGCGCTGACGATCCATCCCGACGTGGTCGTCGAAACCGTCGACAGCTCCGGGCACGAAATCGTCGGGGTCGTCGGCCACGGGGCCGTGGCCGACACGGTTACCCGGAATCGCGACCTGAGCGCCTGGCCCAGCCTCTCCTACGTGCTGACCGGCGGGGCCACCGGCCTGGACCTGGTCGTCCCCGCGCCGCGAGCTGCGATTTTCACGGGACAGCCCGTGCGCAATGCCGGCGGCGCCCTCGTAGGCGCCATCCTGGTTGGTGATTATCTCGATGATCGGGCCTCGGCGATTCGAGCGTCGTTGCACGACGACATCACCTACTACGACATCAACGGCCAGGCGCTCGCCACCTCATTGAGCCTCGCACCCGGTCAGGGGTCGACCCTCGCCCTGGACACGACGACGCGGAATCGAGTCGGTCCGACCAGGGTGGTCGAACTGTCGCGGACCGCTGGCGGTCCGGGGATGGAAATCGTCTCGCCCTGGGTGGTACGCACGGTGAACCTCGGCTACGTTGGGACGACCGGGTCGACGGCCGGCCTGCTGGCCGACACGAACCAGCTGCGCATCATCCTGGTCGTGCTATTCCTCGCCGGCGTCCTCTTCACGCTGGCGATCGGCGTCTGGCTGGCGCGCCGGATCACCCGGCCGGTCCACCGCCTTGTCGAGGCGACGCGGCTTGTCAGCGCCGGCGACCTGGAGCACCAGACGCCGTTAACGACCCGCGACGAGATTGGCGAGCTTACGGAGTCCTTCAATCAGATGACGCGCTCACTTAAAGACAAGAGCGCGTCCCTGAAGGTCACAATGACCCAGCTACAGGACACCTATTTGATGACGATCGAGGCGCTGGCGGCGGCGGTCGAGGCCCGCGACCCGTACACCCATGGTCACACCCAACGGGTCGAGGAGTACGCGGTGATCATGGCAAAGGCGCTGGGGTGCGACGAGACCGAGATCAGCGCCATCCGCCGCGCCAGTGTGTTGCACGACATCGGCAAGATCGGAATCGAAGACGTGATCCTGCGCAAGCAAGCGCGCCTCGAGCCCGAGGAGGAGATCCGAATGCAGAAACACCCGGTGATCGGCGTGGACATGCTGAAGGGCATCGACTTCCTCGACCCGGTGTTGCCGCTGGTCCGCAACCATCACGAGCGCTGGGACGGCAACGGCTATCCCGATCAGCTGCATGCCGATGAGATCCCACTTGGCGCTCGGATCCTGGCGGTGGCCGATGCCCTGGACGCCATGACTTCCGATCGACCCTACCGCGCGGCCCGCACTTTCGAATACGCGAAGACCGAGATCCTGAAAGGCTCTACCACGCACTTCGATCCTGAGGTGGTCACCGCCTTCATCAAAAGCCAGCGCGCGATCGAGGACCTGCTTCGACAGGCCGCCGCTGACGAGGTGAATCACCACCCAGACCCCGGCGATCTCGGCGGCTGGCGTTTGCACGTCGTCGGCCGCTAGGTCGGCGCGATCGCGCCTCAGCCGTCAGCTGCGGGAGAGAGAAATTTGCACGTTGGTCGTGTGTCCGGTCTTCACCGTCACGACCTGGCTCTGGGTGACGAATCCAATCGCTGAAACAGTTAGCGTATAGCTCCCGCTGAGCACGATCGCGTATGAGAAGTTTCCGTTGAGGTCGCTGACGCGGACCATCCCATCGGAGAGGGTGACCGTCGCGGCCGCAATTGGGGCCTTGCTCAGGCTGTCGATCACCGCCCCGTTGAGTGAGCCAAAGACGGTGACGCTGACCAGCCTGAACACGACGTTCGTTTTCTGTCCGCCGTTGACGGTCACCGCCTGGCTGGCGCTGCTATAGCCGTTCGCCTTCGCCATGACGGTGTAGGTTCCGGGACTGACGCTGAGGCTGAAGTTGCCGTTGGTGTCGGTGAGCACGGACTGTCCGCCCGGGCTGACGGAAACCGTGGCCGCGATGATGGGAAGACGCGTCTGGCTGTCGGTCACCTGGCCGGCAATGGTCGCTGAGCCAGGCGTCGCCGTCGGC
Organism: Chloroflexota bacterium; assembly: GCA_005889535.1. Classification (GTDB taxonomy): domain Bacteria; phylum Chloroflexota; class Dormibacteria; order CF-121; family CF-121; genus CF-13. The sequence continues at coordinate 35,189 of VBHC01000142.1, forward strand.
GTGGGGCCCGGGAGCGGGCTGCTGGGACTTGGCAACGGCAGCGGCACCGGGCGTGGGGTCGGCGTCGGTGACGCCGAGGCTTGTGGCTTTGGCGTCGCGGAGCCGCGACTGGGAGTTGGCGTCGGGAGGGCCGGCTTCGCCGCGTCCTGGTTGGCGTCGTCGAGCACACGCAGCGAGAGGGGTGCCAGTCGCTGGTCGGAATCGCCGGCATAGGTGGACAGCGTGAGTCCGTGGACATTGACGCCAACTACCAGCAGGCCGGGGATGCTCGATGCCACCGCCGCGGTTAGCCAGAACACCATCCCGAACAGGGGAAGCAATGCCAGAATCGCCAGGCTCCGAAGTGGCCGATGCCGGTTCATGCCGCTTCCGGCTCGGCGACCGCTGCGCCTCGCCGTCCGCTCCTGCGGAGAATGCTTTCAATCGCAGGGCGTCGGGTGAGGAACGCCGTCACGACGTCCGGGTCGAACTGCAGGCCCGCCTCGATGCGGATGGCGGCCGTTGCCGCCTCGAAGCTCAAGCCCTCGCGGTAGGGTCGGTCGGAGGTGAGGGCGTCGAAGACGTCGGCCACAGCCAGGATGCGCACCGGTAGTGGGATCGCTGTCCCCGTCAGTCCCGTCGGATAACCGGCCCCATCCCAACGCTCATGGTGGTAGAGCACGCCCGGCAAGCTGGGCTGCAAGAAGCGCAGACCCTTGAGCATGTCGTAGCCGATTCGGGGATGCGCGCGCATGTCGTCGGCTTCCGAATCGCTGAGCGGGCCCGGCTTGCGGAGCACCTTGTCCTCCACGCCGATCTTGCCAATGTCGTGGAGCAGTGCCGCACGGCGCAGCGCCTCGCGATCCTTTGCGCAGAGCCGCATCGCGTCCGCGATTTCGAGGCTCACGGCGGCGACCCGCGCTGAGTGGCCGAAGGTGGTGGAGTCCCGAGCGTCGATGGCGCGGGCCAGCGCCTCCATGCTGGCGAAGGTGGTCTCCTCGAGCGCCGCTGTCTTCTCCTCCAGGCTGGCCGTCATCTCATTGAAGGTTCGCGCCAGGTACCCGATCTCATCCTGGGAGGCGACCGTCGCGCGGTGGTGCAGGTCACCCGCAGAAACTTCCCGCATCGACCGCACCAGCAACTCCACCGGACGGGTCAGCAGTGAAGCGGTCACCGTCCCAACCAGCAAGGTGAGCAAGGCTGCAGCGGTGAAGATGAGCGTCAGGATGAGGCGCTGCTGGGCCACCAAGCTTAGGAGGGAGCCCGCGTCGGCTGCCATCGCGAGAAATCCGACCTGGATTCCGTGAATCGTCCAGGTGCTGAAGAGGGTGTGATAGAGGTGACCGCCCAGTGTCTGATTGACGCGCACGGCGTTTTCCGCGGTGAGCTGGCGGCGTACGGTCTCACTGGCAACCGGTGCGGCGCGCAGGGTCGTGGCCAGCGGTACCCCAGAAAGATCGTAGAAGGTCGCCCCTGGAATCCCGGCGGCGACTTCGGTGAGCGACTCTCCGAGCAGCACGGCGCCGATGATGCGTTCGCTGGTGATCCGCACCGCTCCCGCCCAATACAGAACCGGCTGGCCGGGCTGACCGCTGAGAAAGGCTCGCCGCTCACCGGCATCCGCGCCTGCCAGCACGCTGACCACCGCAGGCTGGGCTCGAAAGACGCCGGAGTCGGTCACGTCGATCGGGCTCGGACCGTTGGGCGAGCCCTGGATGCGAAGCAGTTCCTTACCGTTGACGTCGAGGACACGCAGTTGAATGCCGGCCGCCGGCACGTTCGCGGCGATCGGCGTTAGCAGTCGGGCGAGCCCGGCAGCATCGCCGGAAGCAAGCGCTTCGGCCACGCCGACCGTGTCGGTCGCCCGGCGCAGGTCGGCCATCCGGTCGGCGTCCAGCTGCGCCAGCAACTGATTGGCCTGGAGGCTGCTGTGGAGCAGCTTCGCGTCGAACTCGGCTGCTGCGGCATTCGTGAGCTGGGCTGTTGCCACGCCTGTGCCGGTAACACCAACGAAGACCAGCAGCACGGCGAACGGCAAGATGATCTTGTAGCGGATGGAAAGCCGCATGGCGTTTCCACCCGATGATGTCGCCGCCGACTTGCAGCTACCGTTGCGTCCGTAAGGTTCGGCGGCCGTTTAGCCCATCTGGACCACCCGGACGGCCAAGTGGCGGATGGAGTGATGGGCCGTTTAGCGGCGTTTCTTGCGCTCGGCGCGACGGGCCTCCCAGAACGCGAGCCCACGGCGCAGGCGCCGCAGCTCGGCCTCCAGGAAGGGGATATCGTTGCCGCTCAACTCATTGCGCATGTCCGGAACCTTCTCGACCTCCCGCTGCGTCTCGCCGAGCAGCCCCTCCTTGAACCGGATCATCTCCCCGTAGACAGCGCACCAGTGCTCGATGTCGTCGGGATCGTTGCTGTCTCGGTTCTCACCTTCCATGAACCGGTCGAAGTCGACCATCCGCTGCATGAAGTCGAGCGCTTTCATCGAAGCACATGATAATGGCTTGTTTAAGCTTCTTGCCGCTGGGTACGACCGTGGAAATGCTGTCCGACGTTGATCTGCTCGATGCCTATTCCCGCGCCGTGATCTCCGTCGTCGACACGGTTGGCCCGGCCGTCGTCGGCGTAAGCGGCGTCGGTACCGGCATGCTGATCACGCCCGACGGTTACGCCCTGACGAACAGCCACGTCGCCAGCGCCGTGAAAGCCTATGAGCTGACGCTGCGCGATGGCACGACGCTCAAAGCGGAGCTGGTCGGGAAGGATCCCCACACCGACCTCGCGGTGCTGCGCGCCTCGGGCACCGGCTTGCCGCATGCCCGGCTGGGCGACTCCGGCCAGTTGCGCGTGGGCCAGCTCGTGGTCGCCATCGGGCATCCCTTCGGCTTTCAATCGACGGTGACCACCGGCGTCGTCAGCGCGCTCGGTCGTACCATGCGGGCCCAGAGCGGACGCACGATCGAGAACATCATCCAGACCGACGCCGCCCTCAATCCCGGCAACTCGGGCGGCCCGCTGGTGGACACCCGTGGCCAGGTGGTTGGCATCAACACCGCCATCATCGCCATGGCGCAGGGGATCTGCTTTGCCGTCCCCAGTAACACCGCGCAGCGCGTCGTGTCACTCTTGATCCGCGACGGTCGTTTGGTCCGCTCTTATCTGGGCATCACCGGCGAATCCTGGCCGATCCACCGCCGGGTCAGCCGCTACTACCACCTCGAGCAGGAGAGCGGCGTGCGAGTTGCCCATATCGATCCGAATGGGCCGGCCCAGCACGCCGGCTTCAAGAAGGAGGACGTGCTCATCAGCCTGGCCAATCACTCGATGAAGGGCGTCGACGACCTCCAGCACTTCCTGACCGACTGGCCGGTTGGCATCCCGGCCGAGGCCCAGCTGCTGCGCGGCACCGAGCTGCTCAAGCGAACCATCATCCCCACCGAGCTCAAGAGCTAACGGCGGTCGCCGCCACGAGGCCGAACCCGATCAAGGCTAGGCCTGATCCGATCGCAATCACACGGGTGACCGCCGGCGTGACTCGATGGCGCAGGGCCGACACCAGGGCGGTCATCACCACCCACCACGTGGCCGACCCCACCATGACACCTACCACGAGACCGATGGCCGGTGGCCAGCCTGCTCCGACTCGCAATCCGAGCCCGGCAAACACGGCCGTGAACGACAGAATCGTAGGCGGGTTACCAAGCGTGAGTGCCAGGATTGAAAGGTAGGCGCTGGCCAGCCGTTTCCGCGTCCCATTTCGCTCCCCGTCATGGGGGTTGTCGGCGTGAACTCCATGCACGATCAGGACCCGCAAGCCGATCAATACCAAGGCAATTCCACCAGCCAGGCCGATCCAGTGGCGTTGCCCGATCAGAAAATTGGTGACGACGGCCACGCCGAAGGCAGCGAGCGCCGCGTAGGTCGCGTCGCCGGTGGCAACCCCGAGCCCCGAGACGAGCCCGTTACGCCACCCGCCGGCGAGCGTCCGGCGAAGAACCAGGAAGAAGATCGGGCCCGGCGACGCCGCGATCGGAAACCCGACGAGGAATCCGAGCGCCAGGGCGCTGGCCATCTCCTTCTCGCATGCGCTGCATTGTAGGCCCGACTGACCGTTCCGACACGCTGCCGGGGAGGATTACTCCTCCCCGGCAGACCCAATCAGCCGGTTACGGTATGGCGAGCGTCGCCACCACCTGTTGCTGGTAGTGCGTGGGATTCGTCCCATCACTCGCCGTGCTCACCGACGTCGAGACGCTAGTCGTGCCATTAAACGTATTGCCGAAGTAGTCGCCAATGAACGTAGCGCTTGGGGAACAGACGCAGAACCGCAGCGGTGAATTGAGCTGCGGATCCCACGTGTGCTGGCTGATCCGGATGTTGTGGCCGATGGGGTTCAGGTTGGCACGGTAGAACTGGATGCTGGTGTTGACACAATAGTTCGTCGCGCCGTACGGTGGCAGGCTGCCGCTGTAATTCGGGTTGACCTGGTCGAGTGCCAGGCCGGCTGCGGCCGCCTCGGCTGTTCCCGCCTCGGGGCACGCCAATCTCCGGTCGTAGAAATTCACGCTGACCGTGCCGTTGGCCGCTGCTGCCAGGTTGGGCTGGAATTCGTCCGCCGGCGAGGCGTTATCGTTTACCAGGATCGGAAGACTCCAGGTCATGCCACCGTCGAGCGAGGCAGTGAGCTTGACGTTGGAGACGCCGTTACTCTCCTGGTTGTAGGCGATGTAGAGCGGGTAATTTCCGTTCACCGTGGTCAGGCCTACCGCGAAGGTGTTGTCGATGCCGTCGGTGAACGTCGTGTTGGCATAGCCACCGACAAACGAGGGAATCAGGATGTTGGAAACCGCGGTTGAAAGGAACGTCCAGGTCTTCCCACCGTCCCTCGACTTATCTACCGAAACCGTGATGCAGCATTTGCCATGTTGTGACGGGAAGTTGGTAATCGACGTGTACACAGTCCCGTCAGGGGCGACGTGCGGAAGCAGGTAGGTGTCGCTCGCCGTGTTGTTGACGGTAGGCAGAAGCTGCGGAGCCGACCAGTCGGTGTGGGTGCCATCAGGAAGCGCCTTGGCCGTTGAGACAAAGGGCTTGCTGTTGAGGCCGTCGAAGACCGCCCACATCGCGTAGATCGTGTTGTAGAAGTGGCTCGTCGGGTTGGTATCGATCGTGAGCCATTGCTTGTCCGGTTCCTGGCCTTTCTTAGGGTAGATCGCGACGTAGTCCGGGGCATTGTTGTGAGTAGTGATCCAGCTCTGCGACAGCGGAACACCAGTGATCGGATGCGCCGGATGAACAGCAATCGAGATCACCTCCGCGGGCACGCCAGGGTTGGGCTCCTTGTTTGGGTTGGTCTGGTAGTTGTGGGAGCCGTCGGCGTTGTAATAGAACTGGTAGGGCAGGTTCAGCTCGTAATAGTTGCCGAAGCCGTCGAAGGCGCCCACCGGGTCGGTGTTATCGGTCCAGCCTTCGTATCCCGGGATGTGACCCTGCACGGACCACGTCGTACCGCCGTCGAAGGACTCGTAGAAGCCGAGCAGGTGGTTGTAGCCCTCGGCGCTGACGATCCACTTCACGGATCCGATTAGATGGTTCGGGTCGGTCGGATCGACGCGGATGTCCGATTCCGAATGGTTCTTGACCACGTCAGGCGGTCCTATCCCATAGCCCGGATTACTGGTCGACTGTTGCGCATACGGACCCTGGTTCTCGTGCGTGGTTGCCGTGTTCGGACCGCAGGCGCTTTCGCCGGTGTAACCGTCGTTGGGACCGGCATTCGCGGCGTACTGCACTTCCGGCGTATAGCAGCTGGTTTGTTGGGTGGTGGCAAAGACGTTGGTCACGCGGCTTGCCGCGTAGCTGTTCTCGTACGCCGTGTTCGCCTGCGTTCGCGAGCCGCCCGGCCCAGATGCCGATGCCGCCGAGGCCGGCAGGATGGCATAACCAACGATCAGGGCAAATGGGATCGATAACGTCAGTAGGCGGCGCTTCTTCAAGGTTATCCCTCCTGTGGTCACGGATGACGGCCGACAGCCGCCCTGCCCTGGGTACGTTTGAGACGATAGCCTATTAAGTTTTGGAAAACAAGAGACTCATTTCGGATACATTCCGTACAGCTGAGACACTTGGATTCGGAAAACCTGGTAGCAGCTGTTCACGGCGAGCCGTGGCACGGTCACCCCTGGACGCCGATGGATCCCGCAGGTCTGCCGGGCTCGGGAAGGCTAAGC
>VBHC01000189.1 GCA_005889535.1 Chloroflexota bacterium
CCAGGGTATCGTTTCCAACCTGAAGCAGAGTGGAACGACCTCGAACGGGAACAGCCTGAGCGGGCTGATCCAGACCGACGCTGCCATCAACCCCGGCAACTCGGGCGGCCCGCTGGTGAACGCACAGGGCGAGGTGATCGGCATCAACGCCTCGATCGAGAGCCCCGTCGACGGAAACGTCGGCGTCGGCTTCGCCATCCCCATCAACCAGGTCCAGCAACAGCTGTCGGCGCTGCAAGGTGGTTCGAACCTATGAACCCCCACCTGCTTCTCGTCCGCAATGGCCTGGATGGCGCTGCGCCATGGTTGGCCCAGGTTTTGCAGGAAGCCGGCCTGAACGTCGTCACGATTTCACTTCACGAGCTGGACGACGCCGCGCCCTCCGACGTCGTCCTCCTCCGGATGGGTCATGACAACCCGGTGGCCGCCTGTTGGCAACTACACAAACGGGGTCACCGTTCCGTCATCGCCGTCGGTGGCTCGCCAAGCAGCAAGGAGTGCATTCGGCTTCTCAATGCCGGCGCCGACTACTACCTGGATGCATGGCTTCTCAAAGCCGAGCTCGTTGCCCGAGTGCGGGTCGTGCTCCGCTTGTCGACGTGGCTCGGAAAACAGTCGGCACTTACGGAGGTCGAGGGAGAAACTAAGGAGTGGTCGCCGCAGCCACCCCGGCTCGCCAGGACGTTCGCGGAACGAGAAGTAGCAGGATGATGACGCCGACGAGGATGGCGCCCATGCTCGCGCCCAACGCCGAAAGACCGGAGGCGTCGAGCACGATGCCGGCGGACAAGGCGCCGACGGCACCGGCCCCGGCACTCAGCAGGTCGGTAAATCCAAGCGCGGTGCCTCGCTCGGCAGGGGTCGTGATGTCGCTGATGACGGTGGTCCCACCCAGATAGGTTCCAGACCAGCCCAGCCCGACGAGGAAAAGCCCGAGCGCGCTGAGTGCCGCATGCGGCAGCCCGATCGTTAGCCCGCCGATGGCGATCAGCGCCGCGCCGGCGAGCAGACCATCTCGCCGCCCAATGCGATCAAGGAAAACGCCCCAGACCGGCGAAAAGCCAAACATGCCTGAAAAGTGGGCGCTCAGGATGAGCGCGATGACCCCGATTCCGACGCCGCGGGCCGATGCCGCGATGGCATACACGGCCATGAGCCCCGTCATCGCTCCCTGGGCGAGGCCCATGGCGATCGCGCCCGCACGCATGGCGGGGAGCTGCAGCAGCGTCCGCAGTGAGCGTTTGACCGTCGACGCCGACGTTTTTCGAGGCGGCGCAAGGTCTTTTGGATCCGGTCGCAGCGCCAGCATGCAGCCGAAGGCCACGGCGGAAAAAATCGCGGCGATCATCCAGGATGCGGCCAGGCGAGCGGACTGGCTGGACTGCGGCGACAGCAAATGCGCCAGTTGGACGAGTTGCGGTCCGACGATGGCGCCGACTGTGCCTGCTGCCAGCAAGAAGCCGACGGCCACGCCGCGGCGCTCGATCGGGTACATATCCGCGACGGCAGCCCGCGCCAGGAGCGCCGCTCCGCTACCCAGGCCGCCGAAAATGGCCGAGGCGAACAATCCGGCCGTCGATCCGCGGAGCACCGAGACGCTGGCCATGATGCTGGCAAGGCCGAGCAGGAGCTGCGCTATGCTCAAGCCAGGTCGGCGACCGAACCGATCCATCAACAGGCCTCCCAACTGCGCGCCGGTTCCCAACGCCACCGCCCAGAGCGCAAACAGCAGGCCGCCCAGGCTCGCTCGTCCGGTGAGCTGAGCGATGGCGATGGGTCCGGCGGCCACGAAGACGCCGACCGTGATCCAGATCGAGCAAGGCGGTGTTGCGGCGCACGAAGCGCGTGCGCTCTTCCTCGGTGAGCGTCAGTCCTGTCACGGCCATGGACTACCCGAGTAAGTCTTTGAGCTGGGAGGGCGTGATGTTCGCTCCACTGAGGACGAGCGCCACTCGCCGGCCGCGCAGCGAATCTTTCAGTTGCAGGGCCGCCGCAAGCGCGGCGGCGCCGGCGGGCTCCGTGAGGTTGCGCGTGGTCTCGATCATCAAGCGCACAGCGGTGCGTAGCTCGGCATCAGGAACCAGGACGAAATCGTCCAGCTTCTCCCAGAGAATCCGCTGAGGCAGCTCGAATGCCGTCCGAGTGGCCATGCCCTCGGCGATGGTGGCCATCCGATCCGTGACCAGCCGCCGCTCCTTCCAGGATCGGTAGGCCGCCGGCGCTTCGGCGGATTGCACGCCGATCACCTTGACGTCCGGGTTGATCGCCTTCGCCGCAATGCAGGTGCCCGACGCGCCACTGCCCCCTCCGACCGGCACGATGATGACTTCGATATCGGGCTGCTGTTCCATGATTTCCAGCGCTTCCGTCGCGACGCCGGCAATGAGGTGGGGCTCGTTGCCGGAGTGGATGTATCGGTAGCCATGCTCCGCGGCAAGCCGCTCACAGTGCTCGCGTGCATCATCGAAGTCCTTGCCGTGGCTGATGATCTCCGCCCCCAGGCCGCGGATCGACTTCACCTTGACCGGGTTGGCACCCTCCGGCACGCAGATGATCGCGCGGACGCCGAAGAGGCCAGCAGCATAGGCGATCGATTGTCCGTGGTTGCCGGTTGACGCAGTGATGACGCCGCTGCGTCGCTCGTCATCGGAGAGCTGCGACATGAGATTGATGCCACCACGGATCTTGAAGGCGCAGATGGGCTGGTGGTTTTCGTGCTTGACCCAGGTCTGCGTGCCGAGCAGTTCGTCGAGCGCCGGATATCGATGGAGCGCTGTCGGTTTCAAGTAGGGAGCGATTCGCTCGCGCGCCGCCAGGACGTGGTCAAAGCTGGGTGACCCCCCACCCCGACCCTCCCCCGCAAGGGGGGGAGGGAGATGGCGACCCGCGTCTTCGCCCGCAAGGGGGGAGGGAATTGGAAGACTCATCCGGTGGGGTGGTCCTGGATCGTTCCCCGCAGCGGAATCTCGGGCAAGAAGAAGGTGGCGATCAATCCGAGCGCGGCGAGCGCGGTGCCGACCAGGAACGCCCGCTCAATGCCGGTAGCAAGACTGACCCGGACGGCCGTCAGCACCTGGTGCGCGACGGCCGGCGGCAACTTCCCGAAGGCTTCGGTCAGTCCCTGGCTCTGCCCGGCGATCAATCCCTGGGCGCCGGACGTGGCCGCCTTCGCGAGCCGGGGTCCGCTACCGGCCGGCAGGTGCCGGGGCAGCTCGTTCTTCAGGGTCTCGATCACGATGGTCGCCATCACCGGCACGCCCATCACCGCGCCCAGGTTGTTGAAGAACTGGCGGGCGGCGTTGGCGGTGCCGAGCATGCGATAGGGGAAGGCGCTCTGAACCACGACGGAAAGGGTTGGAAAGACCGCGCCGACACCGACCCCGGTGACGGCCATCGCCACCAGCGCCTGGGTGAACGGCGAGGTGGCCGACAGGCGTGAGAGCAGGAACATGCCAACCACCGCCACCGCCATGCCGATGACCGTTTGCGTTTTGTACCGCCCGGTGCGCGTGGTCAACTGACCGCCGACCAGGCTGCCCAGAACGAATCCCAGCATCAGCGGCGACAGCACGAGTCCCGCATCCTGCGCGCTGTAGCCCAGCACACCCTGGCCGTAGAGCGGAAGGAACGTCAATGTGCCGAACAGAGCGATGCCGACCAGGAAGCTGAGGACGACGGCGACCGTGAACGCGCGGCTCTGGAAGAGATGCAGGGTCAGCACCGGCTCGGCGGCATGGTTTTCCCAGACGGCAAACGCGATCAGCAGGATCGCGCCGATGCCCAGTGTGCCGATGACCTGGCCCGACGCCCAGGGATAGGTAATGCCGGCCCAGGTCAGAGCGACGAGGATGGGCAGTACCCCACTCACCAGCAGCACGATGCCGGGCCAGTCGATATGCACTCGGCCGTGACCGCCGAGTCGGGGCAGGAGGATCACGAGGGAGGCCAGCGCCACGAGCCCGAGCGGCAGGTTGACATAGAAGACCCAGCGCCAGCCGAAATTGTCGGTGATGAATCCGCCGACCAGCGGGCCTACGATGCTGCCCAGGCCGAAGACGCTCATTATCAGGCCCATCCATCGTCCGCGTTCCCTCGGCGAGAAAATATCGCCGACGGTCGTGGCCCCCAGTGCCATCATCGCCCCGCCTCCGATCCCGGTGACGGCGCGCGCGGCGATCAGCTCGCTCATGTTCTGCGAGAAATCAAGCCGGCGACATAGAAGGGTCGGCGGCCGAATAGATCGGAGAGCTTGCCGACGACCGGCACCGTGACGGAAGAGGCCAGCATGTACGAGGAGAAGAGCCAGGCATACAGGTCGAGTCCGTGCAGCTCATCGACGATGGTCGGAGCCGCGGTGGAGACGATCGTGCTGGTCAGGATCGAGATGAATTGCACCAACATGACCGCGGCCAGCACCCAGTAGCGGCGCTCTGCCGGAATCTGGTTGGTGAACCTGGCCTGGGGCCGCGGGGCTGGCGGCGGAGGGCTGGGTCGCGGAAGTCTCATCGAGACGTTCAGTTTACCGGCGACCTTGCGACGGGCGTGGTGTTATCCGGTCGCCTGGGCTGCTTCCTCGCGCCGGACACCGACGATCAAGAGCCAGGCACCCGACACCATGAAGACGAAGGACGCCATCATGCCGATGCCGACGGCGTAGAGCCCCCGGGCATCGCCGCTGAAGAGCACGATCGCGCCCAGCTGTTCGGTGACCAGACAGGCAAAGCTGCCGATCGTCCGCCAGAGCAGGGCTGAATCCGGCGTCTCGGATGCGCGCATGGCCTGCCGGATGCTGAGATACAAGATGATCTCGACGCCGACCAGCACGAGGATCAGCTCGAGGGCAACCGCCTGGGCACTCTGTCCTGCCATCAAGACGAGGGCACATCGAATGAAGACAGCCGTCAGCCCGGTCAGCACCGTACGAGCCCGGTGGCGGTGCGCGATGTTCAGGGCGATCTGGTCGAGGTGTAGCGACATCGCGACAAAAACCAGGCCGGTCAGCGCCGCGGCGCCGCCGCCAACCATCAAGAAGTAGTCGTGCCAGGCGGCGGAGTCGAACGTCATCGCGACGACCGCCGGCCGGTGGTGCGGACGGTGTCCTCGGGCGAGCCTGTCTCGAGCGCGGCGACGATCGCGCGCAGGCCCTTGACCAGACCCGCCCGCTCCTTGGGCTGAAGCGGCTCCAGGGCGCTCTTCAGGACACCCGCCCGTCGCGAGACGAATGCGCTGATCGCCTGGCGGTGGGCGGGTGCCAGGTCGACGATCGTCCGCCGCCGATCGTTCTCATCCTCGGTACGGACGACCAGGCCGACGCGTCCGAGTTCACCCACGATCAGGCTGGCCGTCGCCAGGCCGACATCGAGCCGGGTACTCAGCTCGCTGACGCTCATCGGTCCGGCAAGGGCCAGTGAGACGAGCAGGTTCATATGGCGGGGCGCCAACCCGTGGCCGCGCCAGTCGGCCCTGATGCCGGCAGGTACCTCGTGGGACCTGCGGGTCATCGCCTTCGTCAGGGCCGGCAGCAGCGGAAGCAGCTCGGCCAATTCGGCCTGCGTCATCTGGCCGGAGGCATTGGGCGATCGCCTTGGCATCAGCGCAACTCCGTTGACGCATTGTTCGTATACATCATTTGCATTCTCAAACTATTTGAGGAACATTATATCTCGTGACCATTCTACCCGAAGGAGGAACGATGAACATGACGGAATCCACGCACGTTCCGGGGTACGTCCCGGCCTTGAATCCCCTGATCCAGCGTTTGCTTCGAGTCGGCGTCCCGATAGGGCCGATGACCCTGCTGACGGTGCGCGGCCGAGCCAGCGGCCAGCCGCGGACCACCCCGGTTGGAGTGTTCGAGCAGAACGGGCGCCGCTGGCTGCTGGCGACTTTCGGGGAGACCAACTGGACCCGCAATCTGCGGGCGGCAGGGGAGGGGATCCTCGGCCGCGGGCGGCACCGCGAGATGGTTGCCGCCGTCGAGCTGCCTCCGGAAACGGCGGGACCGGTTCTCAAAGAGGTGCTCGGGCCGCGCCTCAAGTCGCCCTTGCAGGCCGCGTTTCTTCGCCGCTTTTACGCCCTGACCGCCGATTCGTCGACGACCGACTTCATCCACGAGGCGCAGCGCCACCCGGTTTTCGAGCTGCGGCCAAGCCCCCACCCTGCCCTCCCCCGCGAGCGGGGGAGGGAAATTTCGTAAGGAGGAATTAACTATGGCTACGCAAGTACCCCCCACCCCGACCCTCCCCCGCAAAGGGGGAGGGGAATTTAAGCCCGCCGCGCGGGGCGGTAAATCACTTGGGCTCGCCCTGATTGTGATCGCGGTCGCCCAGCTGATGGTCGTGCTGGACACCGCCATCGTCAACATTGCGCTTCCCTCGATCCAGCGGGCGCTGCACTTCACGCCAACCGGGCTCGAATGGGTCGTCAATGGCTATGCGCTGGCCTTCGGTGGGCTCCTGCTGCTCGGTGGTCGCGCCGGCGACCTGTTCGGTCGGCGCCGCGTGTTTGTCGCGGGCGTCATCCTCTTCACGCTGGGCTCGCTCGCCGGCGGCTTCGCTACCACCTCGAGCTGGCTGATCGCCGCCCGCGTCGCCCAGGGAGTCGGCGGCGCGATCGTTGCGCCGACCGCACTGTCGCTGGTCGCCGTCACGTTTCCGGAAGGCGCCCCGCGGAATCGCGCGCTTGGTGTCTACTCGGCGGTTTCCGGTGCCGGCGGCGCGGTGGGCCTGCTCCTCGGCGGCCTGATCACGAACTACTTTTCCTGGCGCTGGGTTCTGTTCGTCAATGTGCCGATCGGTATCCTCCTGGCCCTCGCAGCTCCACGGGTGCTGGCCGCCAGCGATGGACGGCCCGGTCGCCTCGATCTTCCGGGGGCGGTTGCGGTCACGGCCGGCGTTACCCTGCTCGTCTACGGCTTGAATCGCGCGGCCAGCAACGGCTGGACCAACTCCCTGACCGTCGGGCCGATCGCCGCGGCGCTCGTATTGCTGGGCACCCTCATCATCATCGAGCTCCGCAGCGCGCAGCCCCTGATGCCGCTTCGCATCTTTGCCAGCCGGAATCGTTCCGGCGCCTACGCGGTTCGATTCGCCATCGGCGCCACACTGGCCGGGCTGCTGTTCTTCCTGACGCAGTTCATGCAGAACGTCCTCGGCTACAGCCCACTGAAGGCCGGTCTCGCGTTCCTGCCGATCACCGTCGGCGTGGTGGCCGGCGCGCAGGTCGCGTCCCGCCTGGTTGGGCGGATCGGTGCCCGAGCCCCGATGACGGTCGGCGCGCTGGCCGGTGCCATCGGACTCTTCGGTCTCTCGCGCATCAGTGAATCCTCGGGGTATGTCTCAGGCGTCCTCGCACCGCTATTGGCGCTCGCGTTCGGTTTGGGCCTGATCTTCGTCACCACGACGATCGTCGCGGTCACCGGCGTGAGTGCCAGCGAATCAGGCCTCAGCTCCGCGTTGCTCAACGTTGGCCAGCAGCTAGGGGGCTCGATGGGCCTAGCGGTGCTCGGAACCATTGCCGCCACGGTGACGAAGAATGACCTGTTTGGTGTTCTGCCGTCGCACGCCGCCATCAACCACGCCGTGACTGCCGGCTACGGTGCGGCGCTCGGGATCGCCGGCCTGATCGCCGCCGCCGCCGTGCTGATTGCTATTGCCGCTGTACGCGGACCGGCCCGGCGCACGACAATCGACACTGTTCCCGAGGCCGCCTAGCAGGCCCGGCATTGACTGGAGGTATGCCATGAACCCGAACGATTTTCCCGCACCGAAGGACGGTTTCGTCTTGACGCATTTCCTGGTCGTCGCCGATCAGGTTCGCTCCCGGGACTTCTATCAGAAGATTTTCGGAGGGCAGGTCCTGATCGAGCGCGACCCGGTGATCATGAAGGTAGCGAATTCCTGGCTCATTCTCAACGAGGGGGGCGGGCCGACAGACGACAAACCGACAGTGACCCTGACCACGCCACCAGACCCGAACCGCACGAGCGCATTTCTCAACGTTCGGGTGGCCGACATCCAGAAGGTCTACAAGGACTGGTCGGCGAAAGGCGCGAAATTCCTGACCGAGCCCAAAGATCATGGCGTTGAGATTCGGGCCTACATCCGAGACCCGGATGGGCACCTGATCGAAGTCGGCCAGACGACCCGCCGTCCGGCGTAATTTCTCTTCTAGCCAGCCATCCCTTCGGCGGCGCACTCGGCGGCTCGTCGCTGAAGGAGCTCGCGTTCCCGCGCGTTCTGCGTCAACGACGCCGCACGCTCGAACTCGGCGCGTGCCTCCTCGGACCGGCCGAGCTTTCTCAATAGGTCGCCGCGGACCGCGGGCAGAAGGTGGTAACCCTTGAGCGAGGGCTCGGCGACGAGCGCGTCCACCAGGTCAAGTCCGGCCGCCGGACCGAACGTCATCCCCACGGCAACCGCCCGATTCAGCTCGACCACCGGCGACGGGGCGAGCTGCGAGACCGCGTCGTAGAGCGCGGTAATCCGCGGCCAGTCGGTCTCGGCTGCGGTCGCCGCTCGAGCGTGGCACGCGGCGATCGCCGCCTGCAGCGTATAGGGGCCCATCGCGTCCCCCAGCCTCTCGGCACGGTCGAGGGCTGCAAGGCCGCGGCGGATGAGCAGGCGGTCCCAGCGCGACCGGTCCTGCTCAAGCAGAAGCACAGGCTCCCCGGACAGTCCGACGCGGGCACGCAGACGCGACGCGTGTAGCTCCATAAGCGCGAGGAGGCCGTGGACCTCCGGCTCGTTCGGGGCGAGTTCGGCCAGGATGCGGCCCAGACGGAGCGCCTCTTCGCAAAGCGCCGGGCGGACCCAGTCCTCGCCCGCCGTTGCCGAATAGCCCTCGTTGAAGATCAGATAGATCACCTCGAGCACCGACGCGAGGCGCGCCATGCGCTCGGGGCCGCTCGGGACCTCGAACCTGACGTGCGCCTCGGCGAGGGTCCGCTTCGCTCTGACGATCCGCTGGGCGATGGTGGAAACCGCAACCAGGAACCCCCGCGCAACCTCCTCAGTCGTCAGACCGCCGAGGACGCGAAGCGTGAGCGCGACCCGTGCGTCCTTTGAGAGCACCGGATGGCAGGCCATAAAGATGAGGCCGAGGAGATCGTCCCCGACGTCCTCGTCGATCGAGGTGTCCCGATCAAGGCCTTCCTGAGCTCGCTCCACGTCGCGCCCGATCTCTTCGTGCTTGCGGTCGAGCGTCTGGCGGCGCCGGATCAGGTCGATCGCGCGGTGCTTCGCGGTTCCCATCAGCCAGGCGCCCGGCCTCTCCGGCACTCCCGAGGTGGGCCACTGCTCGAGCGCGGCGACGAGCGCGTCCTGTGCGAGCTCCTCAGCCGTGCCGATGTCGCCGACGACGCGAGCCAGCCCGGCGATGAGCCGGGCCGACTCGATCCGCCAGATCACTTCGATCGCGCGATGCGTTTCGGTAGACGCTGGATCTATCGCGAGAGCTCCTTCACATGCCGTCCATCTCGACGATCTGACGGATCTCAAAGGTATTGCCGTCGAAGGGTGCCCGCTTGAGCCACTCGACGGCCTCGTCAATCGAGCGCACCTGCCACAGCCAGTAGCCGCCCACCAGCTCCTTGGTCTCAGCGAATGGCCCGTCGATGACTGTGCGCTTCTTGCCGTCG
>VBHC01000114.1 GCA_005889535.1 Chloroflexota bacterium
ACCTTGCCCAGCGCTTCCAGGTTGTCGCCGATATAGCCGTAGGCGAAGATCCGGGCCGCGTCGGCTCCAGCCGCCTCGGCGATGCGGACCGCTTCGGTGGCCAGCTTCACGCCGGCCTCGTGCTCCTTGTTGAAGCCGGCCAGCCCCGCCAGACGGACATAGGCGATGGCCAGATCCGCGCTCGGTCCAAACGGTTCGAGGATGACGCGCGCCCGGTCG
>VBHC01000115.1 GCA_005889535.1 Chloroflexota bacterium
GCCACGACGTGTCTCCCCGGCAAAGAAATGGGCTTTGCCCAGCTCGCTCAGCACCCTGGCGCGCTCACACGGATCCGGCATGTGTTCGACGATCCGCTCATAGAGCATGGCCGTATCCGCGTAGGCCTTGTCGGCTTCGGCAGCCCGGGCCGCCTCGATGGCCACGGGCACCGCCTCGTCCCAGTGACCTGCCGCCATCAGGTGATAGGCAAGGTCGTGTTTGTCCGGAAACAGCTGGCTCCGCAGCCAATCCGCCGCGCAGGCATGCAACCGCTCGCGCTCAGGGGCGATCAGGTCGTCGTGGATCGCCTCCCGGGTGAGCGCGTGGCGGAAGCGGTATCGCCCCGACAACTCCTCATCCATCAGCTGGTCCTGCATGAAGGCCCGAAGCGCGTTCAACACCGCTGCTTCCGGCCGCTGCGACACGCCGACCAGCATCCGGTAGTCGAATGATCGTCCCAGGACGGCGGCGGCCCGCAGGATATCGGCCTGCTCCTCACTCATCCGCTCGACTCGAAGCAGGATTGCCTGCTTGACCGTCGGCGGAAGCCGCAGCTGATGAATCGCCTTGCGATCCCAGCCACCGGCAGTGAGGAAGATGTCACCCCGATCGAGCGCTGCCTTGAGCAACTCCTCGAGGACGAAGGGGTTGCCTTCGCTGCGGTCGTGCAGGAAATCGCCGAGCTCGGATTCGACGGGCGCGTTGTCGAAGATGGCACTGACCATGCGGGCCACGCCGCCGGGCGGCAGCGGCTGCAGGTCGACGATCTGGGCGATGCCGCTTCGCTGCCAGCCCTGGATCAGCGGGCGGAGTGGATGCCGCCGGTTCAGCTCATCGTTGCGATAGGTCGCCAGCAGGAGAATGCGACTGCGGCGGCGCACCCGGCGAGCGATGTACTCGAGGAGCTCGCGGGTCGAGGGGTCGGCCCAGTGGAGATCCTCCAGCACGAGCAACAGCCCGGTCCGCTCGGCGGCCAGGCGGAGGAACGCCAGGATCGCCTCATAGAGCCGCATTTTGGCCTGGGCGGGCTCTCCGGGATCGATCAGCGTGGTCTGCAGCTCGAATGGCGGCAGAAGCTGGCCGAGCTGGCGGCAGGTGGCCGGTCCAAGCTGCAGCTTGATCCGATCCAGGTCAGCGCCGGCCAGGTAGTTGCCGATCGCCTCGATGAACGGCAAGTAGGGCAGGGCGACTTCCGCTTCGCTAGTGGTGCCGACCATGACCGCCGTCCCCGCCCGACGAGCTCGCTCCTGGAGTTCCATCGCCAGCCTGGTCTTCCCGACTCCGGCCTCGCCGGCGATGACGACCACCTGCCCGCTGCCACGGTGGGCAGCCAGCAGGGCATCCTCGAGGAGGCTCACCTCGCGTTCGCGACCAACCAGAACCGGGCAGAGCGCGCGATCCATCAGTGCTCATCTTATGGAGCCCTGGCGGGGCGACGAACGCCTGATCGAGATCCTTTAAGCTCCAGAGGTAGGACAGGTGATCTACAAGGGTCCGGCGCTCGAGATCCCGGATGTTCCGCTGCCGCGCTTCGTGCTGCAGCGGTCGGCCAACCTGGGCGACGGGGTGGCCCTGGTCGACGGCGTCAGCGGCCGCAAGCTGACGTATGAGGCTCTGGCTGACGGGGTAAATCGGGTCGCCTCCGCGCTGCGGCGTCGGGGCTTAAAGAAGGGTGACGTCTTCGCCATCTTCAGCCCGAATTTGCCCGAGTACCCGATCGCCTTCCATGCGGTTGCCTCGCTCGGCGGCATCATTACGACGCTCAATTCCCTCTATACCCCGCGCGAGCTGAGCGACCAGTTGAGGGATTCGCACGCGCGTTACCTGCTGACCGTGCCTGCCTTCATGGACCGGACGGCGGAAGCCATCAAAGGGCTCCCGATCGATGAAGTCTTCATTTTCGGAGAGGCGCCAGGCGCGACGCCCTTCAGTGAATTGGTCTCGCAGGCGGCCGAACCGTTCCCTGTAGAGATCGATCCCGCGGAAGACGTGGTCGCCCTCCCCTATTCGAGCGGCACCACGGGCCTGGCGAAGGGCGTGATGTTGACGCATCGCAACCTGATCGCCAACGTACTGCAGGCCGAGCAGCGCATCCACCTCCGTGAAGGCGAGCGGGTGCTGGGCGTCATGCCCTTCTATCACATCTACGGCATGACCGTGATCATGAACCTGGCCCTGCATGCCGGGGCGACCGTGGTCACCATGCCGAAGTTCGAGCTGGAGACATTCCTCCGAGTGATGCAGGACTATCAGGTCGCGCGGGCCTACGTCGCGCCCCCGATCGTGGTGGCGCTGGCCAAGCATCCGCTGGTTGACAAGTTCGACCTCTCCTCGGTGACGCTGGTCTTTTCCGGGGCCGCGCCACTGGACGAGAGCCTGGCTCAGGCGTGTGGCGCGCGGCTCAACTGCAAGGTCAACCAGGGTTACGGCATGACCGAAGCCAGCCCGGCGACCCACCTGGTGAGCGACGAGATCGACTGGAAGAAGGTCGGATCGATCGGCCCGGTGGTTGACGGCACTGAATGCAAGGTGGTCGACATCATCACCGGAGAGGAGCTCGGCCCTGAGTCCGATGGCGAGATCTTGATTCGCGGTCCTCAGGTGATGAAGGGTTATCTGAACAACCCGACCGCCACCGCGCAGATCCTGGACAACGACGGCTGGCTGCATACCGGCGACATCGGTCACGCCGACGCCGACGGCGACTTCTACGTCGTGGATCGTCTCAAGGAGCTGATCAAGTACAAGGGATACCAGGTGCCGCCCGCTGAGCTCGAGGCCATCCTGCTGACGCATCCGGCGGTGGCGGACGCCGCCGTGATCGCCAGTCCCGATGAGGACGCCGGCGAGGTGCCTAAGGCGTTCGTGGTGCTGAAGACTCCCGCAACACCCGATGAGCTGATGCAGTTCGTGGCGCAACGCGTCGCGCCGCACAAGAAGATCCGGCTGGTGGAAACGATCGACGAGATTCCGAAGTCTGCGTCGGGCAAGATCCTCCGGCGCAAATTGGTCGAAAAGGAACGAGCGAAAGCCTCGGCGAAGCAAGAAGCACATCCGTAACGGTCCGGGCTGGGTCAGCCGATCTGGATGGCGATCTGCAGATTCCCGTCGCCGCTCGGGCGGTCGTCGTCTTCGCCCACGGGAGCGGGAGCAGCCGGAAGAGTCCGCGCAACCGGTTTGTGGCCGATGTGCTGGTCGGCGCCGGGCTGGCCACGCTGCTCATCGATCTGCTCACGCGCCAGGAGGAGATCGTCGACATCCAGACAGCCGAATTGCGGTTCGACATTCGCCTGCTCGCCGAGCGCCTGGGTGACGTGACAGACTGGCTGACAGACCAGGCTGCCACCGCGACCATCCCGATCGGGTACTTCGGCGCATCGACTGGCGCCGCTGCCGCCCTGATTGCCGCTGCCGATCGCCCGCAGACGGTTCGCGCGATCGTCTCCAGAGGTGGGCGTCCCGACCTGGCCACGGCGGTTCTGCCCAGGATTACGCAGCCGACGCTGCTGATCGTGGGCGGGGCCGACGACGTCGTCATCGACCTCAACCGACAGGCTCTCGATGCGCTGGCCGGCACCAAGCAGCTGGTGATCGTACCCGGCGCGACACACCTCTTCGAGGAGCCCGGCGCCCTCGAGCAGGTCGCATCGCTCGCGCGCGAATGGTTCAGCCGGTTTTTGTCGTCCTAGCCTCCGGCAACCGCCCCGACCACCAGCAACGGCTCCGCCCCTTTCGCCACCGCCTCGGGTAGCGGCGTATCCGGCGGATCGTGGGACAGATCCTGCTCGCAGGCGAAGAACCTGATGAACGGTCGACGTTCCTTGCTGACGTGGTCGCGGATCGTTCCACGCAACATCGGATAGGATGCCTCGAGCGCATCGAGCACCGAGCGCTGAGTTGGCGGGCCTTCGACCTCGAGCTGTAGCTCGCCGCCCACCTGGGCCAGCTTGCGCAGATGCGCCGGAAGGACGACCCGGATCATTGCAGCGTCTGGACTTCGACGGAGAGCACGGCCGGAAGGTCTCGGACGATCGGCGCCCAGCTGTCGCCCGCATCCGCTGAGGCATAGACCTGCCCGCCGGACGTGCCGAAGTACACGCCACCCGGATTCAGCGCATCCACCGCCATCGCGTCGCGCAACACGTTGAGGTAGCAGTCGCTCTGCGGCAAACCCCTGGTCAGCGCCTCCCATTCATTTCCGCCGTTCCGGCTGCGATAGACGCGCAGCTTGCCTTCCGGCGGATAGTGTTCCGTGTCGCTCTTGATGGGGACCACGTAGATCGTGTCTGGTTCCTGGGGGTTGATGTCGATCGGGAAGCCGAAGTCGGACGGCAGGTTGCCGCTGATCTCGCGCCAGGAGTCGCCGGCATCGTCGCTGCGCATCACGTCCCAGTGCTTCTGCATGAACAGCACGTTGGGACGCGAGGGATGCATCGCGATCCGATGGACGCAGTGCCCGACCTCGGCATCGGGATCGGGGATTCCCTCGGACCTCAGGCCGTGGTTGATTGGGCGCCAGGTCTTGCCGGCGTCGTCGCTCCGAAACGCCCCTGCCGCCGAGATCGCCGCGAAGATCCGCTGCGGATTGCTCGGATCGAGGATGATCGTGTGCAGGCACATCCCACCCGCCCCCGGCTGCCAATCGGGCGCGGTCTTGTGGCGGCGCAGGCCCGGAAGCTCCTTCCAGTTGTGGCCGCCGTCGGACGTGAGGAAGATGGCGGCGTCTTCGACTCCCGCGTAGACCGTATCCGGGTCGGTCAGCGAGGGTTCGAGGTGCCAGACGCGCTTGAACTCAAAGGGACGCGGTGTCCCGTCGTACCACTTATGCGTCCCGGGCTCGCCCTCGTACAGGAACTTGTTATCGAGGGTCTCCCAGGTCTTGCCGCCGTCGTTGGAACGCTGGATCACCTGCCCGTGCCAGCCGGTGGACTGCGACGCATAGATGCGATTCGGATCGGCGGGCGATCCTTTGACGTGATAGACCTCCCAGCCCCCGAAGTGAGGGCCGTCAACGCTCCATCCTTTTCGCTTTGCGTCCGCCGTCAAGACGAACGCCCCCTTGCGCGTCCCAACCAGCACTCGTACTCCGCTCATGCCTTCCTCCCAAATCGACGCTTCAGACCAATCACCGCGCGAGGTGATTTTACCGGCACTCCCCTCCCCGCTCGTAGCTGACGCTTCGACCATCGGCTCAGACGGGCTGCAGGAGCTTCGCCAGTTTGTCGAGCTCACTCTCCCAACCCATGACCGCCAGTCGCGTCCACCGCTCGTCGTGCATCGCATCCAGGGTCAGGACCATCCGCACGCCCTCCGGGCCGGTGGCGAACTCGACGGTCATCGCCACCTCGTAGGGCTTGACGTTTGGGATGAAGTCGGCCAGCTGAGTGAAGGCAAGCCGCCTCGGGCGCACTACCTCGGTGTAGGTCACCCGTGCCTCCTGCGTCAGCGGCATCCCTGCCTTTTTCAAAAACTCCTTCTGCTCGGGCGCCGTTGCCGTCATCGCGTAGGTGAGTTCGCCGCCAGGCCGAAGTTCCAAACGGTGGACCTTGACGGCGAACCCTTCCGGGCCCCACCAGGACTCAATCCCGTCGCTGGTCGTCCAGAGCTGCCAGACGTCCTCGATGGGCGCGTTGAATGTCCGCTCGATGACGACTTTTCTGCGGGTACCCTGCGCCTCCGACGCCAAAGCTAGGAGCCGCTCCGGTACGCGCGCTGCAACGCGGCGAGGTCGAGCTTGCCCATCTTCAGCAGCGCTTCCATGACTTTCGCGGCGTTCCCTTTTGCCGGGTTGGCCAGCATCTCGCCCAGCGCGGCTGGAACGACCTGCCACGACACGCCGAAGCGATCCTTGAGCCAGCCGCACGGTCCCGGTTCGCCACCGGCTGTGAGCCGCGTCCACAATTCGTCGATCTGCTCCTGGGTCTCGCAGGTCGCCACGAACGAAAAGGCTTCGGTGAACGCAAAAGGCTCTCCGCCGTCAAAGGCGGTGTACTCCTGCCCGTCGATGAGAAAGCTGGCGTGCAGCACGCTGCCTTTCGGAATTGGACCATCACCGTCGCTCCGGAGCAGGCTCAGGATCCTGGAATTCTTGAACAGCGAAACGTAGAAATTGATGGCCTCCTCGGCCCCGCGCTTGAACGTCAGAGACGGTCTGACACTTTGCACCTGCGCCTGGGTAGTCACGGCGGCCGTCCGGGTATTGGCTTGACTCATTTGTGCTCCTCCTTGTGTTTCGGTCGGGTCCTGCGCCGTCGATCGAGTTCTGCGGCAAACCTGTCGAGCCGGGCCTCCCACATGCCGCGGTAGCCCGTGATCCAATCGTTCAGTTCCTGAAAGGGTTCCGGGCGCAGCGCATAGAGTCGCCGCCGGCCCTCCGGGCGGACGGCCACGAAGCGGGCCTCCTGCAGGATGGCGAGCTGCCGTGAAACGCCCGGCTGCCCGATGTCCACCTCTTCGACCAGCTCACTCACCGAGTGCTCGCCGGTCTGAAGCGCCTCGACGAGGCGGCGACGGGTCGGGTCGGCCAGGATCTGGAAGACGTCCGGCATAGCGACATATTACCTCAGCGACATATCGCGTCAACAATACGTCGGGACAAGGACATCGCCCCGCCTAACGGGCCGCTTGGTCGCTTCCGCTCCTGCTGCCGCCAGCGGCGGCGGGGAACAGGACCGAGCGCCGCCCTAACCGCCGCACCTGTCGCAGTCCGAGCATTACGGAAATCCCAGCGTAAGCCACGCCGCAGGCGGCTGCCACGACGCCGACCACCGGGCCAGGTGCGTTGAGCGCCACCGCGACCAGCGCGCCGAAGGCCCCGGCCAGGCCGGCGCTCACGAAGGTGATGAATGTTCCGCTACTGGCGAGCGGCTGGAGGATGGCCCGGGGACCCGCGAGGTGGTTGTAGGTCTGCCACACGCCACGACTGTCGTCGTGCGCAGAGGTCACGAAGTAACGCTCGATGGCCGGGTCGAGCTCAACGTAGCCGGCGCGCAGCCGGTTCATGCCGATCACGTGGGCAAGGTCTTCGATCGCCGCGTTGCCCACGCGAATCTGCGTCAGCGTACCGATCACCACGAGCATCCCCAGGAGCACCAGGGCGAAGGCGATGAAGCGCCCGTCGAATCGCGTCACCTGCCCGATCAGGGCGAGACCGACGATGCTGGACGACACGAGCATGAGAAAAGTTGTGATTCGACTCAGGACCTCACTTTGCGCCGTGCTCCGCGTGGCCAGCAAGCTCCAATGCTCGGTCGCCAGCAGCTGTGCCCGCACGGCAGGCGGCACGCCGCCGGTCTCCGGCCTGGTCGCGTCGGGAGTTGGCGTTAGCTCGTCACGCTGCGGCTCGGCGTGCCACCGAGCCGGAACGCCTCCCGAACCATCCGCTTGACCGCCGGGCGCTCGGCATCGGCGGGCGAATGCAGTGTGATGAAGCGAGAGTCCTTTCCTCCGCCCGCGAGCAACTCGCTCGGGTCGTC
This sequence comes from Chloroflexota bacterium, assembly GCA_005889535.1. Lineage (GTDB taxonomy): Bacteria > Chloroflexota > Dormibacteria > CF-121 > CF-121 > CF-13. Next base: position 7,477 of record VBHC01000115.1, read on the forward strand.
CAGCTCACGTCCGCGGTAGAACCAGAGCGTCGCGTGCCTCGGGAACGTGCCGATTCCGACCACGTTCGCGCCGTCGACCGCATAGCGGGCAATCTTCCACATGGCTCGACTCGATCGCGGCGGCTCACTCCGATAGGAAATCTCCGTGGCTTTGGGGGCGACGGTCCTGACCAGCTGACGCGCGGCTTTCACCGTCGGGCGCACGGCGGCCGGGATCTTCGAGAGCTGTTCGGAAACAGAGATCTCGGTCGCACCCGCCATCGGCTGGACTCTATCAGGCGCGAACGGCCGGCGTGGCGCCGAACGGTGGCAGCACCAGGTAGCTCATCAAGAGGCCGATGATCCCGGCTACGACGATGGTGCCCAGCCAGAGATGGATCGACCAGCCGATGCCGGTGGTGAGCTGCAACGAGAGAAAGTAGCACGCGTAGGCGATCACCGGGACGGCGACACTGAACAGCCGTATCGACCCGGGGCGCCCGATCCGCGGCCTGAGCCGCCACAGTAGGATGTCGCACAGGACACCGGCCAGGATTGCGCCAGGAATCAATCGATACTGGTCCTGCAGAAAGCTAAGCAGGACGGCATTCAGGCCGACGATCAACGTCAGGCTGCCAACCGGCAACGTGGCTCCGCAGAGCCCGAGCAGCAGAATGCCGATCAGCAAGGCCGCCTGGACGATGATCCCGGCGGCGCCGAGCGCCTGGCGGAAAAAGGGGGTGGCGTCGGCGGGCGGATTCGTGCTGGCCGCATAGAGGAGATGGCGGCCGTCGGAAGACCAGCCGGGCGCCGAGGCGTCCAGCTGGACGCCGCTGTTCTGCACCACGTTCTGTTGACCGGTTCCGTCGGCTCGCGCGACGTAGACCTGCGCATGCCCGCCGCGGTTGGAGTTGAAGGCGATCTTCGTGCCGTCGGGCGACCAGGAGGGCAGCCAGTCGTCCGCGTTGGAGGTGATCAGCCGGCGCTGATTGGAGCCGTCCGGAGACATGCTGTAGATCTGCAACCGCCCCGTTCGGTTCGAGTTAAACGCGATGGTCCGGCCGTCCGAGGACCACGAGCCTCCCCAGCTGCTGGACCCGCTCGTCAGCCGGCTCCGTCCGCTGCCGTCGACGCCGATGATGTAGATCTGGTCCTGCCCCTCGCGATCCGAGTGAAACAGCAGCCGCGTCCCGTCCGGAGAAAAACCGTCCAGGATGTCATTGGACTGCCCGTCGGTCAGCAGACGAGCATCGCCTCCCGTGGCCGGTAGCAGACCAATGGTCCACTTTTGGGTGTCCTGGCGGAAGAACGAAACGCCGACCAACTTGCCATCGGGGGATGGGAGCGGACCAAGGTACCAGCGCGGAGCCCCCGACAGGCGTGTCGCATCGGAGCCATCAGCGGCCATGCGAAAGACATCAGCGACGGGATCATGGCCGGCGATGGCGCGTGCACGGGTGAAGAAGATGAAGGCGCCGTCCGCCGAAAATACCGGACTTCCATCGGAGGCGCCGCGGCTGATGGTCAGCCGGGTCTGATGGGCGCCATCGGCGTCGACCTGGTAGATCTCGCTCGCCGCAGTGGCTGCCACCGGGCTCACCTCAGCCCAGGGGTCGACCAGCGGATGAACGAACTGGGTGAACCCAGTGAAGATCGACAGCGACAGCGCCAGTGAGAGGACCGCCGGGATCCTGGCGAGCCACCGGCGGGATTCTCGTGCCGGATCGCGCCATGCCGCCCGAAGTGATCCGGTGACGATCAGCACACCGGCGGCGGCAAGCACGAGGTGCGTCGGACTGAGCAGGGCATCGACGCTGAACTCCACTCCGAAGAGCAGGTGCCAGACGAGGTCGGCGCCGCCGCCCAGCACAAAGAGGGCGACGCCGACGAGCGAGAGGCCATAGCCGGCGGGCAGGCTCTGCCACCACGGCGCGCCGCGATGCCACGCTCGCCAGGCCGTGACCGACAGAAAACCCCGACGGCCGCCAGCATCGAGTAGAGGACGGCGTGCCAGGGCGTAAAGAAGGTGTTGTCGGTCCGCCCGTGGGCATGTGCCCACAGGTCGAGGTAAAAGCCGCCGACCAGGACGGTCGAGAGTCCGGCCATCGCCCAGTCGAATCGGGGGCTCGCCTTGCGCGCCGATGCCTGAGTGGCCATGATGCTGTGCCCGGTTGGCCAACATGATGGCACAGGGTTACGAGTGCCGCCCGACCGAGTGACAACGTTGGAGCCGCTACCTTCTCAGGCGCCGATCGTTACCAGCAAGTCCCAGGTGTTGCGCAGTGACACGAAGAGGAGGACGACGGTGGCGATAACAAGCCACGAGAACGCCGCGGTGAACGATGAAAGAAGCAGTGCGCCCGCGCCGATGACGGCCAGATAACTGAGGCCGCTCAAACCGAAACGCAGCAGCAGATGGTGCAGCCGCAACGATCGTCTCGGACTCCGGATCGCCGCGAGCAGGCTTGGCGCCGTGACCGCAAGGCTGACCAAACCCGAACCGATGAGCTGCGTTGCAGCCGACGATTGTCCCTCGGGTATCACCATGAAGAGGGCCACAAAGAGAACGAGGGCAAAATTGGCCAGCGTCACGCGGGCAAGACCACGTGCGTCGGAGCGCGCCAGCACGATCCGTAGGTGGAGCGACAGACCAACGAACAGGAGACCGACCAACGTTGCCGAAGCCGTCCCGGCGATCACGAAGAAATCGTGCCAGCCGCTCACCGCGGTCTGATATGACACCTGGTTACTAGTCTGACAGGTGGGGCCGACTTAAAAATGAAGCTGGAGACGACGCGCCGACCCAGCAACCACAGCCGTTACTGGCCGCTTGAAGCGAGTCTGCATCGCTGCTGGAGCACCCCGCGGCGCTGCATGTCCTATCGAACGGTCGGCGGCTTGATAGTCACGGGGCTGTTGAAGTCGTGGAAGTTGAGAACGATCTGGTCGGTGATGGCGACGATGCCCTGATCGGATGCCCCCGGCGGCGGGGCGCTGTTGATCTCCGCGTTATGCAGGGCAATGGTGTCTCTTCGCGCCTCATCGATGCTGATCCGGCGTATCAGGTGGTCGTCAATACCGATCCACACCTCAACGTTGAAGGTTCCCTTCTGAATGGCGTCCGCAAGCGCCGGTCGCAGGCTTGGATCCACCAGAGCCGGGGTCTCCTCGGCGATCAGCCTGGCCGGATCGATTTTCATTGCGTATTGGTGGACTCGGACGCTGGCGATGGTCGTGTCTCCAAGGTCCCGGGCCGCAAGCGTGCCCCTCAGGAGCTGCAGGGTCCGGAACGGGTCAACGGGAAGCACGTTCTGCGAATTTTTCGGTTTGCTCCAAGTCGGCGTCACGGTTCCGCCGAAATCGACGTGGACGCCATCCTGTTCGTAGATGATTCCTTGTACGGAGATGAGCTCCACCTCGGTGTGGATGTTCGGACCTAAGCGGACCGTGATCATGTAGTGAAATCGGTCGGGGAACTCCAACTCGCCGTTCCCTGAAAGATCCAGAGTGTAGGTGTGCGGCGGCATTCCTAAGCTCGCTGGCGGCCATGGATAATCGACCGGAAAGTGATAGCTCTGAGCCCGCGTATAGTCGGCGTGGGCGGCCTTGAGGGCCGACATCGCCTGGAGCGCCACCGATATGACCTGGCCTGGGGAGTCCGCCGCACGAAGAGGCGAGGCGCAACCGCCTAGGCAGAGAGCTGCTAGCAGCCACATCGTGGCTCGTTTCATTCCGGTCAATAGTCAACGCGTCGAGCGCCGATGTCTTTCTCGAAATCGCGCCGGTGTGCGTCCTCAGGGTTGGATCACGACTTCCGAGGCTCACTACCGGGCCATCGCGACAGCGTCGTAATCATTTCCCGGCCCCATAGCGCGACAGTCCGTAGGACAACAATTTGAAAACGCGCTCCGCTATCTGCCTGCTTCGGTCGGGTTGCTCACGTGCTGCAGCGGCTGCTACACGGATCGCGCCGGTGAGGGCTGCAGCCACCACCCGGGGCTCCGGATCTCCCGGACGCGCGCCGACATCCTTGGCGATGGCTTCTGCAAGCAAGTCTTCCCAGCGATTCCAGCGTTCACGAAGCCGGTTGGCAATCGCGGGATGTGCGAGCAACCCTGAAAGTCCCGGTGCTTCGGTCGACTTTCCCTTGCGCCGCGGTTCGCGGTCCTCCAGCAGAACGGAATGGATCGCTTCGAGGATCGGTTGGCGCCGGTTGCGGGACTGGATCGCCCGTACCACCCTTTCGAGGCGTTCATCCCCGCGACTGAGAAAGACATCCTCCTTGGTTTCGAAGTAGCTGAAGAAAGTGCGGGGGGCGACATCCGCTTGTTCAGCGATAGCCGCAATCGTGACCCCCTCGAAGCCCTTCTCACGATAGAGGCGCATGGCGGCTTCGATCAGGGCCTGACGGGTTTTTTGCTTCTTTCGTTCTCGCAGCCCTTCGTGGGCTCGCTTCATCGGCAGGGTCTGAAGCGTGCTAGTATTCTGCACTACTGCAAGTATGCATGAATGCAAGAGAGCGGCAGACTGAGGTGGGCGACCACCTTGAAGCCAATGCGCGACTGACGGGCACGGTGGCGATTGTGCTTCTGCTGCCGCTCGCGCTCGTACTGGCGACCGGGCTCGCTGTCCACCGCTTCTTGCTGATCCATGCCCTGATTGGCTTCCTCCTGATTCCACCCGTGCTGCTCAAGCTGGGCAGCGTCGGCTATCGGTTTGTGCGCTACTACACCGGCGCCCCCCTGTATCGCGCAGCTGGGCCACCGCGGCCGGCGATGCGCCTGCTGGGTCCGGTAACGGTCGTGCTGACCCTCGTCGTGTTCGGGACCGGGGTCGAGCTCTGGCTGTTCGGCTACCGGTTCGGTTTTGCCTGGGCGCCCGTGCATCACGCCTCTTCCTATATCTGGTTCGCCGCCATGCTGGTGCATGTCATCAACTACCTTAGCGAGGCGCCTCGGCTGGCCCTTGCCGACTGGCGCGACCATTGGCGGGGCGCATCTTCGCGGCAAACCCTGGTCGCAGGCAGCCTCCTGCTGGGCATTGTCCTCGCAGCTGCAATGCTCCCGCTCCCCACACCCTTTGCGCTATCCACGGGCGGCGGCTAGCCGAGACCACCGCCACGTTCCAGGCCATCGCACGCTTCGATATCCGGTTCCGCTGGCCGATCGTTGCCCTCTGGATCGTTGGCACCATCGCTGCGGCGCGGACGCTGCCGAGCCTGCCCAGCGTGACCCAATCGAATAACGCTCAGTTCCTCCCCTCGAGCGCGCCGAGTCAGCATGCCGCGGCGCTCGCCACGCCGTTTCAGACCACCAACGTTGGGGCGACCGCCCTGATCATCGCGTCCAGGTCAGATGGCGCCTTGACCGCCGCAGATGGGGACGCCATCGATCGGGTTGAGCAGGTGACGGCAGGGTTGACGGGAGTCCTTAGCGTCCACGATCAAGGGCGATCGGCGGATGGGCAGGCACGAAAGGCCCTCGTTGTTACCGCCTCGAGCGGCGGCAACGCCGGTAATCCAGACCTGGTCAACCGGATACGCAGCCTCTTTGCCGAGACGCAGCCACCAGCCGGTCTGGGCTTCCATCTCACGGGGCCCCTGGCGCATGCGACCGACGCGGCGTCCTCGGCATCGCAGACCGGGACAAACATTCGCGTGTTCAGCGTTCTGTTCGTCATCGTGCTGCTCTTCGTGGTCTACCGCGCGGTGTTGGCGCCGCTGATTACGTTGCTGCCTGCTGTCCTTGCGCTGCTGGCGTCGGGACCGTTGATCGCTAAGGCCAGTCAGCTTGGGCTGCCTGTATCGATCGCCACGCAAACGCTGCTCCCGGTATTACTTATCGGTGCCGGCACGGACTACGGACTGTTCCTCGTCTTCCGCGTCCGCGAGGAAATCCGTCGCGGCGCTACTCCTTCCGATGCGCTGATGAAAGCGATGACCCGGGTCGGCGTGTCGATTACCTACTCCGCCCTGACGGTCATTGCCGCGCTGGTCTGCTTAGCCCTGGCCTCCTTTACCCTGTATCGCGGGCTTGGTCCATCGCTGGCCCTCGGCGTGGCGGTCATGCTTGGAGCGGCACTGACGTTGCTCCCAGCACTGCTCGCGATTTTCGGCCGGGTCGCCTTCTGGCCAACCCGGCCAAGGCCGGGCCAACAGATGATGGGTGGCTGGGGACACGTGGCCGCTCGCATCGTGCACCGTCCGTTGATCGTCCTCCCAATAGGGGCGGCCCTTTTCGCCGTCATGTCGGCAGGTCTCGCCTGGTTCACCGTTGGCGGGTTCGCATCAGCGGCTCCCTCCACAAGCGATTCCGGTGCGGGCGATGCCGCGCTGGCGGCGCACTTCCCGGCATCCAACCGCAATCCCGAAGACCTCTTGCTCCGCTTCGCTGCCCCCATCTGGGACCATGCCGACAGCGTCGCCGTCGCGGATCGACTACTAGGCTCGGCAGGCGTCTTTCGATCCGTATCCGGTGCTCTTGACCCCAATGGCACGACGATTTCGGTCGATCAGCTGGTCGGCCTGCATGCGCGGTTCGGGCCGGCGTCCGCGCTCCCGCCTGCGCCGCCGGCTGGAATCTCGCTCACGCTAGCCGCCTACGAGACCTATCGGAGCACCGCGCAGTTCATCAGTGCCGACGGTCGGACCGTGCAGTTCTATGCGGTGCTCTCCGCAGGCCCGGCCGGAAGTCAGTCAGCGATCGAGGCAATTCCTGAAGTGCGCTCGACGTTGGGAAACGTCGCCGCAAGCGCCGGTGCTCAGGATAGCGGCGTGCTCGGCCCAGACGCGGTGGCCCATGACATCAACAATTACTCGACGACCGATCTGTTTGCGATCGCCCCGGTGGTCATGGCTGCGCTTGCCGTCCTCCTTGCCTTGCTCCTGCGCAGCCTGGTTGCACCGATCTACCTCGTTGCCACCGTGGCGCTGTCCTACCTCGCCGCGCTTGGGTTTGCCGGGTTCATCTTTATCAAGCTGGGCGGCGACTCGAGCATCAACTTTGTGATTCCGATCCTTCTCTTTATCTTTGCGATGGCCCTCGGCGAGGACTACAACATTCTGCTGATGACCCGCGTCCGCGAGGAGGCGCAGCATCAGCCGCTTGGAGATGCACTCATCCGCGCCGTTGAACACACGGGCGGAACAATCACCTCGGCCGGGCTCATCCTCGCCGGCACCTTTACCGTTCTCGCCATCGCCGGAAACTCAGGTCAGTCGCGCCAACTCGGCTTTACGATTGCCTTTGCGATCCTGCTGGACACATTCTTTGTCCGCACGCTCCTGGTGCCTTCGATCGCCGTGATCCTCGGCCGTTGGAACTGGTGGCCCTCTGCCCTATTCCGGGTTTCAGTAACCGGAGATCCTCATCTGAGCGATTGACTCATCGGATTGGCTCTGGTCGAGCTCAAGGCCATGCGAGTTCGTCGCAGTAGCTATTGCCGTCCGACAGCTAGATCTGTTCCCCTAGCCAGTCCGCCGCTCGAGCGGAAACAACGCCCCGGCACCGATCCCAAGCATCAGCCCAAGAAGAAGGGTGGGCACCAAGATGGTCTTGCTGGGCGTCCGTGGTGAGAGGATGAGCAAGACGACCGCAAGCACGACCGCAGCGGCCACGGTTCCGGCACTTCCGAGGATGTACGCCCGACCGATCCGCCGATCGAGCTTAAGAACGGGAATGACGGCCCCCCCGATCACCCAAAGCGCGAGCACCGGCATCGCGAGCAAACCATAATATGCGAATTGGCCAGTCAATCCCTGGAGCAGCACAAATGCCGATGCACAACCAAGCGCTAAGTAGAGCGCGACCCTGCCGCCGACCTTAAACGCCGGAGTCAGGATGGACATCCTTGATCAGGGTATCCAGCCGGTGGCGGTCAAACTTGCTAGCGCGGCCGACCGAGCTTACGGCTGACGCCCTGCGTGCCGGTGCCGGCTACCGCGCCATGAAATCACCCAGAGAGCGGAAGACGGGATTCTGAACCACTCGGTGATCCGAATAGATAACTCGGCATGCGGAGCCCTGTGCACGTCGACGCGGCTCCCTGAGCCAGGCCTCCTGGATGCGTCATCGGCCTCCGCGCTCGATCCCAACAGGCGAAACGCGACCTGCCGCATGTGCGGGAGGTTGGCCTCAAAGGGCTCGGTCAGCCATTCGTCGCCCACGCGGCCCTTCAGGATTTCTCGATGTCGATGTTCCAGTTGATGCCGAATCTGTCCGTCAGCCAGCCTGAAGTGCCCCAGGGCTGATCGGTGAGCCGCATCTTCACCTGGCCGCCATCGGCCAGCCCGTCGAAGATGCCCGACAGCTGCGCGCGGTCGCTGCCGCGGATCTGCAGGCCGATGTGCTCACCGACTTTCGGCGCGTACTTGGGCTGGCCGTCGGAGGCGACGATGACGACGCCGTCCGACTCGAGCTGCGCGTACATGATGGGGTCGCCCTCAGCCGCGGGCCTGGGCCGGCCGTGCTCGTCCGCGGCGAACATCTCGAGCTTGCCGCCGAGGACTTTGTGGTAGTGCTCCATGGCTTCGCGAGCCTTGCCCTGGAAGTTGATGTACGGGGCGAGAGAGATCTTGGTCAAGTCGGTTCTCCTTTGGATGGGATGTTGGGTGGCATGGTGGCCGCCTCCACTATGGATGACGGATCCCGGCGGGCGAATGTGACGGCGGCCAAAATGTCCAAGCAGCATAACCTCGTCGCTCGAGCCATTCTCCTTCCCGGATCGGTGATGATCATTGCCGGGTTTTGCATCCGCATCATGGGTCCGACGAGTTCGGCGGCTTTAGCTGTCGGAGACATAACCTCGCTCCTTTTCCGCAAGATTCGTCACATCGGCGCTCGATCGACGGTCTAATAGGTATGACCGTTCTCAATGGCGGAATGTGACGTGAGTGATGATGATTGGCTGGCAGCGCGATTCGAGGAGCACCGCGCCCGCCTAAACGCCCTCGCCTACCGGATGCTCGGCTCACGAACCGAAGCTGAAGACACCGTCCAGGACGCCTGGTTGCGGGCGAGCCGCTCCGACGCGTCGGGGGTCGCGAACTTGGGCAGCTGGCTCACGACCGTCGTCTCACGGCTCTGCCTCAATGTGCTGCAGGCGCGGCGCGCCAGGCCGGAGGTGCCATTCGATCTCGAGGCGCTGGAACCCATTGCTAGCCAAGACGAGCGCAGCGATCCCGAACAGGAAGCCTTGCTTGCCGACTCGATTGGTTTGGCGCTCCACATTGTGCTGGATACGCTTACACCGAGCGAGCGGGTCGCCTTCGTGCTTCACGACATGTTCGAGGTTCCTTTCGAGGAGATCGCCCCCATCCTTAACCGCAGTGCCGCCGCCACTCGCCAGCTTGCTAGCCGTGCTCGGCGCAGAGTCCAGCAGGTGGACACCAGCGCGATGTCAGATCGAGCAAGGCACTACAAGATCGTCGATGCTTTCCTGGCAGCATCCAAGAATCGGGACTTCGTCGCCCTGCTCCAATATCTCGATCCTTCGGTAATCCTGCGCGCCGACCAGGCGGCGGTGGCGCTCGGCGCCGTCGAAGTCCGCGGCTCGGAGCAAGTGGCACGATCGTTCGTCGGCAAGCTCGGTGGTGCCAAGCCGGCCATGGTCAACGGATCTTTGGGCGCGGTCTGGATTCCAGGCGGCCAGCCACGCGTGGTCTTCACCTTCGAAGTGAGCGGCGAGCGCATCGCCGCTGTCGCGCTCATAGCCGACAAAGAGAGATTGCAGGAACTCGAATTGGACTTCGAAACCGGCTGACACGGCAACTTCACGTTGCTCCAGCTGCCGGCGTCCGGCGGCTACCCTCGGCTCATACCGGTAACGAGGAGGATCTAATGTCACACGTCGCCATCGTCGCCCGGGTTGCCGTTAAGGAAGGTAAGGCTGACGAGTACGTCGCGGCCTTCGCGCCGTTGCTCGAACAAGCAAAGAAGGAGCCTGGCACTCTCCTCTACGCCGTCCACCGCTCCAAGGACGATCCACTGATGTTCTGGACTACCGAGGTATATGCCGACGACGCAGCGTTCGCAGCCCACAGTGCGAGCAAAGTACATGCCGCAGCCACACCCTTGTTCACAGAATTGATCGCCCGGTCCGATGTCATGATCGGCGAGACGCTGATGGCCAAGGGCTTGGGCTCCTGACTGCATGAATGCAGCTCCTGAAAAGATCGGGTTATCAGTGACTGAGCGGTGTTAGCTGTATCTGCTTCGCAAGCCTGTACGCCGTCGGAAGATCATTGGCGCTCTCGACTAATACACGACCGATAACGAGCACCGAATTGTTCAGCGAAGAAATCAGTGTCATTCCCTGCGCCACGGTTCCTTTCCAGCCCGGCCCGCTAATCAGATACTCGCCAGCCTCGGTTCCTGTGCAGCGTTTGCCGACGTAGGCAAAATCCGTGCCGTCCGACGGATCAGTCAACTGGACGCTGTAGTAACGGCCTGCCATGTCCGGAACGTGCAAGACTTGAGGGCCTTTGGAGAGGTCGAGCCACCCGCCAATGTAGAGCACCTCGTCGGTCCCTGTTGCGAGTAAGCTGGAGGTCGGCGCCGAGGGCGACGCGAGCTTGGGCACCGCGTACAGTGTATTGACGGGGATTGGGTCGCCGCCGAGGCCATGCTGTACTGCTCTCTTGAAGGCACTGTACGTGAGACGCGGCCAGAAATAAATGAAAACGAACGTGCCGAGTCCCCATACGAGGCCTGCCACGACGGCGAACGGAATGAGCTCGCTCCTCCGCACAGAGAACTCCCTATAGACGACCCATGCGAGGACCGCCAATATGGCGAACGTAATGGGATACGCGTACTTCAGAATCAACCGGTTCATATCAGTGCCGTTTCATGACTGGCGGCACGTGGTATTCGCCGTCAAGGACAGCGCGGCCGGGCAGATAGGCGCGCAGCATCAGCTTGAAATTGCCTGCCGGTGCCGGCAGCCAATTGGAGTCGTGCCCTGCAGGCGCCGTGCGCTGAATATTGATATCGATTGAGCCATCGGCGTTCGACACGAGGCCGGAGCGACCGCCGACGCTGTAGCGATCGATTGGGTTAGGCACCATGTAACCTACGACATCGGTCATTGCCAGCGACCAGAATGCATCGTTGGGCGGGAGTTGTCCTGCAGGAAAATGCAGGACGTACTGGTGCTGGCCGTTCAGCCTCCGCCCGGCGCCGTCGACGACCGTTGTCCAGTACGCAGCCTCTTGCGCCACATTGGTGCCGGGCAGGATTTTGGCGCATCCGGCCCGTAGGAGGATGCCATTGCCAGGCTGTCCGCATTTCAAGATGGTGCTCCAACCGTTGACGGTCGTTGACATGGCTTTCACCGCAGCGTTCATCAGGATATTTGCGGTGAGAAACGCCAGCACGCCGCCGACAATGATTGGTTGCACGAGGTGAGAGACCGAGAGCATTGTGAGGAAACTTGTCATACCTTAGCTCTCAGGCGCGTAATCGCGATGTTGAGCTCTGCCAGGTAGGCGTTTACGTCGCAGATTTTGACCCAACCACGCCGTAACGACAGGCAGGTCGGGGACCTGCTCTGGCGTTCAAGCTCAACAATGAGCGGGAGACGGGACTCGAACCCGCGACCACCTACTTGGAAGGCAGGCGCTCTACCAGCTGAGCTACTCCCGCGTCGGGCCGTATTCTATCCCGCTATCGCCCAATACCCCACCCTGCCCTCGCCCTAGCTAGGGAGGGGACAACCGAGCCTAGGGCCGGTCGTCGATCCAGGCCTCCCCTTCGGTATAGACCTCCTTCTTCCAGATCGGCACGGTGTGCTTCAGTTCGTCGATCAACCACTCGCAGGCGTCGAATGCCTCTCCCCGATGGGAGGCCGCAACGGCGATCACCACGCTGATCTCACCCACCTGCAGCGTCCCGATTCGGTGGACGATCGCGAGGTCCAGAATCGGCCAGCGACGGCGAGCCTCGTCCGCGAGGGCTTCCATCTGCTTGGTGGCCATCGAACCGTAGGCCTCGTAAACCAGGGCGCGTACCTGCTTGCCACGTGAGTGCGAGCGGACGATGCCCTGAAATACGACCAGCGCACCATCGGCGTCGCTGCGGATGCCCTCACCGATCGCGTTTGGATCGAGGGGAACATCGCGCAACGCCACGATGCCGCGGCGCTGGCCGATGGCACCCCCGCTCACGGGTGGAATCACGGCCAGCTCATCACCGTCCTTGAGGGGATCGTCCCAGCCGGCGTACTCGGAGTTGACCGCGCAGCGGAACGAGCGCGGCAGCGGACCGAGATCGTAGCGGGTGCTCAGCTGGCTCCAGGCATCGGCGGCGGTCGCGCCCGCCGGAAGCGCCAGATCGATGTTGGGCTGCCCCACCAACTCGCGCGGCTTGGCAAACAGCACGACGCGCACGTTCATGGCGAAATCATATCCGCCTCCACCCTGACCCTCCCCCGCTCGGCGGGAGGGACTCGGCAGTCACCGAAACAGGTCGGTTGCCGGATCTCGCAGCAAGCGGCGGACGGTATCGTCACCCGCAACCCCGGCGCCGCGTACCAGAGCGGCCGGGACCCGATCGAGCTTGCCCATCACCAGCTCGGCTGCGGAAGCGAGCTCATCCACAACGCCAAGCTCGGTACCCTGGAGCTCGTAGCCATCAGGGTCGCGCTGGCCCCGATAATCACGCAACGCCGTCACCCCGGCGGCGCCGATCGCGACGTTGACCTGACCTTCGCGCCAGGGCCGGCCGAAGCTGTCAGAAATGACGACGCCCGGTGCGACGCCGGATCGCTCCTTCAGGCTGTCCCGCAGCCGGCGGGCGGACTCGTCGGGACGTTCCGGCAGCAGCACGACCAACTCTCGGCCCCCCGTATTGGATCGGTCAACGCCGGCATTGGCGCACACGAAGCCATGCCGCGTCTCGGTGATCAGGACGCGGGGGGCTTCCCGAACGATGCGCACCGACTCAGACAGGATGAGCTCGACATGCCTCGGGTCGAAGCCAATGCGATTGCCGATCTCGATCGCGCGGGTTGAGGGGACCACACCCTCGAGGGCTCGCACGCGCCCTTCCGCTTTCGAGACCACCTTCTGTGTTACGACGACGACGTCGCCCGCCTCGAGCGACAAGCCGAGCCGCCCGATGCCATCAAGCAGCAACGTCGCCAGGGATGCTCCGTTGACGATCTCCGGGAGTCCGGGGACCGCAAAGATCGAGACCGGATTCAACCGACGGGCGGCGTGCTGGCGAGGAGGCGCTCGGCGGCCTTGAACTCCTGCAGCAAGCGAAGGGTCGCCGTGTCGCGGCCGAGCTGCATGAAGCTCGCGATGTCGTCCGGCCGGTCCAGGTCGTGCTCCAGCCCCGCGATCACGTGCACGGCGAAACTGCGATGCGCCCGAACCGCTTCCGCCCGGTGAAGGTTGAACGAGTCCTCGCCGAACCGAAGCGTGATGGCGTGCGGCGGTACCAGCCGCAAACCGTTCGTCCCCAGACGATCACGATCCGGCGCGAGCACCACCTCGATTTCCGGCCGATAGGCACACAACTCTGCGAGCTCCGTCGCCGTCACCCCCGGCACGTCGCCCGGAATCGTCAGGGCGGCGGTGTAGCCCCGCTCCCAGGCGGCGGCGAAGCCTTGCTGGACGGCGGCGCTCTGCCCCTGGCTTACGCGGTCGATCAGCGGGTCGAGCCCGAAGCGACGCCCTTCTTCCAGGACTTCGGGATCATCCGAAATCACGAAGCGGCCGTAGTCCCAGAGAGCGCCCACCACCTGGAAAACATCGCTGGCCATGGTGGCAGCGAGCCGTTCTCGGTCGGGCTCCGTGAGGAGCGGCGCCAGCCGATGTTTCGCCCGCCGCGGCGATTTGACGGGGACGACGATGGCGAGTTTCACGCAGCCGCCGGCTGGTGCAGCACATCGAGCGCGGCTCTCGCGACGTCGCGGGCGGCCTCGGTGTCGTCGAGCATGGTTGGGCGGACAGCAATTCGGTAGCCCATGCCGGCGATCGCAGGGGCGAGCGAGGCATCGGCCGAATCGAGGACAAAGCCCTGGGCGACATTCCGGTAAACCTCCGCCACGCCGAGCGCATCTGGCCGGATGCCCTCGGCCCGCAGCAGTTCGACCGTCGGCCCCTTGACGGCCCGGCCGGCGATCACCGGCGAGATCGCGACGGTTCGGGCTCGAACCGCGGCGACCAGTTGCCGCATGCCGGGGACACGGAGAATCGGACCGATGCTGATGCTCGGATTGCTGGGCGCGATCAGCACCGCCCGGGAAGCCGACAACACCTCGGCGACGCCAGGCGCCGGCCGGGCCGCGTTCATCCCGGTCCAGTAGATCTCGCGCACCTGTGGCCGGCACCGCTCTCGCACGAAATACTCCTGGAAGTGAAGGTCGCCGGCGTCGGTCTTGAGCCGGGTCTCGACCGGCTCATCGCACATGGGCAGGATCCGGCTGCGCACGCCCAGGCGTTCAGCGAGCTCAGCCGTGACCGTGTGCAGGGGCGCACCTGACGTAAGCCGCCCGGTGCGATACAGATGGGTGGCCAGGTCGCGGTCGCCCAGCTGAAACCAGGAGGCGTCAGTGAGTTTGGCGAGCGTCGCCTGCGCGGTAAAGGTGTCGTCCCGAATTCCCCAGCCGCGGGCCTCATCCGCCACCCCGGCCAGCCAGTAGGTCACGGTGTCGAGATCCGGGGCGATGTAGAGCCCCTGCCACCACATGTCGTCGCCCGTGTTGCCGATGACGACGATGTCCTCCGGCGGCACGGCCCGCACCAGGCCGCGCAGGAAACGCGCCGCGCCGACGCCGCCGGCCAGGACGACGACCGGACGCGATGTCATTCCAGCATCATAGGAAACAATGTCCGTTTTCCAGGCCCTCGTATTGGCATTGCTGCAGGGGGTCACCGAGCTCTTCCCGGTAAGCAGCCTGGGCCACACCGTCATCCTCCCCAAGCTGCTTCGCTGGAACATCGACCAGGCCGACCCCACCTTCCTGGCGTTCGTGGTGCTGCTTCATGTCGGCACCGCCACCGCCCTCCTGATCTACTTCTGGCGCGATTGGCTCGCCATCGGGCGGGGCGTCCTGCGCAGCGTGATCGACGGACGGATGCATGGCACGCCCGACGAGCGACTGGGCTGGCGGCTGATCGCCGGAACGGTCCCCGTCGGGATCGCCGGAGTGTTGTTCCAGAAGCAGGTCCAGGCCCTCTTTGCCAGCCCCCGGGCGGCCGCTGTGTTCTTGATCGTCAACGGCGGGATCATGTTTGCCGGCGAGCGATTGCGTCGCCGGGCTGCGGCGTTCGAAGAGGGCCGGACTTCACTCGAGGAGCTCAGCGTCCGGAGCGCCATCGGCATCGGTTCCGCGCAGATTCTCGCGCTCTTGCCGGGAATCTCGCGCTCGGGCAGCAGTATGGTCGCCGGGCTGTTCGCGAACCTGACCCACGAGGCCGCGGCGCGCTTCGCGTTTCTCCTCGCCACCCCGGTGATCTTCGGCGCCGGCGTCCTAAAAATCCCGGATCTGTTCACCCCGGTCGCGCTGCCGCACTTGCCCGTCTACCTGCTCGGTGGTGTGGTCGCCGGAGTTGCGGCCTTCCTGAGCGTGGCCTATCTCATGCGATACTTTCGGGTGGGACGGCTCGATCCATTTGCTTACTACTGCGCGGCGTTCGGGATCCTTTCATTGATCCTGCTCAGCCGCTGACGCGACCAAGGAGGACCGATGCAAGATAACCCACTGGAAAACAGCCCGATGGCTTTCTTCGCCGGCATCGTGCTCGCCTTTATCGGAGCCGCGGCTGCGGTCTTCTACCTGTTCGTCCGCACGTCAAGCGAAAGCTTGATCATGCCGGGACCGACGTTCCGGCTCAAGCACTTTGTCCTCGCTCTGGTTGTGCTCGCCGCCGGCGCCGCGCTCGCCTCCTTCGCGCGGCCGCGAGGGTCGAGCATGTCGGACGGCACGCCCTACAACCGCTAGGCGGATCGCCCGTGGCCCAGATCGGTTACGCCGCGATGCTGGAGCAGTTTCATCCCAAAGAGCTGGTTGGCTTCTGTGAAAAGGCGGAAGCGGCCGGATTCTCCGGAGTCATGGCGGCGGACCACCTCCAGCCCTGGATACCGCAGCAAGGCAACGCTGCCTTCGTCTGGGCGTTCATGGTGGCTGCCGCCGAGCACACCAAAGGCGACATCGGTCCCGGGGTGACCTGTCCATCCTTCCGATACCACCCGGCGGTGATCGCCCAGGCGGCCGCCACCATGGCAGCGATGTATCCGGGCCGCTTCTGGCTCGGTCTCGGCTCCGGCGAAGCGCTCAACGAACACGTGGTGGCCGGATACTGGCCGGAGGTCGCCGAACGCATCACCCGGCTTTTCGAGGCCATCGAGCTGATGCAGAAGTTGTTCACCGGCAAGGATGTCAAGCACGAGGGACGCCATTACAAGATGGAGACCATTCGGCTGTGGACGATGCCCGAGGAGCCGCCTCCAATCTACGTGGCCACCGCCGGCCCGGTAACGGCCGAGAGAACCGGACAGTTCTGCGATGGGCTGATCACCGTGGGCGCTCCTGAGGAGAAGATCGAGACCGTCTTCGAACGATTCGTGAAAGGCGCCCTCAAGGCCGACAAGGATCCGAGCACGATGCCCAAGATCCTCCAGCTGCACCTTTCCTGGGCCCCCACCGATGAGGAGGCGATGCAAAACGCCCTGACCGAATGGCCGAACGGTGGCATGAAGTTTCCGAAGGCCGATATCCGGTCGCCTCGTGATTTCGAGCAGATGGCGAAGCTGGTCAGGCCGGAGGACTTTGAGGGGCGGATGTTGATCTCGTCCGATCCGGACGCGCATTGCCGCGAAATCCAGAAGTTCATTGATTTTGGTTTCGACCGCGTCTACCTCCACAACGTGGGCCGCAACCAGCTCGAATGGATCGAGGTGTTCGGTAAGCAAGTCCTCCCCAAACTCCACGAGGCCGTCCGGCGCTGAGCTTGCCCGCCTGATCGAGGCGGAGCTGCAGCGCGATCGCAACCCGTCCCGGGGGTTGGCCGAAAAGGCGTATTTGAAGAGCGACCTCAGCTTCCTCGGCGTCCCCCTGCCGGCCATGCGGCAGCTGGTCAACACCATCCCGCGGCGGCCGCCCGCGCTCGACCGCGATGCCCTGCTCCAGCTGGTTCGGACGCTATGGGGCCGGTCGGTCTTCGAACTGCGGATGGTGGCGGTGCTTCTCCTGGAGGCATTCGAACCACTCCTCCGGCCAGCTGACATCAGCCTGCTCGAGCGCCTGATCCGCGAGTCGAAAACCTGGGCCTTCGTCGATGAGCTGGCCATCGCAGTCACGGGCCCCCTGGCGGAACGTTCGGCGGGGCTGGTCGACGTCCTCGACCGATGGTCGGTCGATGACGACTTCTGGATTCGCCGCGCGGCGCTTCTGGCGTTGCTTCCCCAACTGCGTCGCGGCGCAGGCGACTTCGAGCGGTTCGGCCGCTATGCGGACCGAATGCTCGACGAAAGGGAATTCTTCATTCGCAAGGCGATCGGCTGGGTGCTCCGGGAGACCGGCAAGAAGCAGCCCGAGCGCGTGTACGCGTGGTTGCTCCCTCGTTGCGACCGCGCCTCCGGCGTCACCGTCCGCGAGGCTGTGAAGTACCTTTCGCCGCGACAGCGGAACGCGCTGCTTTCGGCGTACGGAGCGGCGGCGCGCCCGCGGCAAGCTTCCGGCCGCGCACTTCGATGAAGGCGGGGAAGAGCGTGTCCAGGTGGGCCTCGCTGCCGGGCACGGCATCCGGCTCTGCTGGTCCGGGCGAGAATTCCCAGATTCCATCGACCACCATGCCGCCGGCCACCATCCCGTTGACGATGGTCTCGAACCGGTGGCCGAACTCGATGGTTGGCGCCACCAGCTTCTTGCTGCCCAGCGTCCAGGTCATATCCCATTCGCTGAGATAGGGCACTGGCTCATCGACGAAATAGCTCAGCTTCGGCCGCCAGCCGCCGTCCTTGAATGTCCCGTACAGCCGCAGAGTTGTCGGGTGCATGGTGGAGAGCAGGTAGGTGCCACCGGGCGCCAGTACCCGGCCGACCTCCTTCAGCACCCGTACCGCGTCATCGATGAACACCAGGGAGTGACAGTGCCAGACGACATCGAAGCTGGCGTCCTTGAAGACGGAAAGGTCCTTCATGTTGCCCCGCACCAGCCGGACATTGACCCGCTGCCGGGCCGCCAGCTCGCGCACCGTCTTCAACTGCGTCGGTGAGATGTCGAAGACCGTGACGTCCGCCCCCAGCTTCGCGAAGATCACCGGGTCCCATCCCCCACCGGCAGCAAGGCCGAGAACCCGAGCCCCCTGCAGGCGTATCCCTTTGAGGCGGCCGCGTGGATCCATGAAGCGGCGCATCCCGGCCCTGGATTTCGGTGGCCGGCCAAACGGGCGGGTGTAGTTCATCGCGGCCTTGGCCAGCCGCTCCCACATTTGCTTGTTGTGCTCGGCGATTCGGTCGCGCTTCACGCCGGGCGGATCCTAGCGAGCCGCGGGAACCTGCTGACGAACCGCCGGGATGACTTCCCTGGCAAAGAGTTCCAGTTGCGACGCGTCATACGGCGCCCGCAGCGAGAGGATGATGTGGGTCACGCCCATATCGCGATAGGCCTCGATCTTCTTGATCGCCTGGTCGGGTGAGCCCCACAGCATGCCCGCCTTCGCCTCGTCCAGGGTCATGGCGCGACGCGAGGCCATGTCGGCCAGCATCGCGTCCAGCTTCGACGCGTCCTTGCTCAGCACCGGGGGCACATTGACGGACTTCTCGATTGTTTGTGGATCGCGTCCGATGGCTCGACAATGACCTTCAAGGACCTCGATCTTGTGGCGCAGGACATCGGGTGCCCCGAAGGCATTCCACGCGTCCGCGTAACGCGCCACCATCTTGAGCGTCAGCTGCTCGCCCCCGCCCCCGATAAGGATCGGAGGGTGTGGCTTTTGCACCGGCTTGGGATTGCAGTACGCCTCTTTCAGCTGGTAGTACTGACCATCGAACGTAGCGGCGTCTTCTGTCCACATCCGCCGAATCACCTCGCACGCCTCGCCGAGCCGCTTGATTCGCTCCGCGACGGGAGGAAATGGAATGCCCAGTGCTTCGTGCTCGCCCTGGAACCAGGCCGCGCCCAGGCCCATTTCCAGGCGGCCGCCGGTGATGACATCCAGGGTTGCCCCCATCTTGGCCAGCACCGACGGCTCGCGGTAGGTGATGCCGGTGACCAGGGTTCCCACCCGCACCTGCTGGGTCTTCATTGCGAGCGCCGTCAAGGCGACCCAACCCTCCAGCTGGGACCCTTTGGGATCGGACATGATCGGAAAGAAATGATCGAACGTCCAGGCGGTGTCGAAGCTCAGGCCATCCGCGACCTGCCAGATGTCGACCAGCTCGCCCCAACTCACATGCTGCGGTCCCGTCTGGATTCCAAACCGCATGGCTTTAGTCATGGGGCTCCCGTCAACGGCTGGCCTTACGTTTTCGATCGACGTAGTCGAGGAGCACGTAGTCGCCGAGCCGATCGGCGCTGGCGAAGAAGGCGCGGCCGCCGTTCATGCGCGTCATCTGCTTGACGAAGGACACCAGGTGGTAGTCGTTGTCGAGCATGAAGGTGTTGATGACGATGTGCTCCCGGGTGCAGCGCTGCACCTCGAGCAGCGTCTTGTGGAACGTCTCGGGTAGGGGCGGGTAGAAGAAGACGGCCTGCTGGCCTTCCATGTGCGCGGTCGGCTCGCCATCGGTGACGATGATGACTTGCTTGTTCCCGGTCTTGTGCCGATTGAGGAACTGGCGCGCCAGCATCAGGCCGTGCTGGATGTTGGTGCCGTAGATCGATTCGTTGTAGGTGAGCTCGGCCAGCTGATGAGGCCTGACCGGGCGCGCGTAGTCGCTGAAGGCGATCACCTGGAGAAAGTCGCGCGGGAACTGGCTGCGGATCAGCGCATCGAGGGCCAGCGCCACCTTCTTCGCCGCATAGAAGTAGCCGCGCAGCGGCATTGACCGGCTCATGTCGATCATCAGCACGGTCGCCGACTGGGCACTGAACTCCGACCGGTAGACCTCGAAGTCGTCGGTCTTGAGCTGGATCGGCCGCCGCGGGCCGTCGCGCCGCAGGGCGTTCATCAGCGTCTGCTCGACCTGCAGGTTGAAGGCGTCGCCGAACTCGTAGACCTTTGTCTCATCAGACCGCTCCGAGCCCAACCCCCGGACAGTGATCGGGTGGTCGCCGAAGCGGTCGCGTTTCAGCCGGGTGTAGAGATCCCGGAGCGCCTTCTGGCCGATCCGGCGCATCCCGCGTGGGGTGAGCTCCATCCCGCGGCGGCCGCGCTGCACGTACCCCTTCTTTTCCAGCTGCGATGCCAGTTCGCTCATCTGGTCGGCCGCCTGGCGCGCGTCGGGCCCCAACAACTGCTGGAGCTGCGCCGATTGTTCCGGGGTTAGCTGGCGCCCCTGGTATCCCTCGCGCAGGGCGGCCTCGAGGTCTTCAATGCCCTGTAAGCGCTCCATCAGCCCCATGGCTTCCTGCAGCGGTAGCGACTCCGAACCGTAGAAGGCATAACGACTGCCCAGTCCCGGGCGCGGCGACAGCAACTCCAGGTGCGCCGCCAGCTCCGCCATCTGGTCTTGCAGCTCGGGATCATTGAGCGTCGAGGCGAGCAGATCCTGCATCTGCTGGCGCATTTCGGGCGAGAGCGACTGCATCAGCGACTCCATCTGCGCCATCTGCCGCTCCAGTTGTTGGACCAGCTCGTCGAGATTCTTGGGCGGGTTGGGGCCGAAGAAATGGCCGAAGCGCTGCATGAACTGCTCGAATTTCGGCGGTCTCCCCTCCAGCCGGTCGCGCAGCATCTGGTTGAGGGCCCGGAGCATCTCCTTGATCTCGCTCAGATGCTCGGGCTTCAGCTGCTGCATGGTGCGCGTCATGTTCTTGAAGTAGGTCTGCGAGACCTGTTGCTTGAGCTCCTCCAACAGCTGCTGGAAGGCCTGTGCGGCTCCTTCATCCATGAACTAGTAGTCGTTGAGCTTGCGCATCGTGCCGCCCACGTCCTCCGGCAGGCTATCGAGCTCCTGCAGCTTCTTCTTGGCGATCCGTTGCAACACCCGCCTGGCGCTGTCCGGCGCCTGGTCGAGCCGCTCGTTGATCCCCTGTCGCTCACGGCGAAGGATGTCGTTCAACCGCTCGCGGATGTTGCTGAAGACGTCGTTGAGGTTGTACCGCTTCAGCTGCTGAAGGCGTTTCTGGCGGAGGCGTTCCAGCATCTCCTCGAAGCCAGGCAGACGCCTGCCCTGCCGGTCGCGCCAGCCGCGACTCATCAACCGATGCAGGGCGTAGTCGAAGTCCCCGCCCTGGAAGAGGTCCTCGGCCAGGCGGTCGAACAGGTCCTCCGCGTCGCGGCCGAAGGGCTCCTGCGATCCGTCCCAGCGCTCGTACCGGTTTGATCGCGCGATCATTCAGCCGGCGTAGATCGCCGCCCCATCGAGCTCGGTCTTGTTGATCCGCTTGCTCAGGTGGAGGCCTTCCAGCACGAACTCGACGCCCGAAGCGGCCAGCGCCGGACGTTTCTCCAGTCCCAGGCTTTTCAACGCTTTGTCCATTCCGGGCAGCTCGCGCAGGATGGCGGCATAGCGGTCGGCCGGCTGGCCTTCAGAAACCTCGAAGGTCAATCCCCCGTCGAAACGCTGGACGAGCTCGTTGAACTGGCTGATCTCGAAGTGCCGCCGAAAGACGTTCAGTACCGCGGTTTTGATGATCTTCTCCAGCACCGTCTGGTCGTCACCTTCTTCCCAGGTTTCCATCTCCAACTTTCCGGCGCTGGATGGGATGATGGAGGGCAGGTCGGTGATGCGGGGGACCGCTTCGGTTTCGCCGGTGCGCAGGGCGCGCCGCGAGGCGTTGGAGGCGAGATTCTCGTAGTTCGTGATCGAGATCCGGACGCTGACGCCAGACCGCTGGTTGATTTTCGGGCTGCGGCGGGCCAGCTGCGTCACCTCGGCGACGATCTCTTTCATGAAGTCGGGCATCACCACCGACAGCTCGTGGTCCTGGAAATCGGTGCGCTCCTGCTCCACGATCCGGATTTCATCGTCGACGTTTCGCGGATAGTGGGTGCGGATCTGCGCCCCGAAGCGGTCCTTGAGGGGCGTGATGATGCGCCCGCGGTTCGTGTAATCCTCCGGATTCGCGCTCGCGACCACGTAGACGTCGATCGGCAGGCGAAGCTTGAAGCCGCGAATCTGGACGTCCCGCTCCTCGATGAGATTCAGCAGGCCCACCTGGATCCGTTCCGCGAGATCGGGGAGCTCGTTGATGGCGAAGATGCCGCGGTTGGTGCGCGGCACCAGGCCGTAATGGATGGTCAGCTCGTCCGCCAGATACTTGCCCTCGGCGACCCGGATCGGGTCGACCTCGCCAATCAAGTCGGCGATCGAGGTGTCGGGGGTGGCCAGCTTCTCGCTGTAGCGCTCCTCCGGCGTGATCCAGCGCACATTGACCCGGTCCCCCTGGGCCGCCACGCGGTCGCGGCAGGCGCGGCAGATCGGCGCATACGGATTGTCGTTGATCTCGCAACCGTCGATCACCGGGACCTCCGCGTCCAGCAGGCTCACCAGCGATCGGATCAGCCGGCTCTTGGCCTGGCCGCGCTCGCCCAGGAAGACGAGGTCCTGGCCCGACAGCACGGCGTTCTCGATCTGGGGAATGACGGATCCGTCGAAGCCGATGATGCCGGGGAAGAGCTCCTCCGCCGCCTTGATCTTGCGGATCAGGTTCTTGCGCATCTCTTGCTTGACGGGAAGGACACGGTACTCACTCTGTCGGAGTTGGGCGAGGGTGGTGGGTTGCTCCAATGGATACCTCTTGTGGAATGTGGTGACGCCGTTCCGATTCTACGGGGCGGCCCGACGTTCAGCCGATTTCAAATCCGCTTCGCCCAATTGGCCGTCGATGGCCGGCGCGAGCTCGGGCAGCCGAACCGCCAGCGCTCGCAGCAGACCAAAGCAGCCGGTCAGCATCATGTCGCCGTGCGGAACGGCGAGGTGCGGTCGAAGACGCGAGTTATCGAGCAGACCGCGGCGGGGTCCGGTCAGCGCGAGCGGTGCGGCTGGCCCCGCGGTCGGCCCCAGCTCGAGCGCACCGTGGCCCATGTCATCGAAGACCTGCTGGTTGGAGAGGCTGCCCGCCGCGAGCGCGTCGAGGTAGGCCTCCAGCTTTTCCCGACTCAGCTCGCCAGTGTGATGCTCGAAGAGGCCGGCGATCCGCCGTCCCTCCAGGAGCGCGGCAATCGTGTGAAAGTTGCCGAGGTTCGCGACCATCACTTGGTTCAGCTCTCCGACCCGGGGATCGTCGAGCGCGCCCAGGATCGCCGCCGGTCCGGTATCCATCAAGAAGAGTGGATCGGATCCGGTCCAGGTCCGGGCGACCGCATGCATCCGCGTCATTCGCGCGGGGATCTCCGCGGCGAGAAAGCCGAAACCCGTAAGCCCGGTGCCGCGCTCAACCTGTTCACGCAAATAGTCGAACCGAAAGCGCCGGTCGCTGACGCCCGGCGGCGCGGCGCCATGGTCGAACACGGCCACCGCCACCGCATCGAAGGTCGTGCTGACGTGAAAGCTCCGGAGCGCGTCCATCAGCTCGGAGAAGTAGAAGTCGCGCATCTCCAGCCGCCGCGCGCCGGCAGTCCTGTTAGGCCCGTCGACAACTCGCACACCCATCGCTTCCACCCGGGTCAGGTCGTCATCGAAGGTTCGCGCGGCGTCCGGAGTCGCAGAGACCTTGAGCCCCTTCCGCAGGTGCGCCTCGACCGCCCAGTGATCCGGTCCGCCGCCCATCGTCACGCCGGTGAGGAACAGGTCCGCTCCGTCGGCGGTCGCTTGCGCGACCTGTTCGGCCAGCAGCGCGGTCGGCGACGGCATGATCAACTGAACCGCGTTTTCGATCAGCGTGCCGGCCTCGAACACCAGGATGTCCTGGGTGCCGGTGCCAACGTCGATCGTCAGGACACGAGGGTGGGCCACCGTGAACTAGCGTACTGCCGGCATGGCGGTCGGCCCGGCAAGGCCGGTCGCCCGCGGGCGTTGCGCTGTCGATGGTCGCCCGCCTCCAGTCCCCTCCTTCTCCACCCTTCCCAGTACGGATGGAGGGAGGTTTCGTCTCCTTGCCGGCGAGAGTTGCCCTGGCGGTCGGCGCCCTCGCCGGTTATGTCGCACTGGCCGGCCTGCTGTTCGCCGGAGCCTGGACGCATCCGTTTACCCGGGTGATTGGCGATGGCGGCGACTCGATCAACTTTGCCTGGTTTCTTGGCTGGTCGCACTTCGCCCTCACCCATCACCTGAGCCCGCTGCTGAGCAGCTACATCGATCTGCCGGCGGGGGCGAACCTGACCTGGAGCACCGACATCCCGCTGCCGGCTGCCATGCTGTCGCCGCTGACCGGCCTGTTGGGGCCGGTCTTTACCTACAACCTGCTGGTCACGCTCGGAGTCGGCGCCTCGGCCTGGACGGCCTTCATGGCGATCCGCCGCTATGCGCGCCGGCTGCCCGCCGCGGCTGCCGGGGGATTGCTATACGGATTCTCGCCGACCATGATGGCCCACGCCCTCGGCCACCCCCATGTGGTCGTCGCCCCGATTCCGCCACTCATCCTCATTGCCCTCGACGATCTGCTCATCCGTCACCGGCAGCCACGCTGGCTGATGGGGACGGCGCTCGGCGTGCTGGCCGCCGCGCAGCTGGTCACCGGCGAGGAAGTGCTGGCCAGCACCGCCCTGCTCGCCCTCATCGGGCTGGGACTGCTGGCCGCGATGCACCGCCGGGACCGCACCGCCCTCTGGGAGGCTACCCGACACGTCGTACCCGCCCTCGCCCTGGCCGCCGCCATCTTCCTGGCGCTCGGCGCGTACCCGCTGTGGACCCAGTTCCTCGGTCCGCAGCGACCCGATCGAGTCCTCGAGCCGCGCAACGAATACGTCAGCGACCTCTTCAGTTTCCTGGCCCCCACCCGGATCCAGTGGCTCGCACCGTCCTGGCTTGTCGGTTGGACTCAGCGGTTTCACGGCAATCTCGGGGAATGGGGGAGTTACCTGGGCGCGCCGCTGATCGCGTTACTGGCCTGGACGGCGTACCGTAACTGGCGCTCCGAAACCGTCCGGCTGGTGACCTGCCTTCTTCTCGTGTGTGCCGCGCTCTCGCTCGGCTTCACGCTCCACATCGCCGGTCGCACCACGCTGGTGCCGGCGGCGCTCCTGGCCCTGCTGCTGATTCCCCTTCGGCGCACGATTCCCGCGGGCTTCTTGCTGGCGACCGCCGGCCTCGGCTCGCTCGCGCTCCTCTTGATGCCGGTTATCGACAACATTCTGCCCGCCCGCCTGATGCTGCAGGGGTTCCTGTTCGCCGCCATCCTGGTCGCGGTCTTCGTCGACAGTGTCCTCGACCATCGCGCGCCGCGGACGGTGTCGCTGGCGCTGTCCGCGCTGGCGATCCTCGCCCTCATCCCGGTGCTGCCCTATCCGAGCACGGCGCCGCCGCTGCCGGCGTATTTCACCGGCGCCGTCAAGCAGCTGCCCGAGGGGAGCGTCGCCCTGGTCGCCCCCTACGCCCGCGCCAGTCACGGCGAGGCCATGCTCTGGCAGGCGCTCTCCGGAATGTGGTTTCGGATGCCCGAGGGCTACATGTTCGTGCCGCACCCGGCCGTGAACTCGGCTGATCCACCCGCGTCGGCGACCCAGACGACGCTGGCGGCGCTGGAGCAAGGCGATCGACTGAACCTTGATGCCGCAGGGCGCCAGGCTCTCCTCGCCGATCTCGACCGCTGGCACGTCGCGGCCGTCATTGTCGGTCCGATGAGCCACCGGGATGCGGTGATCGCGCTCTACACCGGCCTGCTCGGCCAGCCACCCGAATTGACCGGCGGCGTCGCCCTCTGGCACCGCCAGGCCGAAGCAAGCTCGGATCTCGGATTCCGTTCATCCCCGTAGTCGATGCACAGCCTCGAGGGCCTGGTCTGCCCCAAATGCCACGAGCCGCTGACGACCAATGAGGCTGGACGCGAGCTGCGCTGTGCCCGCCACGGAAGCCGCTATCCGCTGATCGATGGCATCCCCTCATTCATGACCAGCGGCGGCGATGCTGTCGCCTTACCCGGCTGCGCGCTCAGCCTCGTGATCCCGGCCCTGAACGAAGCCACGAACCTTGAACGGATCCTGCCGGTGCTCGGAAGCGCGCTCGCGGCTCTGGGGCCGACCCACGAGATCATCGTGGTCGACGGCGGCTCGACCGACGGCACCCAGGAGGTCGTCCGCAAGCACGACGCGCGGCTGGTCAGCCAGAAGCTGCCCGGTTTCGGCGGCGCATACCGGGCCGGCTTCGAGCAGGCGCGCGGTGAGTACGTGCTGACCCTCGATGCGGACGGGTCGCATGACCCGGCATTCCTTGGCGACCTCTGGGCGGCCCGACTCCAGGGCGACGTGGTGATCGCCTCGCGCTATGTGCCCGGGGGCACGGCGGACATGCCCGCGTGGCGGCGGCTGCTGAGCCGCATCCTGAACATCACGTTTCGGCGCGGGCTCTCCCTGCCGGTCAACGATCTCTCGAGTGGGTTCCGGCTCTACCGCCGGACCGTCTTGCGCGAGCTCAAGCTCACCGCCACCGACTTCGACGTTCTGGAGGAAATCCTGATTCGCGCGCTTGCTGCCGGGTACCGGGTGGTCGAGGTGCCATTCCGCTACCGGGCCCGAGTTGCCGGTCGCAGTCATGCCCGGCTCGTCAAGTTCGCTCTCTCCTATCTGCGGACCTTCACGGCGATGTGGCGACTGCGCAACTCGATTGCCTCGTCGGACTACGATGCGCGCGCCTACGACAGCATCATCCCGCTGCAGCGCTACTGGCAACGCCGCCGCTACGCCACCATCACCCGGCTGGCGGCCGGCTTCACGCGCGTGCTCGATGTCGGTTGCGGTTCGAGCCGGATCCTGCCCGCGGTACCGGGCATGGTGGGGCTCGACATCCAGCTGCACAAGCTGCGCTATGCGCGCCGCTACGGCAATCCGCTGGTCCATGGCTCGATCTTTGAGCTGCCCTTCGTCGACGGCGCCTTCGACTGTGTCGTCTGCTCGGAAGTGATCGAGCACATCCCGGCCCAGGAAAAACCCTTCGATGAGCTGACCCGGGTGCTGAAAACCGGCGGCCGGCTGATCCTCGGAACGCCCGACTACGACCGCTGGCGTTGGCGCGCGCTCGAGTGGCTCTATGGCCGGCTGTCGCCCGGTGGCTACGCCGACGAGCACATCACCCGCTACGGGCGCGCAAACCTGTCCGCCTATCTACGGGGCAAGGGCTATGCGATCGAGAGCATCGAGTACGTCGGGGGGTCGGAAATGATCTTCAGCCTGCGCAAGCTCGCGCCGATGGTCTCGCCGGTTGCCGTCCGCTCCGTGCGGACCGCGCTGCGCGGCGAACGGTCGGTGCACGCCGCCTGAGTCACGGCTGCTCGAGATGGGCCTCGAACAGATGAAGGATCTCCTGGGGGCTGGCGGTCATCTGGTCGACGAAATAGCCGCCGTCAAAATCGAGTCCCTTGGCCCGCAGAAACCCGGCACCGGGATGGCGCTTCATGACGGCCACGCCCGGTTTCAATCGGTACGCGAGCACGGTTCGACCGCCGGCTTTGACCAGCCCGACCGCGGCGATCTCGTCCCAGGGAAGCAGCGGGCTCTTGCCGGAGCGACGGAAGATCACACCCTCGTCCATGAACTCGAACCGCGGGCGTACCGGTCCGCGCATGGCGAGGAAACCGATCGCCGGAGCCAGCACGGCGGCCCAGCCGATGCCCCGGCCGGCGAGAAGGAGAAGGACGCCGCCAGCCTCCGTGATCGAGGCCAACGGCAGGAAGAGCACCCAGGGGAAGCGCGCGTTGACGACGGTCACGCGACGACGCGGACTCCGCCGGGCACGATCTCCGCGCGCAGCACGTTGCCGCGGTAGACGTCTCCGTCCACCTCGTGCCATTGCACGTCGGGCGCCTTGATCTCAACAGACCGCGCCTTCCGCTGCAGCATGCTGCTTCCGTCGGCTCGCTGGCGGAGAATTCTCCACAGCACGCCGGCCCTCTCGCGCGTCGTGCGCGGCCGGTAGACGCAGACGTCCAGCCAGCCGTCGTCGATCGCGATGTTGGGACCAAACCGAAAGGGCGCCGCCCCCAGCATGCCGGCGTTGACCACCAACACGACCACAGCGGTCAGCTGGGTTTCGACGCCATCGGCGCGGATGGTGCACTCGAACATCGGGGCGCGCGGCAGCCACCAGGCTCCGGCCAGCAAGTAGGCGGCACGCCCCAGCCAGACTTTGAGCATCCGAGGCGTGTAGCGCATCACGGTCGCGTCAAAACCGATGCCCGCGGCCAGGGCCGAATAGCCGTCGTTCACCCGCACCAGGTCGACCGGCCGGGTTGAGGGAAAGCGCTCCAATGCCCGTCGCGTCGCCGTCCGCCACCCAGCCGGCAGCTTGAGCTCCCGGGCCACGATGTTGGCGGTCCCCAGCGGCACGATGCCCATCGGAAGCCCACGTTGATGCGCCGCGGCCATGACCTCGGCCACGGTGCCATCGCCGCCCGCGGCCAGCACCAGCTGGAAATCCCGTCGGGCCAGGGCGGCGCCAATCGCCTCGACGTTGAGGCCGGCGGCTGTCTCCAGGACCATGGCCTCCCAACCCAGCTCGCCGGCGAGCTCCAGCAGACGGCGGCCGAAATCGCGACCCGTTCGGGGGAGCGCCGGGTTGACGACGAAGAGCGCGCGGCGCCGCTCCGCGCCACTCAAGCCCGCCGCGTGAGCGGGCCCATCAACCGGCGGCTCGGCGTGTCATCCGATCGTGCGCGTCGTCGATATGCGGATGGCCCTCGGGCTGGACGCAGAACACGTCGCCCGGCCGGCAAACCAGGCTCTCGAACTGGATGGTGGTGTGCTCGATCTCGAACTCGTGGGCCAGCACTTCCCGAACCTCCGCGAGGATGTCCTGCGCCTGCGCCACCCGCTGGTCATCGATGAGCAGGTGAGCACTCATCGCTCGGCTCTGGGCGCCCAGGGACCAGATGTGCAGGTCGTGCAGGTCGCGGACTCCCGGAACGCGTTTCACCGCCGTGACCACGGCATCGGTGCGGAGGTCCGACGGTGTCGACTCGAGCAGGATGTCGATGGCCGCGGCCAGCACCCGCCACGCACTCCAGGCGATCAGGGCCGCAATGCCGAGGCTGAGCCAGGGGTCGATGGCGAGCCAGCCGGTGAGCGCGATCAGCACCCCGGCCACGATGATGCCCGCCGACGCCCAGGCGTCGCCCCAGATGTGCATCAGCGCGCTTCGCACCGTCAGATCCCGCTCCATCGGTTGGAGCGAACGAGCGATCAGCAGCGAGATGCCCAGGCCCAGCACGGCCGCCGCCGCCATCACTCCGCCGCGGACGGCCGACGGATGCTGCAACCGGTGCACGGCTTCGACAACGATCCCGACCACGATGGCGCCGAGCAGCACCGCGTTGAGCAAAGCCACCAGGATGCCGACGCGCTGATAGCCGAAGCTCCGCCGCGGGCTCGCCGGCCGCTGCACCTGGCCAAGGGCGAAGGTCGAGAGCGCGAGCACCAGCAGGTCGGTCACCACGTGGCCGGCATCGCTGAGGAGCGCGAGGCTGTGCGCCCAGAGTCCGCCGACCACCTCGACCACCAGCACGATCGCCGTCAGAATGAACGCCAGCCGCAACCGGGCGGTGGCGTCCACATTCACCCTGGCGAGCTGCATGGCTCCATCTTATTGCCCATCTCGAATCAACCTGGCGACCTTGCGTTCGCTAGGCCAGCGCCGCCGCGATCGGCTGATACAGCTGGCGGTATCGAAGGTATGGCTCGCGATAGGCTTCCGCATCCCGACCGGGGGTCGCGACCAGCTGCGCTGGGGCTGCCATCGCGGCCACCCGCTGCGCGTCCGGCCAGGCGCCAAAGCCCACGCCGGCGAGGAGCGCGGCCCCGAGCGCGGACGCGTCGGTCACCGGCGTGGCCAGCAGCGGCCGCTCCAGCACGTCGGCCAGCAGCTGCCGCCAGCGAGGATCCAGGGATCCACCGCCGGCCAAGCGCAGTTCGTCGCGGCGAACGCCGGCGACGGGTAACGCCTCGAGGCCCTGCCGCACGGCAAAGGCAACCCCTTCAAGAGCGGCCCGAAGCAGGTGGCCGCGACCGTGGCTCAGGCCCAGCCCGATCCAGGCGCCTTTCGCGGCTGGGTCGAAATGCGGGGTTCGCTCGCCGGTGAGGTACGGCAGGAAAATCAGCCCCTGCGCCCCGGGCGGGACGGCGAAGGCCTCCGCATACACCTCATCCCAGGAGGCCACCAGCGTGGTGCGGACCCACTCCAGGGCCAGGCCCGCGTTCTGCATCGCCGCCATCGCGTACCAGCGATCGGGGGCGGCCGCCCGGTAGATATGGGTGCGGGCGGTCGGATCGACCGCCAGCCGGTCGCGCGGCGCTACCAGCTGCGCTCCCGTGCCGATGGTGAGCTGGATCGGTCCGGGGTCGAGCAGCCCACCCGCGATCGCCGCCGCGGCGGTGTCGGCGGCGCCCCCGACCACCGGGAGGTTGGGGCGCACTCCAAGGTGGGCGGCGGCCGCGGGAGCGAGCACGCCGCAGATTTCGACCGACTCTCGGATGGGGGCCAGGAAGTCGAGGCGGAGATCGAGCTCACTGAGGACGTCCTTCGCCCAATAGTCAGTGGTCATGTCGTAGAGGAGCGTGCCGGAGGCATCGCTGGGTTCGGTTGCCGCTTCGTGGATGAGGCGCAGTCGGAGCCAGTCTTTGGGCTGCAGCGCCCACTGGGCATGCCGGTAATGCGGCCGCTCGTGGTCGCGTAACCACAGGAGGGTGGGGCCCGCCATCCCCGTTGCCAGCGGGTTCGCCAGCTTCCGCCGCAGCTCCTCGCTCAGCTCGCGGTACGCCTCGAGCTGGAGGCGTGTCCGCCCGTCGGGCCAGAGGATCGCCGGGCGCAGCGCGTTGCCGGCATCATCACTGAGGACCACGCCGTGCATCTGTCCGGAAAGGCCGACGGCCGCGATCGCCGCGGCGTGCTCGCCGGCCGCTTGCCTTACGGCAGGAGCCGCCGCCGTCCACCAGTCCTCGGGCTCGGCCTCCGACCATCCAGGCTGCGGGGCCGACATCGAATAGGACGCCGAGGCGGTGCCCACGATGGTCCCGTCGACGTCGAGGACGAGCGCCTTTAGCGAACTGGTGCCGAGGTCGATGCCGAGAAACATATGGCCCCCTCCCAGGCACCGAGGGTAAGACCATCGGCGAGGCGCTCACCAGCGCGCGAGCGCGTGGTCGAGATCAGGATGCGACCGGCAACCTCCGGGATACGAAGCCGGCGTCCCGATAGGTTGACCGCAGCCACGGTGGCAGCCCCGCGTTGCCACGCCCAGGCGTTGGGGGGCGATTTCAGCTGACGATACTGGCTGGACTGCAGGTCAGGCGATGCCCGCCGCAGCGCGATCAGGTCCCGGACAAAGTTAAGGGTCGAGCCGGGATCGGCTTGCTGGTCCTCGACGTTGCGAGCCGTATCGCCGATCGGGAGCCAGGGCTTGAGGCCGGCATTCGTGAACCCGCCGCCGTTCACATTGCGCCACTGCATTGGGGTGCGTTCGGGGTCACGGCCGCGGGGCGCGGGCCAGTGGCGCTTGCCCAGCGGGTCCTGCAGGTCCTCCTGCCGGACGAGGTTGTCCGGCATTCCGATTTCATCGCCGTAGTAGAGCACCGGCGTTCCCCTCAGGGCCAGCAGGCTGAGCAGGGCCGTTCGCAGCTTGCGCTCATCGCCCTGACACCAGCGCGACATGACCCGGGAGACGTCGTGATTCGAGACCGTCCAGACGGGCCAGCCGACGTCGGGGATGACGAGCTCGCTCTCGGCCACCACCTCGGCGAGCACCGAGGCCTTGAACGGCGCGTGCACGTAGGTGAAGTTGAAGGCCAGGTGGAGCTCGTCGCCGGCGCCGTAGAAGCGGCCCATCGTACGCACATCGAGCACGTAGGTCTCGCCGAGCAGGATCCGTCGCGGGTCGTAGCCATCGGCCAGCGTGCGCCAATGGCGGAGCACGTCGTGGACCTCCGGTCGTTCCATGTTGTAGATGTTCCGCTGGCCGTGCGCCCGCACATGCGGGGGATCCTCATCGGTCGCGACCGGGTTGTCCCGTAGATGCAGATCCTTGACGATGCCGTGGGCGACGTCGATTCGAAACCCGGCGATGCCGCGGTCGAACCAGAACCGATAGATCGCATCGAAGGCATCTTTGACTTCGGGATTCCACCAGTTGAGGTCCGGCTGCTGGGGCAAGAAATTGTGGAGATAGTACTGGCCGCTCCGTTCGTCGAGCGTCCAGGTCGGCCCACCAAAGGGGCTGAGCCAGTTGTTCGGATATCCTCCGTCGGCCTTTGGGTCGGCCCAGACATACCAATCCCGATGCCGGGCGGCGCGTCCAGAGCGGGCCTCGATAAACCAGGGATGGCGATCGCTGGTGTGGTTGGGAACGATGTCGAGCACGACTTTGATACCGCGCTGGTCCGCCTCGCGAACCAGGCGGTCGATGTCGGCGAGCGTGCCGAACGCCGGTTGGACATTGCAGTAGTCGGCAACGTCGTAGCCGAAGTCGGCGTCCGGCGAGACCGTGATCGGGCTCAGCCAGACGGCATCGACGCCAAGCCATTGGAAATAATCGAGCCGGCGGATGACACCCGGGAGGTCGCCGATGCCATCGCCGTTCGAGTCCTGGAACGAACGCGGATAGACCTGGTAGATGACGCCGTCGCGCCACCACGCTGCAGCTGACACTGGGCGCCATCGTAGCTGACGTCTTTCGAACGCCGCCCCGTTCCAGGCCGGGCCGGCTTGACCGATGATTTCCGATGGAGCGGCGGGTCTACGCTATCGTCAAGCAAAGGAGGGACCATGAGCGAAGTCCAGCGACGCATTCAGGAAGCGATCGACGAGTTGGTGGATTCCGGGGCCGAACGCGGAATTCAGGTCGCCGTGTACCACCGGGGCGAGCAGGTGGTGGACGCTGTCGCGGGCGTCGCCGACCCCGCCACGGGCCGCCGGGTTGTGCCCGAGACGCCCTTTTACAACTACTCCATCGTCAAAGGCGCGGCCGCGACCATTGCCCACATCCTCGCTGAGCGCGGGCTCTTCGAATATGACACGCCGGTCGCCAAGCTCTGGCCCGAGTTCGGCGCTCGCGGGAAAGCGGGGGTAACTATCCGCCAGGTCCTCAACCATTCGGCCGGCGTGCCGCAGATTCCGCTGACGACCACGCTGGAGGATCTCTGCGACTGGGACAAGATGTGCGCCGCGATCGCCGCGGAGGAACTGTGGTGGGCACCAGGCACGAAGATCGGTTATCACGCCTATACCTTCGGTTACATCGTGGGCGAGGTCGTCCGGCGCGCAACCGGCAAACGGATCTCGGACGTCCTGCGTGAGGAGCTGGCCGGTCCTCTGGGGATTGCCGATGAGCTCTACTTCGGCATGCCACTATCCGAGCAACCCCGGCTCGCTCGCCTGGAAGACGCGCCCCCGGATCCGCAGATGGCCGCGGCGATGGCGTCCATGCCGCCCGACTCGCCGATGTTCAAAGCCGCGCCGATGACCTTGATGCCGACGGCCACGCTCGGGAATCGATCCGACATCCTCGCCGCCGACATCCCAGCCGGCGGCAAGACGTCCGCGCGGGCGATTGCTCGGATGTATGCCGCGTTGCTCGGTCAGCTCGACGGCGTGCGCCTCATCTCACCGGCACGGCTGCGCGAAGCCACATCGGTGTCCATGAGCGGCGTGGACCAGGTCTTCGGCATGCCGACGACATGGGGGCTCGGCTACTCCATCGGCCTTTTGGGATCCACTCCCCAGGAGACGCCAGCGGCCTTCGGCGTTGGCGGCGCTGGAGGAAGCTTTGCCTGCGGCGACACGTCGACCGGGATCGCCTTTGGCCTGACCAAGAACCGGCTCAGCAACGATTTCAACACGGCAACCCGGATCAGCCGGCTCGTCACCGAACTACTTGGTGTTGGAAGCGTGTCCGTTCGGTGAGGAGGCGGCCGACAGCGCCTTGACCGATGGCTCGATGATGGCGTCGACCAGCCCATACTCTTTGGCCTGCTGCGGCGTCATGAAGAAGTCGCGTTCGATGTCGCGCTCGATCTGCTCCTTGGGCCGGCCGGTGTGCTGGGCGTAGATGCCGATTACGATCTCTCGCAGGCGCAGGATCTCCCGGGCGTGGATTTCGATGTCGGTCGCTTGCGCCCCCTGGATGCCACCGCTTGGCTGATGCAAGACTATTTGGCAATGGGGCAGCGAGAAGCGCTTGCCGGTCGTGCCGCCCGCCAGGATCAGCGAGGCGGCGCTGGCGGCCATCCCGGTGCACAACGTGCTCACCGGCGGATGGACATAGCGCATCGTGTCGTAGATCGCCAGCCCGGCCGAGAGCGAGCCGCCAGGGCTGTTGATGTAGATGCTGATCTCCTTGTCCGGGTCCTCGCTGTCGAGGAAGAGCAGCTGGGCGATGACGAGATTCGCGATATCGTCATCGATCTGGCTGCCGACGAAGATGATTCGGTCGCGCAGCAGCCTCGAGTAGATATCGTAGGCCCGCTCGCCGCGGGCCGTGGTCTCGATGACGCTGGGGATGAGTGCCATTGAATTGTCCTCCTTAGCGGTCGACCATGAATCCGATGCGCCGCCGCGGCGGTGTCGCCTGGGTTGCGGCGAGATACACGCTGAAGTCGGCGACACTCCGGAGCGCGTGCGGACGCAGGTTAGCAGTGGCGATGCGCAACTGCATGCGCGGGTCGTCCGGCCAGCTGCGTTGCTGCTGCATCGCCTCGCGACTGCCCAATTGCCGAGCCAGGTTGAGATACAGGTCGGCGACCGAGAGCTCCAGGGCGGTTGAAAGCGCGATCAGCTTCTCGGTCGAGATGTCCTTGAGGCCCCGCTCGACTTCCGAGAGGTAGGCCGCCGACAGCCCCGCCGACACGGCGACCTCGACCAGGGATCGCTCGGCCTCGTCGCGCCGCTGCCGGAGAAGGGCGCCAAGGGCGGCCCGAACCGATTTCGCGATTCCGCTCTGAGCGTACGTCATATGCCTTGAGCGCATCATAGCACGCCCGCGGACCGCACGAGAATTGCGGCTTCCGCGTTGCAGGACTATGCCCCGCCGGTTAGCCCTTCTGTGGGCGGCCACCCTGACCGTCCTGCTGGCAGGCTGCGGCTCGACGGGGGCCATCTCGCCGGCGTCCAGCCCGAACCCCTCAACGTCGCCGGGGGCCGGCGATCCGCCGGCAGCCACAGCCTCTCCGTCCGCGGCGGCAAGCCCGACGCCCACGCCGTCGAGCCTGGATCCCGTCTTTACGCCCGCCCTCGCCGCGATCCAGATGGTCGGTCCGCGCGTCGGCTGGGCAGTCGGATCCCACGCCATCTTTGCCACCACCGATGGGGCGCACTGGACGAAGCAGTTTGCCTCAACTGAGGAATTCGTCGGCGTCGACTTCATCAGCGTCACGACGGGCTGGGCGGTGGCTACCCGAAGCTTGCTCGGAACCAGCGACGGCGGGCGGTCCTGGCACCAGCTTGGCGAGCCTGACAAGCCGATCCGCTCGGTTCATTTCGTGAGCCCCACCCAGGGATGGGGAATCGCTGGAGGCACCGACCCCCAGTCGGTCCATGGATGGCTGGTGCCCAAGGAGGGCGCGACGCTGGTGACGACGCGGGATGGCGGTGTCACGTGGAGCCCGCTCGACGGGCCGTCCAACCCTCAAACCGTATGCTTCAGCGATTCGGTGCAGGGCTGGGTTGGCACGCAGCGCGACGGGGTTTATCGCTATCAGAACATCGCCCAGGGGCAGAGCTGGAGTTTGGCCCTGCAACGGCCCGACCAGCCGGCAGCCGACCTCGGCGCAACCACCCTGATCCAATGCGCTGGGTCACAGGCCCTCTGGGTACTCTTTCTGGGAGGCGGCGCCGCCATGAGCCACAGTCCCTACATCGCCTATGCGACAGCGAACGGCTCGAGCTGGCGTGCCGTCCTGAATGAACCGATGACCATGCATCAAGCCGGCGTCCCGCCAGGCCCGGACAGCTATCCCCCGAGCTTCAGCGCGGTCGATCCAGGCGACGCCGTCTTCGTCGGGGACGGCCCGGCCACCAACGTCGCGCAATGCGTCATTGCCAGCGCTGGCGGGGCCTCACTCCGGCGGACAGGCGCGATCCAGAACGCCTCTGAGACCTTCGCGGCAGCCTTTACCAGCGTGACGACGGGCTGGGTCCTGACGCGAAATGGGGGCGGCGACTACGTGATCGACGCCACCACCGATGGCGGTTATCACTGGTCGGAACAGCTGGCGGTCCCTCCAACCTCCGCGGGATAGTGCTGGTCGGGCTCGACGTCGGGACGACGAGGGCGGCCGCGGTCGCCATCGATGAGACGGGCGCCGTCCGCGCGTCGGCCTCTGCCGCATACCCCGGGGACGGCACGCGTTCCGGCCGGTTCGAGCGGGACCCTGCCGACTGGTGGCGCGCGGCGCAACGAGTGCTTGTCGAGGTGGGCAGCACCGCCGGCGGCGGCCAGGTTGTCGGGATTGGCTTGACCGGCCAGACGGCTGGCTGCGTTTTTATGGACGCCGGGGGGATGGTTGTGCGGCCCGCCATCGTGGGCGGCGACCAGCGCGCCCTACCGCAGACGGACAAGGTCGCGCAACGCATCGGTCGCGACCGCCTCCTCGAGATCACCGGGAATCCCGTGGCGTCCGGCTGCCTGGCGGCGCAGCTGCTCTGGCTGCGCGATGTGGAACCTGTGCAGTTCCACCACACCCGCCGCGTGCTGGCGCCGAAGGATTACGTCAGGCTGATGCTGACCGGCGAGGCGGTGACCGATGTCACCGAGGCCTCCAGTACGATGCTGCTCGACCTCCGGCGGCGAACCTGGGCGGGCGAAATCCTCGATGCGCTCGAGATTCCGCGCGCCTGGCTGCCGGATATCCAGGAGAGCCCGGCGATTTCGGGTGGCCTGCGCCCCGCCGTTGCCGGTGAACTCGGGCTGCCGGCGCGCCTTCCCATCGCCGCCGGCGCCAGTGACGAGGCCGCGGCCGCCGTTGGCTGCGGCATCGTCGAGAGCGGGCTCATCGGCTCGTCGATCCGGCGGGACACCGTGCTCTTCGCGCCAGCCGACAACGTCATCATCGATCCGACCGGCCGGCTCGGCGCCGGGTGTCATGCCCTGCCGCAGCGCTATCGGCTGCGAGCCCGCACGCCAGCCGCCGGGGCGGCAATGCACTGGTGGGGTGGCGTCCTGGGCGGGCACCTGACCCATCGGGATCTCTACAAGCTGGCGGCATCCGCGCCCGTGGGATCGCATGGGTTGTTCTTCCTTCCGCATTTCGATACCCGTTCCATCACGTCCGACAGCGCCGGCGGGCGCGGCGCGTTCGTCGGCTTACGCGCCCATCACACCCGGGCCGACCTCACCCGCGCCGTGATGGAAGGCGTCATCTTCAGACTCCGGGACGGCCTCGATCGCCTGCGCGAGCTTGGCATCGGGGTCCGCGAGGTTCGAGCTCATGGTGGCCGTGGGGTCGCCCGTTTGTGGCGCGAGTTGCAGGGCGACATCCTCGGCGTGCCGGTGGTTTCCATGGCCGCGACGGCCAGCCCGGCCATGGGAGCGGCGCTGCTCGCCGGGGTGGCGTGCGGCTGGTGGGTCAGTGTCGCCGACGCGGCCCGGCACACCGTCCACCCGGGTGAGATGATCGAACCTGATCCCGGACGGTCCGCGCAGTATGAGCGGCTCTTTCGCATCTTCATGACGCTCGCTCCGGCGATCGCCGGCAACGTACAATCCAGCACGCGGGGCGTAGCGCAGCCCGGTTAGCGCGCCTGCTTTGGGAGCAGGAGGCCGCGGGTTCGAATCCCGCCGCCCCGACATCACCATTGAGGTTGCGTCATGCTCCCGGTCCTCATCATCATCGTCGCCATCAGCGTGGCAGCGCTGCTCGGCTTCCGCTGGTTCGAGCGCTATCGATATACCGACGGCTGGCGCAAGAGCGAATTTCGCGGGCTCGCGTTTGGTTTCCTGATGTGGTTCGGCGGCATCTTCGGTCACCGGGTCCCGCCGCCGCCCCAGGCAAAGGTCGAGTTCACCGCACGCTCGGGGGAGCCCGAGGGGCCAGGGTCAGGCGGCCCGCCGCTCCCGGATCAGGCTGCGCACGATAAAGAGTAGGTTGGCCGGGCGCTCCGCCAGCCGCCGCATCAAGTACGGATACCACTCGGTCCCGTAGGGCACGTAAACCCGAACGCGATAGCCTTCGCGCAGCAGCTGGTCCTGCAGGTCGCGCCGGATGCCATACAGCATCTGGAACTCGAAGCGGTCGGGTCCGATTTCGTGTCCGCGAGCGAATCGTTTGGTCGCATCGATCAGCCGGTCGTCATGGGTTGCGATCGCCGGGTCGGTGCCGTTGAGGAGGAGTTGCTGCATCTCGAGCTCGAACTTGGCGTCAACGTCGGCCTTCTTGGGAAAGGCGACCGAGGCCGGTTCGTCGTAAGCACCTTTGACCAGCCGGACCCGGACTCGGTCGGCATTGGTGCGCTCGATGTCATCCATCGTCCGATAGAGATAGCTTTGCAAGACCACCCCACAATTCGGATATTCCCGGTGCAGGGCGAGCACCAGGTCCAGCGTGCGCTGCGTGTAGGCGGCGCTTTCCATGTCGATCCGGACGAAATTGTTCAGCTGTTGAGCTCGCTGGACGATTCGGGTCAGCAGCTCCCGGCACAGGTCGGATGAGATATCGAGGCCCAGCTGGGTCAGCTTGACCGAGACGTTGGCGTTCAGCCGGTCGGTCGCGATCCGTTCGAACGCCGCCAGGTAGTCGTCCGCCGCGGAGCGAGCCGCCTTCTCCTCGCTCACGTTCTCGCCGAGATGGTCGAGGCTTGCCGACCAGCCACGACGATTCAGGTCGGTGACCGCGCGAACCGCGTCCTCCAGGAGGTCGCCGGCCACGAAGCGGTAGGCGAGCGACGCGGTCAGCCGCTGTCGGGTGACAAACCGCTGGAGTCCGCGGCGGTGCGAGAGATAAAGAAACGACGCGCGGAGCATGTCAGCCGCCGAGCGCGGCGTCGAAGGCGCCATGCACCTCGAGCGCGTTGAGCGCCCGGGCCCGGTGGCTCAACAGGTTCTTCTCCTCGGTGACCAACTCGGCGAGCCGGCGTCCGTCGGCCAGCTGGAATACCGGGTCGAAGCCGAAGCCATGCGCGCCGCGTGGCTCCGCCGCGATGGTGCCCGTGAGAACACCCTCGCCCTCAAAGGTCCGACCGTCCGGCAGGGCGAGGATGGCGACACACCGAAAGGTCGCCGGCGGCGAGCTGCCGGCTGCCGTGCCCAGGGCGGCCAGCAGGGCGCGAACCAATGCCGGACTGTCGCCGTAGTGCTTTGGGCCGGCGAAGTACGCGGACTCGACGCCGGGCCGGCCGCCGAGCAGCGGCACCTCCAGCCCCGAGTCGTCGGCCAGGGTTGGCAGCCCGCTCAGCAGCCTGCCGGCCTCGGCCTTCTTTTTCGCGTTCTCCCGATAGGTCGCGCCATCCTCGGAAACCTCGAACCGGATCCCGATCTCTTTTGGCGTCACGAGGTCCATTGGCAGGTCGGCGAGGATGGACCGGATCTCGCGGAGCTTGCCCTCGTTCGTCGTGGCGAGCAGCAGGCGGTTCAGTGAAGCTTCAGCGCCTTCTTCTGCGCCTCGACCAGCTCGCTGGCGCCCTTGACGGCCAGCTTGAGCATCTCCTCCATCTCTTCCGGCTTGAACGGTTCCTGCTCGGCCGTTCCCTGGATCTCGATGAACCGTCCATCCTCCGCCAGCACGCAGTTCATGTCGGTCTGAGCGGCGAAATCCTCGAGGTAGTTCAGATCCAGGCGGGGCTGTCCCTGCACGATGCCGACGCTGACCGCCGAAACGAAATGCTTGATGGGCAGCACCCGCAGCAGGTTGCGCTCGACTGCCTTCTGCAGGGCGAGGTGCAGCGCCACGAACCCACCCGTGATCGAGGCGGTGCGCGTTCCGCCGTCGGCCTGCAGCACATCGCAGTCGACCATGATCGTGCGCTCCCCCATCAGTGGCATGTCGATGGCGGCGCGAAGCGCGCGACCGATCAGCCGTTGGATTTCCTGGGTGCGACCGTCGATCCGACCGGTGCGCGCCTCGCGGGCGGTGCGGGTCTGGGTTGCCCGCGGCAGCATCGAGTACTCGGCGGTCACCCAGCCTTCGCCGGTACCCTTCTTGTGCGGCGGCGGTTTGTCGTCCCAGCTCGCGGT
This sequence comes from Chloroflexota bacterium, assembly GCA_005889535.1. Taxonomy (GTDB): domain Bacteria; phylum Chloroflexota; class Dormibacteria; order CF-121; family CF-121; genus CF-13. The sequence continues at coordinate 47,815 of VBHC01000115.1, forward strand.
GCACAGCACCCGGGTGTCGCCCATGTTGATCAGGGCCGAACCCTCGGCATAGAGGTTGACGGCGGTTTCGATCTTCACCGGCCGGATCTGGTCCGGTTTCCGGCCGTCAGGTCGCGTCTGGGCCAACGCCGTCTATCTTCGCAGAGCGCGGATGACCTGAATGCTGGCCTCAAATAACAGGATGAGCGGCACCGTCAGCAACAACGGCGTGAAGGGGTCGGCACCCGGCGTCACGAAGTTCGCGCCGACGAAGATCCCCAGCCAGAACTTGAAGCGGTTGCGGTTGAGGAAGGCGGGGGTGACGATACCCACCAGGCCGAGCATCGTCATTGCCAGGGGCAGCTCGAACGTGATGCCGAAGATTGCAATCAGCAGCAGGGCGAAGTTGATGTAGCTGGTGGCTAGCGGCAGGTACTTGATGTCGCTGGTCCCGAAGCCGATCAAGAAGCGCAGGGCAATCGGCAGGGCGAAGAAGGCAAAGAAAATACCCAGGATGAACAGCAGGCAGGCCGAGGCCACGAAGCCGACGGCAAACCGGCGCTCGTTGCGGCGCAATCCGGGCGCCACGAATCCCCAGACCTGCCAGAAGATGACGGGGGCGGCCAGGATCAATCCGCCGACCAGGCCGATCTTGAAATACAGCAGAAACTTTTCGACCGGTCGAGTGAAATACAGCGGCTGGTTGTGGATGACCTGCTTGATGGGCACCAGCAACAGCTGGAGGATCCAACCCGACACCAGGAAGGCCAGGACGGTGGCCACCGCCCAGGCGATCAGCGAGATGATCAGGACGCGGCGGAGCTCCTCCAGGTGCTCCATCACGGTCATGCGCCGCTCATCGTCCGGCCTGACGAGGTGGGGTTTCGCCATGTTCAGCTAGAAGCCGGGCCGGCCGGCGGCACGCTCAGGCCTTGGTATCAGTCGGCTTGGCGTCGGTCGCGCCGGGCGTCGAGGTCGACGACGGCCGGCTTTCCGCCGATCCGTCGCTCGATTGGGCGCTGGAGCTGGTGCTGCGCTTGATCTCGTCCTGCAGGTCACTCGAGGCCCGCCGAAATTCGCGGAATGCCTTGCCGATCGCGCCGCCCACCTCTGGCAGCTTGCCCGGCCCGTAGACGATCAGGACAATAGCCAGGATCAGGAGAATGACCCACCAGCGTTCAATACCAAACATTCACAGGCTCCTTCGCGGCCCCATTATACGCCCGCCTTCCAGGGACTCCTTAACGTCAGCTGAGACCTTAACCGGTCTCTTCCTGAACGGTGACAGACGTCATGACATCGCCGACGGCGATCTTGAGCACGACGTCCATGCCGGTCTGCACATAGCCGAACAGGTTGTACAGCTTCTGCAGCTTCTTGCTGTCGTCAACGGTACAGATGAAAAACTGGCTCCCGTTGGTGTTGGGGCCCGAATTGGCCATCGCCACCGCGCCGGCCGTATATTCGCCGCTGACCGGCTCGTCGTTGAACTTGTAGCCCGGTCCGCCGGTCCCATCGCCCTTGGGGTCGCCGCCCTGGATGACGAAGCTGGCTTCGACCCGGTGAAACTTGAGCCCGTTGTAGAACTGGTTGCGGGCCAGGAAGACGAAGTTGTTGACGGTGTTGGGGGCAAGCTTGGGGTCCAGGCAGAGCGTGATGTCGCCCTTGGCCGTCTTGATCGTGACCAGGAAATGGTGGGCGGTGTTGATCGCCATCGGAGGCGGCGCGCTGAAGCTCTTCTTGCCGGCGTTGCCGGCGGTCGGCGTCAGCGCCGGCCCGAAGGTCAGCGAACCGCAGGCCGCCGGGGCGGCGCTCACGCTCGGGCCCGGGGTTGGCGTCGGGGCTGCGCCGGGCGTGCTGCCGACATTGCGTCCAACATAAAAGGAGAACGCGAGTATAGCGACCGCCACGATGGCGAGGGTCGCCAGCATCTGCGGCACGCGCCGTGGCACCCGGCTCATCCCATGTCGTCCCAGCATGGGATGTCGGCCGCGACCGCCTTCGCGTGGTAGGTCAGGATCATGTCGGCGCCCGCCCGGCGGATGCCCAGCAGGATTTCCCGCAGCACGCGCCGCTCGTCGATCCAGCCGTTGGCGGCGGCTGCCTTCACCATGGCGTACTCGCCACTGACGTTGTACGCCGCGACCGGAACCTCGGTCGCCTCGGCGACCGCGCGAATCACGTCGAGAAACGCCAGGGCCGGCTTGACCATCACGATGTCGGCGCCCTCCTCGATATCGATCCGCGCCTCCCTGACCGCCTCGCGCACATTCCCGGCATCCATCTGGTAACCCCGCCGGTCGCCGAAGCGCGGCGCGGAGCCGGCGGCCTCCCGGAACGGGCCATAGAAGGCCGAGGCGTACTTGGCGGCGTAGGCGAGGATCGCCCGGTCGCTGAATCCTGCATGATCGAGGGCCGACCGAATGGCGGCGACCTGGCCGTCCATCATCCCGGAGGGCGCGATCACGTCGGCGCCGGCCGCCGCCTGTGAGGTGGCGATCCGCTGGTAGATCTCGAGCGTGCGGTCATTGTCGACCCGTTCCCCGTCGAGGACGCCACAGTGGCCGTGATCGGTGTATTCGCAGAGGCAGAGATCGGCGATCAGCAGCGCGTCATTCCCAAAGGCGTCGCGCAGCTGCCGCAGGGCGCGCTGCACGATCCCATCATCGATCCAGGCTCCCGTCCCCTTGGCATCCTTACCGGCCGGAATGCCGAAGAGCAGGAGGCTGTGCACCCCCAGCTTGATCGCCGCCTCGGCCTCCCGCGTCAGCGAGTCGAGCGTGTGCTGAACCTGGCCCGGCATGGCGTCGATTGGTTGCGGCGCCTCGATCGCATCGCGAACGAAGAGCGGGTAGATCAGGTCCTGGGGGGCGATCTGCGTTTCGCGGGCTAGCCGGCGGAGGGTCGGATTCCCCCGCATCCGGCGGGGACGCTGGGTGGGAAAGCTCATGCTGAAATTCGAGCCCGGCTGCGCACGATGGCCTCGACCAGTCCGCGCGTCGTGTACTCCTGCGCGATGATATCAACCCGCATCAAAAGATCGCGGGCGGTCTGCGCCGTGATCGGGCCGATGCAGGCGATGGCGACCCTCGCCGGCGGTGGCCCGTCGATCGCCTCGGCGAAATGCCGGACGGTTGAGGAGCTGGTGAACGTGATCACGTCCACCCGATCGAGGTTTTCCGCAAGCCGCTGGCGCAGGTCCGCCGGCGGGACCGCCCGATAGAGTTCGAGGACGTCAACCCTGGCGCCGGCGTCGCGCAGCCGGTCGGGGAGGACGTCGCGAGCGCCGGCGGCCCGCGCCAGGAGAATCCGGGCCTGCGGCGTCATTGCCGCCGCGAGCGCATCGGCCAGGTCCTCGGCGATAAAGCGCGCCGGCATCAGCGCCGGATGGAGGCCACCATCCCGGAGCCGGCCGGCCGTCTGTGGACCGATCGCGGCAACCTTTATATGTGTGGGGAAACCTCGACCGGCTCGCTGAAGCTGCGCGAGCATCTGGTCGACGCCGTTCGCGCTGGTAAAGACCATCCACTCGTAGTCATCGAGCGCTGCGAGCCGGCCGGCCTCCATGGCGATCGGCTCGATGGCGATGACCGGGCAGCCAACCACGGCGGCGCCCTCGGCTTCCAGCGCATGCGTGAGACTGGCCGCCTGGTCGCCGGCGCGGGTCACCATGACGCGCAGTCCGGCGAGCGGCGCCCCCGCCGCCGCCGGTCGCAAGAGTCGGGCGGAGCCCGCACCCTCGAGCCGCGCCGCGACCTGGCGGACGACCTCGGCATCGTCGACGCCCCGAGCTTGTGCGCGAAGCACCCGCTCTCCCCGCTCGTCAAGAACCACGGCGTCGAGAACGAGCTCGCGGCCGGCGACAACGGCGTATGCCCCAACGGCCGACAGGCAACCGCCGCCGAGGGTCCGCAGCAGCGACCGCTCGGCCCGAACGGCGCGACTCGTGTCGCGGTCGTCGATGCCGGCCGCCAGCTCCGCGCCCTGACTACCCTCGACCGCCTGGATGGCGAGCGCGCCTTGCCCGGGCGCCGGCAGCATCACCTCAAAGGGCAGCAGCTCATGGGCCTCGCCCAACCGGCCAAGGCGCTCGAGCCCGGCCGCGGCCAGGATCAAGGCATCAGCGGCGCCCTCGGCGAGCCGGCGCAGCCGGGTGTCGACGTTGCCGCGGATCTCGACCACCCGCAGGTCGGGCCGGACCGCGGCGATCTGGGCAGCCCGGCGTGGACTACCGGTGGCGACCCGCGCCGCCGGCGGCAGGCGGGCGAGCGTCGATGGAGGCCGCCCGATCAGCACGTCGCGGGCGTCGGCCCGCGTCAGGAAGGCGGCCAGTACCAGCCCCGGCGTCGGCAGGGTTGGCAGGTCCTTCGCCGAATGAACCGCCAGTTCGGCTCGCCCCTCGAGCAGTGCCTGCTCGAGCTCCTTGACGAACACGCCCTCGCGCGGTGAGTCGGTCAGCGGCAGCGCCGGGTGACGGTCGCCGTGGGTGGCCAGGGGCACGAGGATGAATTCGTGTTCCGGATGCCGCCGAGCCAGTGCGTCGGCCGCCAGCCGCGCCTGGATCATGGCGAGGGCACTGCCGCGGGTCGCCAGCCGGAAGGTGGCCAGTCTAGTTCCGGCGGCCCACCACGTAGTAGGTCAGGGACTCGAGGGCCTCGCGGTGGGGTGAGGGATCAAACGCCTGGAGCTCCGCCCGGGCCTTTTCGGCAAAGGTCCTCGCATACTCATACGACTCGTCGATGCCGCGCGATCCGCGGACGATCCGGACCACCTCCGCATAATCGGCATCCTGCAGAGCCGGCTTCGCCAGGATGGCGTCGAGCTGTCCGTCGAGCGACGGATCGTGCCGGGCAAGCATCAGCGGAAGCGTCACGGTGCCCTGCTTCAGGTCGTTCCCCACCGGCTTCCCCACCTCCGCCTCGGAGGCCAGGTAGTCGAGGACATCGTCGGCAATCTGAAACGACATGCCGAGCTGGCGGCCGAAGCGGCGGATGGCTTCCACCTCGGGTTCCGGCAACTCGCCGAGCACGCCGCCACAGAACGTCGACGCCGCGAGCAGCACCGCGGTCTTCCGCTCGATCTTCGCGTAGTACTCCTCGAGCGACTGGTCGTAACGCCGCTGGCTCGTGAGCTGCAGCATCTCGCCAAAGCAGATCGTCATCACCGTCTGCGACAGGAGGGCATCGATGCTGGTGTTCCCGATCTGGGACATCAGGTTGGCGCCCTTCGCGAAGTAGTAGTCGCCGATGATAATCGCCGGGTTTGCCCCCAGCGATTCATGGATAGTGCGCAACCCACGGCGCGTCGGGGCGCCGTCGATCAGGTCGTCGTGGATCAGGGTGGCGTTGTGAATGAACTCGATGGCCATGGCGGCGCGGTGGATGTTGTCCATCTGGCTCGGGCGGCCCAGCCCAGCGGCCAGGAACACGAGCGATGGGCGCAGGCGTTTTCCGCCGGCGTCCAGGATCTGCTCCATGGCCTCCGCCACCGGCCCAAGATCGGCGCGGACGGTCCGGTGCAGGCGCTGCTCGAAATCGTCCAGCTCGGCTCGGATGGGCGTGATGAAATCCGTTCCCGTCATCGTCGCCGTCACGCCGCTCCCTCCCGGCCGCTCATCGCTTCAACCAGCTCGAGACGGACGGTCGTGATGGGTGGCAGGTCCTGGCCGAAGAGGATGTGGGCCACATCCGTGAAGCGCTCCGGTGAGCCGGTGACGTAGATCTGGTGCTGAGCGCCGCCGGGTTCAGCGGACTCCAGGCCGTTGCGCGCGAGGACACGCTTGACCCGGGCCGCGGTCGTCTCGGCCGAGTCGACCACCGTCATCGAGTCGCCGGCGATCTTTCGAATCAGCGGCCTCAGCAGCGGATAGTGGGTGCAACCGAGGATCAGGGTGTCAGCCTGGTAGTGCAGGATGTCCTGGAGGGCAGCCCGCAGCACAGCCTCCGTTTCCGGAGCTCCTGACTTGCCGGCTTCCACGAGGTCGACCAGCTCCGGCGCCGCCTTCGGCAGCACACCGATGGTTGGGTTGGCTTCCCGGATGGCATGCAGGTATTCCTGGCTCTGGAGCGTGCCCTCGGTTGAGATCACGCCGACCCGCTTGTTGCGGGTGGCCGCAACGGCCGCCTCAGCTCCCGGCGTGATCACCCCGATGATCGGGATGTCGAAGAGCTCGCGGGCGGTGTTGAGGGCGGCGGCCGTCGCCGTGTTACAGGCGATCACCACGAGCTTGACCTCGAGCGTTTCCAGGAACCGGATGATGTTGATGGCGAAGTGCCGGACCTGCGCCTGGTAACGCGGTCCATAGGGAAAATGGCCGAGGTCGGCGAAGTAAATGGTGGACTCGTTGGGCAGCTGACGCTGCAGCTCACGAAGAACGGTGAGTCCGCCCACGCCCGAGTCGAACACGCCGAGGGGGCGCGGGTCACTCATTTGGCAGCCATCTTAACAATCCCTAATTCAATTGGACCCTAGCGACGCGGCGATGACAATCGGGCCGCGAATTGATCCGGGGGCGATCGACGCTGCAAGCGGATCGCACTCTCACAGTTGTATCGGTGATGAAGCCCCACGTCCGGCGCGGTCGCGGCGCAAAAGAAAAGCGCATCGAGCGCGCCAAAGCGCGTCGGGCCGCCCCGCAGAAGCAGGCGGCATAGCGCCGCCCGACCGAAAACCGCCCACACCCGGTGGGGGCTTCGCGCTCCGCTCTTCTTCGATCTTTTACTTGCCCTCAATACCGATTGAGCCTAGCGTCCAAAAACCGTTACAGCGGCCGCGGACTGCCGAGCGCGGGCCAGCTTTTACCGCCTACGGCCGGCCCAAGGATTTGGGACCTGTGCACCCGGCCACCTTGGGTCATCGCGACCGTTTGCTTGCGCCCAGGGCGCCCCGCAAGATGGGCCGCGCTTGTCCGCCCGTCATCCCGAGGTTCCCTGGTTGTGAAATTCTCCCGCCTTACCGTCGGGCTGCGCCCGGCCGTCGTCGCGGCGGCCGTCGCCCTGGCGATGGCAGGTTCCCACCCGCTGGCCGCCTCCGCCGAGACCACCATCGACATCGCCCCGATGAACCAGCAGAACGGCGCCTGGGCCGGGACACGGCTCGGCACTTCGCCGACGGAGACGATCGGCTCGGCCGGCTGCGCCATCACGGCGGTCGCGATGATGCTCCAGTTCTACGACATCAACCCTGATCCCGGCGTCTTCAACGCCTGGCTCACCGCCAACGGCGGCTATGCCTTCGATGACATGCTGATCTGGAACGCCGTGACGGCGTACTCGGGTGGCCGCGTAACATTCTCCGGATGGTTGGGGCCCGACCTGGGCGTCATCGAAGCCGAGCTCGATGCCGCGCGGCCCGTGATCGCCGAGGTGCAGCTCAATGGCAACCAGCATTTCGTCCTCCTCACCGGATACACCTTGAGCGGTGGGTTGGTGATCAATGATCCGTGGTTCGGTGACGTTGTCAGCTTCAACGCCCGTTATGGCGATCCGGCGACCGGCATCCTGTCGATTCGCACCTTTATGGTGGGGGAGCCCGCCGGCCTGCGCGTCGACGGACGGGTGAGCTGGGTCGCCAATGGGATGTCCGCTCAACGGCTAGCGCGATGACCAGCGCGTCGCCCGCCAGCGGCGTGGTGGTCCGGTACTGGCGATATTTCCGTTTGAGCGCGGCCAGGGCGCGCTGCTGTTCCGGTCCGTGATCGAGCAGGGTAGCCCGGCCGCGTAGGAGCACGTACCAGAGCCGGTTCCAGTTCTCGTCGTAGTGATCGATCAGCAGGGCCGCCGACGGGTTGGTCCGCACATTGCGCACCCGGCGCAGCTCCCCGGGCGCGGCCGACTTCGGCTTGGCGTCGATGGCGTGGTACAGCGTGTCGCCCAGCAGGACGAAACAAACCGGCACCACCGCCGGCTCTCGTCCACCTGTGGTCGCGAAGTGACCCACCCGCGCGCGTCCGATGCGCCGCCGCAGGCCGGCCTCGATCAGGGCGATGCCGACATGATCGGACAGGTCGCACCGAACCTGTATATCGCCGCCGGACGAAGAATGGCGATTGCGTTGACTTTTGACACTGGCTCTATATCATTTCCTGTAGATGAAGCCGACGGCATGGTTGCAGGCCCGCGCGGTCGAGCTGGGGGCATCGTTGTGCACCGCGGGGCTTCTGATCGGGGGTCTCGCCCTGGGCGTGCCCTTCTTGCGCGCGCGGATCCCGGAGGTCTTCCTCTACAGCTTCTGCTGCGTCAGCGCGGTGCTTCTTCGGGCCGTCATCGACCTCGCGGTCCGGGTGGTGATGCTGGGCGCCCGCGCGGTTCGGCCGGGGCATATCCTGATATCACCGCTATCAAGATCTCCCGCCGGAGTGGTAAGATAGGCGCCACGCGGGAGATCCCCGCGAGCCTGATCGAGAGTCGGGGTCGGGGTGAGCCGCCACCGAAAGGGAGGACACGATGGGATATTTGAGAGGCGTGGTGCACGGGATGATCATCGGCGGTGCCGTCGCCCTGCTCTATGCGCCGAAGCCCGGCCGCGACATGCGGGCGGACCTTTCGGAGCGCCTCGACCAGGTGCGCGGCCAGATGCAGCCGGTGCTCGATCAGGCGCAAGGCGTCGTGGATACGGCGCGGCCGCAGGTCGAGCGCGGCATTTCGAAGGCCCAGCAGCAAGCACAGAAGATCACTCGGCGGGGCACCGATGCGGCGGGCGGCAGCGCCACCGCGTACGGCGGATCGGCGGGGACGGGTAGCGGGAGCGCACCGAGTCCGGGCGTCTAGTTGCCCCAGCGTCACGGCTTAGAATAACGCCGTGGCGCGCAACGGAGGGGGAATCGTCGTCGCGGGGGGCGTCCGCACCGCCATCGGCAAGTTTGCCGGCGCGTTCAAGGACACCCCGACGTCGGACCTGGGGGCGACGGCAATCCGGGCCGCGGTGGACCGTGCCGGCATTTCCCCGGCGGTGGTTGACGAGGTCATCCTCGGTTGCGTCGGCCAGGTAGGCGAGGATGCCTTCAACGCCCGCCTGGCGACACTGAAGGCCGGTCTTCCCGAGACGACCACGGCGTTCAACGTGAACCGGCTCTGCGGGTCCGGCTTGCAGGCCATCAACAGCGCCGTCCAGGAGCTGCGCACCGGCGAGGCGCAGGTGGTTGTCGCCGGCGGCAACGAGAACATGTCGATCCAGCCCTACCTGCTCCCCCGCTCGCAGGTGGGATGGCGGCTCGGCGAAGCGGAGCTGATCGACGGCACGCTGTCGCTGGTCACCGATCCGTTCGGCCGCTATCAGATGGGCTGCACCGCCGAGAAGGTCGCCGACCGCTACGGCGTGTCGCGGGAGGCGCAGGACAAATTCGCCGCGGAGAGCCAGCGCCGGGCAGCGGCCGCCATCGCCGAGGGCCGCTTCAAGGACCAGATCGTGCCGGTTACCATTCCCCAGCGCAAGGGCGAGCCGCTGGTGGCCGACCTCGACGAGCACCCGCGACCCGGAACCACCGCGGAGTCGCTTGCCCGGCTCAAGCCGGCTTTTCGAGACGGCGGCAGCGTGACGCCTGGCAACTCCTCGGGCATCAACGACGCCGGCGCGGCGCTGGTGGTGATGACGAGCGCCAGGGCGGAGGAGCTCGGGGTCACGCCACAGCTCGAGTGGGTGGCCGACGCGGTGGCGGGCATCGCGCCGGAAATCATGGGCGTCGCGCCCATCTTTGCCGTGCAGCACCTGCTGAAGAAGGCCGGGATGACAATCAACGACATCGACCTGATGGAATTGAACGAGGCATTCGCCGCACAGGCGGTCGCCGTGATCCGTGAGCTGGAGATCGACCCCGACAAGGTCAATCCGAATGGCGGCGCCATCGCGCTCGGCCACCCGGTGGGCGCCACCGGCGCCATCCTGACCGTCAAGCTCGCGTACGAGCTCAAGCGCCGGCAGGCCGAGTGGGGCATCGTCACGATGTGCATCGGCGGCGGCCAGGGGATCGCCACCCTCTTCCGCAACTTGAACTAGCCGGCCGCCGGCGGACAGGGATCGGAGCCCTCCGCGTTGTACTGGGAGGCATGTCCCGGCTTTACCGCCGTCCGGTCATCCTCGGCGTCACCCTTGTGCTTTCCGTCGTGGCCCTGGCGCGCTTTGGCATCCTGCTGACGATCCTGGTCATGGTGGTTGGCGTCACGGCGGCGGTGCTGGTCGGCCGCCACCAGGCCGGCCTGTTTACGATCCGCAAGAAAGGGCCGCGTGGCACCGCCTGGCGGCCGGCGGTTCAGCATCAAGAACTCCCGACCCCCGCCGATGACCCGGTGATCGCCTTCGCCGAGCCAGTAGTGGAGCTTTTCGCCTCCCGGACGCCACCTCTCGCCCACCTGCAGCTGAACCCCGGCCTTCGCAGCCAGCTCGACGGCTTTGCGCTTGGCCGGACCAAGCGGATCATCGAAGCGCCGGACCTGCTGCCGCACGCCGCCGCCGACGCCGAGTCGTGGCCGCATGTCGAGGCCGCTGTCCGCAAGAGCCTCGACCTCGCCCGCTCCCGCGGGGTCGAGCTGCTGCCGGAGGGACAGAACCGTTTGAACCAGGCGCTCGCGCTCAGCGCCACACAGGGCGTGTTGCTCGCGGAGTGGCGTCAGCTCGAAGACGGGAAGACGATCTGGGACGGAGCCAGTGCCCGGGTGCGCGCATCCGACGCCTTCACCATCCAGCGGATCTCGGACGCCATGGAGCGGCAGCTGCTGCCCGACCTCTTCGCCGGCGTCGCCCGCCGGCCACCCGACTTCGAAGTCCGTCTGTTATTGCCGTACGCGTTGGCCACCGCGTTTTATCTGCGGCTCAGCGGCAACCCGCCGCACGCCTTTAGCGCCGCCTGACCGCCGCTTCGGGCGAGGCGGTCAGCGCGAGGCGACGCGGGCGGGGAGCTCCTCGTGCCGCTGGAGGGGAAACCGCACGTAGGAGCGATCACCGATCCACTGCGTGGGTGGCGCCGCCCACCATTTCGCCATGTTGTTGAGCGGGACCGCATACTGGGTTCGCAACCGCGAGAACGCGGTCCACGACTCTTCCGCCCCGCGCAAGGCCCAGCCGGCCGCGGCCAATCGTTCACGGGCCTGGTCAAACTCGTAACGCTCGACGCCAGGATCATGGTCGCGGGCGATTCGGAAAAACCGGCTCAGGTCTTCGACCAGGTGTGTACCCATCGCAAACATCATCTTGGCCGGGCCGCGCGGGCCATCAACGACCGTCGTCAGGATGAGGGTGGTCGCGTCCAGCACGGCGCCCAGCGCGCTCACCCAGGATTCGTTGTCGTGCGATGAACGAAAGTAGGCGAGCACGGGGTAAGCCAGATGACTGTCCAGCACTTCGGCTGCCCATTTCTCCCAGTCGGCGAAGAGGCGTGGCAGGTCGTCGACCATCCCAAGCCTCAACATCGTCTCGAGCAGGTTGACCCCGGAGGGCGGCGCGCCGGCCCGCGCGTCGAGCGTGACGATCAGGATCTCGCGGCGCTGGAAGGATCCATACAGCGAGAACAGGAAGCTGATGGCCAGGGCGATGGTGCCGAGGCCGGTGCCGCCGGCGATCAAGGCCAGCATCCGAGCCAGTCCCGAGGTCGCCACAAAGTCGCCGAACCCGATGGTGAGGACCGACGTGCCGGCAAAATACAGCGCCGTCGGGAAGTCCAGCACGAGAGGATGCAGCTGGGCACGCAGCCCATCGAAGATCAGGCCGAAGCCGAGCACGAGCCCGAACAGCCAGAGAACGAGCAAGACCACCACCACCAGCGGGGCATAGACACCGAGGACGCGCTCGCGTTCTGCCGTGGCACGGGCCCGCAACCCGATCGTTCGCCAGGCCCGCCAGCCAGGCCGCACGACCCAGCGGGTCAGGCGGTAGCGTGCCGGGGTCGGCCGGGGGACCACGACGCTCTGAAAGACATCGTTGAGGATGTAACCGAGGACGATGATGCCGAGGATGACTTCAGGCGCCCGGAGCATGGAGGCCATAGTACCGCCGGCCGAGGCTGGTGCCGGGACAGGGACTCGAACCCTGACGCCCTTACGGGCAGGCGATTTTAAGTCGCCAACGTCTACCTATTCCGTCATCCCGGCGCGAGCAACATTGTAGGGGCGTCGGTCTTGTTTTCTCTCGCGCGGTGGAGTAGGCTCCCTGACCTGCATGCCCCGCGTCTTTTTCCGCCCGGCGGCGGCGATCCTGGCGACCGGCCTGCTGAGCAGCGGGCTTGGTTCGGCCGCCCCGCAGGCTGCCCGCGCCAGCGGACCGCCGAGCTCGCTGATCGCCGCAGTCCCACTTCAACAGCTCGATCGGCGACCCGAGCGGATTCCGTCGGCAGTTCCGGCGCCCACTGCCACCCCGTCGCCCGCACCAACCCGTCGACCGCGACCGGTCGCCACCGCGCATCCGATCCCGGTCCCGGCCGTCGCCGCCCAGGAGGTCGCGCTCGTCAACCTGGACACCGGCCGGTTCCTCTGGCAATCGAATGCCCGCGCCGCACGGGCGCCGGCAAGCCTGACCAAGATCTTCACCGCCATGGTCGCGGTCGACCTGATCGGGATGAATACCACCGTCACCGTGCCCGCCTCCATCACGCAGCTGCCGGCCGACTCCACCTCCATGGGCCTGACGCCCGGCGAGCGGCTCACCGTGCGCGAGCTGCTCGATGGTGTCTTCCTCAACTCCGGCAACGACGCGGCGGAAACGCTCGCCTCGGCACTTACCTCGCGGTCGACGTTCATCGCCGCCATGAATAGCAAGGCGGCCCGGCTTGGCCTGCGCGGCACCCATTTCATCAACCCGACCGGCCTCGACGCCCCCGGCCACTACTCGTCTGCCTATGACCTGGCGCTGGCGGCCACCTACCTCGAATCGCACTACGCCGCGCTGGTTGGGATCGCCGCCACGCCCGCCATCGACATTCCCGCGAGTACGACGCACAAGGCCTTTGCGCTGGTCAATCTGAACAAGCTGATGCACACCTATCCGGGCACCTACGGATTGAAAACCGGCTGGACCGAGGCGGCGCTGGGCTGCCTGATCACGACATCGAGCCGCGGTGGTCATCGGCTGCTGGCGGTGCTGCTCGGAGCCCCGAACGGCACGGCCTACGGAGAGAAGCCGAAACTACGCCGGCGCAGGTCGCATCTGGGCCCGTCGGGTGACGACGAGCGCCACCGCCCCGGCACCGGCGACGAACGCCGCGAGGCTGACCAGCCAGCCGACCAGAGGGACCAGTCCCACCACGGTCAGAACGAAGAGGCCGGCGAGCAGTGCCAGGACATCGTGGTACCCACCCCAGCCGAGCCGGGCGAAGATCAGCCGGCCCAGCAGGAAACCGGACACGACGTAGCCGATGGCCAGGGCCAGGATCCAGAGTGGGATCAGCAGCAGCCCGAGCCACCAGCCGCCGAGCAGCAAGCCCACGATGAACACGATCAGAGCCACGATCGGTGTGACGACCAGGATGGCCGCGCCAATCCCCAGGCTGGCCCAGGGCTCGGCGCGCAATGTATCGATGCTCCGGGTGCTGAACCGGGGCAGCAGCAAGAGCAGCAGGACACCGAGGGCGAAGATCCCGATCAGTCCGCGCAGCCACCCCAGAAAGCCATTGGCCGCGCCCCGGGTACCCTGCTCGGTCGGAGTCCGCCGGGTCGTCGTTCCGGCGACGTGGGCCCCGTTGGCCAGCACTACCGCGTTGGAACTCGTGTAGTCCAGGTTGCCGCCGATCTGGGCACCGTCGAGGCGCAGGTCGTCGACATTGCCGCGGACATCGCCACCCACCCGACCGCGCAGGGTCACCTCGCCGGCGGCCATGCTCACCCGGCGAGCGACCGGCGCCGACACGGTAGCCGTCCCGCCGGCGATCACAAGGTCGCGCCCGATGGTCCCGCCTGAGCCGATGTCGACGGTCCCGCCGGTCACGACAACGTCCTGCTCGACGGGTGCGTTGAGAGTGAGGTTGCCGCCCGCCGCCCGGATGCTGCCGCCCACCTTGCCGGTCACATTGATGGTGCCGCCGGCAACCATGACGTCGCGGGTGACGGTGCCGGAGACCGTGATCGTGCCGCCGGCGGCGATCACGCTCCCGTTCACGTTCCCAAGGATGCTGACCGTGCCGCCCGCTGCATAGATGTCGTCGTTGACGGTCTGGCCGGTGCCGACCGTGACGCTGGGACCCTGTCGAAGATCAGCCGCCGACGCTTCCAGCGGCAGCCAGGCACAGAGCGCGCCGACGACGATCGATCCACCCAGCGCGGCGAACCAGCGGCGATGCCTCGGCGTCGTGACTGCCATCCGAGTCTCCCTCCGAAGAGCTTAGCTGGCCTGCTCTTCTAAGACGTCGCTGAACTGGCTGTTGTAGAGCGTGTAGTAGAAACCGCCCCGACGGAGCAGCTCGGCATGGCTCCCCTGCTCGACGATGCGACCCTGGTCCATAACCACGATGCTGTCCGCATTGCGGATGGTCGACAGCCGATGCGCGATGACGAAGCTGGTCCGGTTCTGCCGGAGCCGCGCCATCGCGTGCTGGATCAGGACCTCGGTTCGGGTGTCAACGCTGCTCGTTGCCTCGTCGAGGATCAGCACGGCCGGATCGGCCAGGAAAGCGCGCGCGATCGTGAGCAGCTGTTTCTGCCCAGCCGAGATATTGGAGGCGTCGTCGGTCAGCACGGTGTCGTACCCGTCCGGCAGCGTCCGCACGAACGGGTCGACGTAGGCGGCCTGCGCGGCGGCGACGATCTCATCATTGGTCGCCCCGATCTTCCCGTACCCGATGTTGTCGCGGATGGTGCCGGTGAAGATCCAGGTGTCCTGGAGCACCATGCCGAAGGCGCGCCGTACGTCGTCGCGGCGGAGGTCGCGCGTGTTCATGCCGTCGAGACAGATCCGGCCGTCCTCGATCTCGTAGAAGCGCATCAGCAAGTTCACGATCGTCGTCTTGCCCGCGCCGGTCGGCCCGACGATCGCAATCGTCTGGCCCGGTCGCACCTCGAGGTTGAAGTCGGTGATCAGCGGCTTCTCGGGCTCGTAGCGGAACGAGACGTGCTCGAGGGCGACCTCGCCTTGCGGCTCGCGCAGCTCGCCGCGGACCCGATCCGGCGCCTCCTCCTCGTCCCCCAGGAACTCGAAGACGCGCTCGGCCGAGGCCAGGCCGGACTGCAGCAGGTTCAACTGGCCGGCCAGCTGCGTGATCGGCATCGTGAACTGGCGCGAGTACTGAATGAAGGCTTGGACGTCGCCCAACGTGATCGAGCCGGTCGCCACTCGGTAGCCGCCGACCGCAGCGATCACGACATAGTTCACGTTGCCGAGGAAGGCCATCGCCGGCATGATGATGCCGCTCAGGAACTGCGCGCGAAAGCTGGCCTCGTATAGAGCCTGGTTGGTTTGGCTGAATTCCTCGATCGCCTTCCGGCGGCGTCCGAAGACCTGGACCAGCGCGTGTCCGGTGTGCACCTGCTCGACCTGGCCGTTGAGGACGCCGGTGCGCTGCCATTGCGCGGCGAAATGCCGCTGCGAGCGGCGAGCGACCAGCAATGTGACGACGATCGATAGGGGGACCGTGACCAGCGCGACCGCGGCGAGCAAGGGGCTGATCCAGACCATCACGGCCAGCACCCCCACGATGGTGAGCGTCGAGGTGAGGAATTGGCTCAAGCCCTGCTGCAGCGTGGTGGTGATGTTGTCGATGTCGTTGGTCACCCGGCTGAGCACGTCACCGTGGGCGTGGCTGTCGAAATATTTCAGCGGGAGGCGGGCCAGCTTGGCGTCGGCATCTCGGCGCAACCCGTAGACGGTGCGCTGCGCCACCCCGGCCATGATGTAGGACAACAGCCAGGTGAGCGCCGCGGCCAGGATGTAGACGAGCGCCGCGAGTGCGAGGATCTGGCCGAGCCGGGTGAAGTCGATCCCATGGCCCGGCACGACGTTGGAGCCCGAAACCAGGTCAGCGATCTGGCCATGCCCCTGCGCTCGGAGGCCGGCGACGGCCTGTTGTTTCGTGATCCCGGCGGGAAGGCTCTTGCCGATGACGCCGTCGAAGATGACGTTCGTCGCGTTGCCGATGATCTTGGGCCCGATGACGGTGCCGGCGACGCTGCCAAGTGCCAGCATCGCGGAGATCGCGATCCGCACTCGTTCGGGTTGAAGCCGCGCCAGCAGTTGGCGCAGGGTCTTGCCCAGGTCTTTCGTCTTCTGCGGTGGCAGCATGCCGCCGAAGCCGCCGCCCGGACCGCCACCAAAGCCTACCCGAGCCGGCGGCCGCCCACCCACGTTGCGCGCCATCATGCGACGGCCTCCTCGCCCAGCTGCGAGGCGACGATCTCGCGGTAGGCCTCGGTCGTCGACATCAACTCCTGGTGGGTGCCGACGCCAACGATCCGCCCCGCGTCGAGAACGATGATCTGGTCGGCCGAAAGGATGGTGCTCACCCGCTGCGCCACGATCACCACCGCGGCGTCGCGTGCCTCGGGCTTCAGCGCTGAGCGCAGCCGGGCATCGGTCCCGGCATCGAGCGCTGAGAAGCAATCGTCGAAGAGGTAGAGGGGCGGTCGTCTGACCAGCGCCCGGGCGATCGCCAGTCGCTGACGCTGGCCACCAGAAAGATTGGTGCCACCCTGGTCCACTGGCGCCTCGAGCTTCTCCGGCATCGCCGCGACGAAGTCCCGCGCCTGCGCCACCTCGAGGGCATGCCACAGCTCGGCCTCGGTGGCGTCCTCCTTGCCGAACCGGAGGTTGTCGGCGATCGTGCCACGAAAGAGGTAAGCCTGCTGGGGAACGAGCCCGATCGAGCTCCAGAGGGTTTCGAGCAGTTGCTGCCGGACGTCCACGTCGTTGACGCGGACGGCGCCCGCTGTGACGTCGAAAGAGCGGGGAATGAGGTTCAACAGCGTGGTCTTGCCGGAGCCCGTGCCGCCGATGATCGCGGTGGTCGCGCCCGGTCGCAACTGGAACGAGAGGCCGTGCAGCACCGGCTTCTCCCCGCCCGGGTAGCCGAAGGTGACGTCGCGGAATTCGACGGCACCCGTCTTGGCTTCGGGCTCGATCGGCTGCTCAGGGTCTCGGATCGCGGGTTGCGTCTGCAGGACGGCTTCGAGCCGCACCGCGCTGGCGGCGGCGCGCGGGAGGAAGATCACCATCATCAGCGCCATCATCACGGCAAACATGATCTGCAGGATGTAGGCGAGAAAAGCGATCAGGTTGCCGACCGGCATCTGGCCGCTGTCGATCAGATGACCGCCGAACCAGACAACGGCGACGCTGGAGAGGTTCATGATCGCCAGCAGCGCCGGAAGCGCCGCGGCGAAGATCCGGTTGACGCGCAGGGCCGTCGCGGTCAGGTCCGCGTTGGCCGCCTCGAAGCGGTCGCGCTCGTAGGGGGTGCGGTTGAAGGCGCGGATGACGCGAACCCCGGTGATCTGCTCGCGAAGCACTTCGGTGATCCGGTCGATCTTCTTCTGCATCGCTTGGAAGAGGGGAATCGCGAAATACATCAGGACTGCGAAGACCCCGACCATCAACGGCAGGATCACGATCAGGATCGCCGACAGCGTGACGTCCTCGCGCACCGCGAGGATGATGCCGCCGACCAGCATGATGGGCGCCGTCACGAAGATGGTGAGTGCCATCTGGACGAACAACTGGACCTGCTGGACGTCGTTGGTGTTGCGCGTGATCAGCGACGGCGTGCCGAACCGATTCATCTCGGTGGCCGAAAACTGCTGGACTCGCTCGAAGACGCCACGCCGGACGTCCCGGCCGAATCCCATCGACGCCCTCGAGGCAAACCAGACGGCCACGATCGAGAGGATGCCGACGAAGACCGCAAGCACCAGCATGATGGCGCCGATCCGCCAGATGTAGCCGACGTCGCCCTTGACGACGCCGTTGTTGATGATGTCGGCGTTCAGGTTCGGCAGGTAGAGGTTGGCGATCGACTGGATGAGCAGCAGGCTCACGACCAGTGCCACGTAGCCGGCGTAGGGACGAAGGGAGGCTCGAAGCAGGCGAAGCAGGCTGGGCATTTCTAGCTAGTAGCCAGGCTGCTATCCAGCCGCGGCCTCGGGTTCGGCGGCTTCGGGCGATGCGGGCAGCTCGCCCAAGCCGGGCTGCTGCTGGCGCGGCTGCCGGGCTCGTAGCGGGATGTCGGGCATAAAGAGTGAGGCGATGAGCGCAATCGACGCCAGCGCGACCGTGATCAGCCAGGTATAGCGGTCGAGGCCATTCAGCTCGGCGACGATCCTTGCCAGTGCCGTGCCGACGATCGTCTGGTCGAGCGCCGCCAGGAGCAGGGCCAACATGACTCCGACGGTGGCGAGGACTTTGATCCGGGTGGACAGTTCAGCGTGCGGCACGATGTCCTCCCTCGGCCACACCCATGGCCTGCATGAGGCGCAGGCAAAGGTGGCGGAGCTGGACCAGTTCGGCTTCGCTGAAGCCTCTGGTCAACTGCTCCTGGCCGGCTGCGGCACCCCGCCACAACGCCTTGACCCGCTCGCGACCCTGGTCGGTGAGCTCGGCATGCACCGTGCGCCGGTCGCCGGGGTCGTCCACCCGTTTGACCAGGCCGTCGCGCTCCAGGTTGTCGACGAGTCCGGTCACGGTTCGCGGCGAAACGTCCAGCGTTTCGGCGAGATCACCCATGGTCATTCGCCCGCTCGGCGTGTGATGGAGGCGCACCAGGATCTGGAAGCGGCCTTCGCTCAGCCCGTGCTGATCGGCCCACCGCTCCATCAGGGCGTGCATCCTCTTTCCCAGCATCCGGACCGCGGCCAACGCCTCGGTGCCCGGGTCGACGCGGCGGCCGGTTCGCGCCAGGATCTCCCGGATGTGGGGGTCGAAGAGATAACCGCTGGCGTCCCGGGGAAGCTCTGTCGCGGGCGGGTCCGTCTTAAAGGTGAGGGAACTCATATTTTCGTGCCTCACTATCCCATACCTCAGCAAAAACCGCAACCCGACGGTTGTGGAGAGCTGGTAACGCGGGAGGGCAGCGCGGCGCCGGCCCGGCGCTGCCCTCGGTCTGACTAGGCGACCGACGCCGGCTCCGGCTGTGCCTCGGTCCCAGCCTGGGCCCGACCGCCGGCGGCAGCATTGCGAGCCGCAAGGGCGCCGACGGCCGCAACCAGGACCACGGCGATGGCCAGCGCCATGGTTGGCCGCATCGCGTCGACGAAGGCTTGGGTGAACACCGCGTGCGCCAGTTGCTGGATCTGGTGGGCCACCTGGGCGGGTACGTTCGCGGGCAGGCTCAGGCTGGTCCCCGTCTGTCCGCGCCCGATCTGGAGGCCGGACCTGGCGGCTTGGCTGAACCCGTCGACGAACGGGGCCTGTGCCTGGCTCGGCAGCTGCGCCGAGTAGCTGACCGCGCGGTTGTGCAGATCGGCAGCCAGCTGGTTCTGCAGCACGGCGCCGATCGCGGCGCTGCCGATCACGGCCCCCAGCTCCTGGATGGTGCTGATCACGCCCGACGCGACGCCGGCCAGCCGGGGCTGCAGATTTCGGGTCGCCATGCTGAAGACCGGTGTCCAGACCCCCGCCATGCCGATCCCGCCGACCACCAGGCCGGGCACGAAGGCCCAGCGGTTCGAGCTCACCTGGGCGATCAAGGCGATGTACGCCATCCCGATGGCGAACAGGGTGAGGCCGGTGACCAGGATGTACTTCGCGTAGCGAGCCGCCAGGGCGGCGGCCACCCCCGACATGAGCATCATCGCCAGCGGCTGTGGCGCGATCGCGAGGCCGGCGTCGAAGGCGCTGAGACCGAGCACCGACTGGTAGAAAATCGTCAGTGGCAGGAAAAAGCCGACGATCGCGAATCCCATCGCCATCAGCACCAGCGTCATCAGCGTGTAGTTGCGATCTTTGAAGATGGCGAAAGGGAGCAGGGGTTCGCGGTCCTGGCGTCGCCACTGCACCAGGAAAAAGAGCACCAGCACGGCCACGCCGGCCGCGATGATCTCCGGGATGGTGATCCAGGACCAGACAGTTCCCCAGTCGTAGCGCTGACCTTCGATCAACCCGAACACGATGCCGAGCAAGCCGGT
>VBHC01000116.1 GCA_005889535.1 Chloroflexota bacterium
ATGCCCTGGAGACCCCGGGCGAGGATCAGCTGCGTCGGATCCTGCGCGAGGCCACTGAAGGCTGAGGCAACCGTAAAGACGACGATCCCCGCCGCGAACATGTTGCGGGGCCCGAAGATGTCACCCAGACGTCCCGAGGTGATCAGCAGGACCGCATACGCGAGGCTGTAGCCGTTGAGGACCCAGAGGATCTGGTCGAGCGACGCATGCAGGTCGTCAACAATGCTCGGAATGGCGACGTTGACGATGGTGAGGTCGAGTAGCGTCATGAATAGACCCAGGGCGAGCACCGCCAGGGCCAGCCAGGGCGCCGATGGTCGAC
>VBHC01000117.1:0-4649 GCA_005889535.1 Chloroflexota bacterium
ACAGCACCTCGGCGCGGATTCCTTTGAACCGCTCGAGAGCGCCTTCCACCTCGGTCGCCAGTTGAAAGTCGTAGTGCAGCGTCGGAGCGAGCATCCGCATCGTCACGTCCTGGCTGCCGGCCTTCTTCTCCTCGCTGGCCATCATCGCGGTCGTGAGCCGTTCCAGGAGCGTGCGGGGGATGACGTTGAAGATCGGTGGCCCCATCTGCGTCCCTTTCATCGCGCTCACGAGGGCCGCGGCGACCTCGCCCTGTTCGATCTCTGTGTCGTAGCGCTGCATGAAGGCGGTAGGGAGCGAGCCGTTGATCGGCAGCGGGGGCTCGAAGATTACCGCCTTGCGAATGGCAGGCAGGGTGAGCGCCGCCTGCAGCCAGATAATGGCGCCCGAGCTGACGCCCATGACATCGTGGGCGCCGGTTTTGGCCAGCAGTGCCGCCATATCCTGGACGTCGGTCTCGATGCTGTGGTCTTCGCGGTAGGGACCGCTGAGGCCACGGCCACGACGGTCGGGAAGGTAGATGGTGAAGCGATCCGCCAACGCCTGCGCGACCTGCATGTGACTTTGCGCGGATTCCATCGCGCCGTGCAGCAGAATCACCGCGGGGCCGTTTCCGACCTGGCGGTAGCCGATGATGGTGCCGTCCTTTGAGACGACGGAGCCAGTGCTGTAACGTTCCACTGCCGCGTCGGCTTGTGTCTGGTCCTCGGGGGCGATGGTATTCATTCGCTCACTCCTCCTCCTCTGCGTGAGTGGATGGCGGCCTCCGCCATCCGCATCTGGTCGGCGGTCATCCACAGCGCGTCGATATCGCGGATCAGGTCGCGGACCCAGTTGACCTCAGCCGTCTTCATGGCAATCGCGTACTCCGACTCGATCAGGAACAGCCTCGGGATCCCCATCTCGCCCATCCAGCCCTCGAGGCCCTTCTTCATCCCGGCGATCTCCGATTCCAGCAGCGCCGTCCGAGCCTTGAGCAGGCGGGCTACTTCGTCCTTGTCGAGGGCGGCGAAGAAGGCGAGCGCCGCCGCAAACTGCGGGTAGTCATTGACGGGCTGCGCCAGCATCTCCCGCAGCCAGCCAAGGATCTCCTCCCGCCCGTGATCCGTGATGGCATAGGTCGTCTTTTCCGGACGGCGGCCTTCCCGGCTCGTCTCCTGCGCCGTGATGAAGCCGCCCTCTTCGAGGCGCTCGACCGTATCGTAAATCGAGCCACCGGCGATCCTGACGACCTGGTCGTGGCCCCTTTCTTTCATCTTCGATTTCATCTCATAGGGATGCATCGGATGCTCCATCAGCAGGTTCATGACCGCCAGCGCCAGCGGCGTCCGGGGTAGGTCCTTTTTAGTCGTCATCGTTTAGTCGATGCCGACTATACCATTCCGACCAATCGATGTCAACTAGCCGATGAGGTCTTACAGCATCCTTATCAACGGCAGGGACGATATACGAAGGTGAGCGCAGGGCCGCGCCGCATCCTGGTCGTGGACGACGATCCTCTGGTCGCGACCACGATTCAGCGCGTCCTCCGGCCCGAGGGCTACGAGGTCGACATTGCTCTGGGCGGGGCGGTAGCCCTCGACCACTTGAGGGACCGGCGGCCCGACCTCGTGGTCCTGGATGTCATGATGCCGGGGATCGACGGCTTCGAGGTCTGCCGGCAGCTGCGCGCCGATGGCGACCTGCCCATCCTCTTCCTGACGGCGCGCACCACAACGGCGGATCGGATCCGGGGGCTCGACAGGGGCGCCGACGACTACCTGGGCAAGCCATTTGCCTACGCCGAGCTCCTCGCGCGCGTCCGGGCGCTCCTCCGGCGGGCGGCGCCGCCGGCGACCGTCTTGCAGTTTGCCGACCTGACGCTCCAGGTCGACACGGGTGAGGTGCGCCGTGGCGACCGGCTGATCCGCTGTACCGCTCGGGAGTTCGCGCTCTTGACGCACTTCTTGCGACATCCACGACAGGTGCTCAGCCGTGACCAGCTCTTGAGCGCGATCTGGGCCGATGAGGAAACCGACGACAACGTCGTCGCGGTGTATATCGGGTACCTGCGGGCCAAGCTCGATGGCGCCGGCGAGCCGCGGCTGATTCAGACGGTCCGCGGATTCGGCTACAGCCTGCGGGAGGCCTGAGTGTCATTTCGATTGCGGCTCACCGTCTTTGGTACCGCGTTGGTCGCGGCGACCCTGCTCGCGTTCGGGTGGCTGGTCTACGAGCTGGTGGCAAACAGCCAGGGCACGACGCAGGACGACGGGCTCAAGCAGCGCGCCTCGGATGCCGCTGGTGTCATCGCCAGGGCCGCAGCCGGCGAGCTCAACGGTTCGACCAACCCGACGCTCAGCGGCGCCGAGGACCTGCGGCATCGCACCGATCCCTTCATCGAGGTGCTCACCGCGTCGGGGACGGTCGTCTCCAGTACGGGGCGCATTGGCGACACCGTCCCCGCCATTCCGGCGAGCCTGCTCGCCGGTGCCGCGAATGGCACCGCCCTGGCAACGGTCGACGTTCCAGGGGGTCCGGCGCTTCGCTTCTACGCCATCCGCTGGACGCGGCCGGATCTTGGGCTGGAAGGCTTCGTGGTTGCCGGCCAGCCGACCAGCATCCAATCGACCAACCGCAAGGGCTTGCTCGGCTTTCTGATCGTCTCCTCGATCCCCACGCTGCTGGCGGCGCTGCTGGCGAGTTGGCTGATCACCGGTCGCGCGCTCAGGCCGCTAAAGACCGTAGCGCAAACCGCGGAGTCGATCGCCAGCACCCACGACCTGAAACGGCGCCTCCCTCAAAACCCGCGACCAGACGAGATCGGCGTCCTCAGCAAGAGCTTCAACCGCATGCTGGAGCAACTGGAGGCGGCCTATGAGCGCCTGGCCAGGGCGCTGGACGCCCAGCGCCGCTTCGTGGCCGATGCGTCGCACGAGCTGCGGACGCCGCTTACGACGATCCGTGGAAATGCGGAGCTGCTGGCGCACGGCCCCGATATCGCCGACGACGTCCGCGCAGCCGCTGCACGTGACATCGCAACCGAAAGTGAGCGGATGAGCCGCCTGGTGGAACACCTGCTGACGCTGGCCCAGGCCGATGCCGGACAGCGGCTCGAGCTGGTTCCAGTGTCGCTCCGACCGCTGATCGAGTCCGTCTGCCGCCAGGCTCGAGCCAGCCTCAAGGATCGCAGCTTCCACAACGTCGGGCTGACGGACGCGACGATCCTCGGCGACCAGGATGCGATCCTCCAGCTGCTGTGGGTCCTGGTCGACAATGCCGTGAAATTCACCAGGGCGGGCGGCTCGGTGGAGCTCGGCCTGCGGCAGCATGATTCCACGGCACTGCTGACGGTCGCGGATGATGGAACCGGGATCCCACCGGGCGACCTGGAACGCATTTTCGAGCGCTTCTACCAGGCGAACCCGGCGCGCTCGAACAACGGTGCGGGCCTGGGACTCTCGATCGCCCGCTGGATCGTGGAGCAGCACCACGGCTCGCTGACCGCGCGCAACAACGATGGGCCGGGCACGACTTTCACCGTAACGTTGCCGCTCGCCGCCTGAGGCGATCGTTCCCTCCCTCTGGGGAGGGTCGGGTTGGGGGTCTTACGTCAGTCTTATCGCGACTGGTTACGGTCGATGCATGTACGACATCGCTGCCGACCACGGCCCCGCACTCAGCGCCGCGATCGTCCTCCTCGCTTTCGGCCTGGTGTTCCTGCGGCTGCTTCGATTTCTGGCCGGACGACAGGCTGGCTGGGCGGTCCGATTCCTGGAGGGGTTCGATGCAGCATCACCGATGGCGAAGCTCGCGGCCGCCTTGATGCTGGTATCGGGGGCCATCCATCTCGCCCTGGTCCCGGGTCACGACGGAATCACCGGCATCCTCTTCATCGTCGACGGCCTCGGCTTCATCGCGCTCGCGCTCGGCGTCTTTGTCACGACCTGGTGGCGCCGGCCGGCCGCGATATGGCTGAGCGCGACCATCGTGGCCTACCTTGTCTGGGTGATCGCCGGCTGGGAGGCGCCGGACCAGGTGGGGATCGCGTGCAAGCTGATCGAGCTGGTCGCGCTGGGTCTGGTGATGCGGCTCAAGAACGCGACCCACGCCGCCTGGCCGCGCCGCCTCGGCCGCGTCACAGCTCTTCCGCTCCTGATCAGCCTGACAACTCTCGGGATCTGGATCGGGGGGCTGGTCCACCCCGATGCCCTGCACGCCCACGCGGGCGCCGTGCTCCAGCCGGTGGCGTCCGTCGCAACCCCGGAGGAGCGCGCGGCGGCCGCGCGCCTGCTCGCCGATACGAAAGCGAGCCTGACGCGCTACCAGGATCCGGCCGCAGCCGTCGCAGCCGGCTACAAGCCCGGGCCGGTTTCGGACGCCGATCCACTGCTGCACTTCCAGAACCAGGCCAACGCCCGAGCCGTCCTCGATCCGATCCGGCCGCAGGCGCTCGTCTACGCGCGGACGCCGGTCGGGCTGAAGCTGGTCGGCGCCATGTACCAGATGCCGCGGGTCGGGCAATGGGGCCCGGACCCAGGTGGGCCGCTGACCCAATGGCACCAGCACGAAGGCATCTGCTTCTCGCCGCTCGGGTTCGAGTTCAGCTTCGAGACGCCGTTCTGGACGTGCCCGGTGGGCTCGGGGAGCATCACGACGCCCCCGATGCTGC
>VBHC01000117.1:4709-9278 GCA_005889535.1 Chloroflexota bacterium
CGGCGCGAACTCACGGGAAGGCCATCGCCATGAATCAGATGACGCCGACCGAAAGCCGCCTCGAGATCGCCGGTGTGCTCGTCGTGCTCCAGGCCAGCCTCTCCCTTACCGCCGGATTGAGCGCCATCCCTTTTGGCATCGTCGAGCCTGGCTTTCGGGTGCTGAGCGTCGTGACGATCGTGGTCGCCCTCATGATGTTCTGGCTGGCCCGCAATCTGCGTCGAGGGCGCCGCTGGGCCTGGGGCGGGCTGGTGACGCTTGAGGTGCTAAGCCTGACGATCACCGTCCTGCTGACCCTGCTGCCGATCGGAACCATCCGCGGCCCGGTGCCGGTGCTGGTGAACCTCGTGATCCCCTGGGCCGTGCTGGTCCTGCTCGCCTTGGGATCGAGGCGATCGGCCGGCCCCAGGCTGGGGCCGGCCGACCTTTAGCAATCGCTCAGGAGCTGCGGGTCGCCGGAACCGCTACGGGGAGGCTGACGGCGATCAGGTTCCCTTCCGAATCCTTGAACCACGCAACCTTCGTCCCGCCGATCTCCGCGACGCCATTGACGGTCTTGAGCTCAGGGCTGTCGTACTCCTCGAATTTGAGGCCGCGTGCCCGGAGGTCCTTGACGGCGGCCTCCACGTCTGGCACCTCGAGGGCCAGCTGCGTGTGCGTCCCCGACGCCTTTCCGCTACTCAGGAAGACCGCAAAACCGGTGCCTCCCGACAACTCGTACATCACCCCTCCGCGGGGATCCTGATCCTCCTGGGTGGGCGTCAACCCCAGCTTGTCGCGATAGAAAGCCTTCGCCCGCGCGAGATCCTGCGCCGGAAGCATCGCCGCCGCTCGTGCTTGCTTGATCATTTGGCCACCTCCTCTCTCGCTGGCGAGCATAGCACTCGCGGTCCGCCGGGCCGAGCTACCCCTTGAGCGACCCGGCCAGCAGCCCGCGGACGAAGTAGCGGCCCAGCAGGATGTAGATCAGCAGCGTGGGCAGCGCCGCCATCAGCGCCCCGGCCATCTGGATGTTCTGTTCCGGCGCCAGGCTGCCGGCCAGGTTCTGCAGGGCGACCGTGATCGGCTGCTGCGTCGGCGTCTGAGCGATGGTGACCGCGAAGAGGAACTCATTCCAGATACTCGTGAACTGCCAGATCATGACGACCACGAAGCCTGGGATGGAAATCGGCAGCATGACGTGCCGGTAGATGCCGATCACGCTGGCGCCGTCGATGCGGGCCGCTTCCAGCAGCTCGCGAGGCACCGTGGCGAAGTAGTTGCGGAAAATCAGGGTGCAGATCGGGATCCCGTAGACGACGTGCACCAGGATCAGGCCGGGGATGCCGCCGTAGAGGTTGATGGTTTCCAGGAACTGAACGAGCGGGATCAGGATGCTCTGATAGGGGATGAACATGCCGAACAGCAGCAACGTGAACACCACGTTCGAGCCCCTGAACCTCAACTTCGAGAGGACATAACCGTTCAGCGAGCCCAGGGTGGCGGACAGAATGGTCGCCGGAACCACGAGGAAGACGCTGTTGAAGAATGACGGTGCCAGCGCCGTAAAAGCCGTCGAGTAGGAGCTGAGGTCCGCCGCCTTGGGAAGTTCCCACACGGTGGAGCGAGCCAGCTCTGCGGTGGCCTTGAGTGAGGTGACGATGATGGCGAAGACCGGCGTCAGGTAGAAGACGGCCAGCACCACGAGCAACAGGTAGAGGCCGGCGCGCATCGGGGTGAAGCGGCTGCGGGCGCGCGGCGCCGCTGACACGAGGATGCTCATTGCTCGGTCTCGCCTCGCAGGTTCCACACCAGGTAGGGCACGATCAGGATCGCGACCATCAAGAGCAGCACGATCGCGATCGCCGCGCCTCGCGCGTAAAGGAACTGCTGGAAGGTGGCGATCCACATGTAGAGGCTCGGCATGTCGGTGGCGTAACCGGGGCCGCCGAACGTCATCACGTACACCAGGTCGAAGATCTTCAGCGAGATGTGCCCCAGGATGATGACCGCCGACAGCGTGATGGGACGCAGCAGCGGGAACGTGATCCGCCAGAAGAGCTGCCACTCATTGGCGCCATCGACCCGGGCGGCTTCACGTAGCTCCTCGGGGATGCCGCGCAGCCCGGCCAGGAACATCGCCATGCAAAAGCCGCTCATCTGCCAGACCGCCGCGATGCCAAGCGAATTGAGGGCGGTGTTGGTGTCCGTCAGCCATCCCGACTTGAGGAAGTCGAGGTGCAGGTTGCCGAGGATGACGTTGACGCCGGAGTTCGGGTTCAGAATCCATCGCCAGACCGTGCCGGTGACGACGAAGGAGAGCGCCAGGGGGTACATGTAGACGTTCTGAAAGAACAGCGTGCCGCGCAGCCGCTGGTCCAGCAGCACGGCGGCCCCCAGCCCCAGGACGATGCAGCCGGCCAGGAAGATCGCCGTGAAGTGGAGGGTGTTGACCAGGTCGGCCTGGAATCGATCGAGTTGGAAGAGTCGCTGGTAGTTGTGCAGTCCGACGAAGGTGTAATCGGGAAGCGCGCTGTTCCATCGCACCAGCGACGTCCGCATGGTGGCGCCGATGAAGCCGTAGACGAAGACCGCGATCAGAATGACCGACGGCGCAATCAACAGCAGCGGCGTCAGCTTTTCCCACGGTGGCAGACGCAAGGAGCGG
This sequence comes from Chloroflexota bacterium, assembly GCA_005889535.1. Lineage (GTDB taxonomy): Bacteria > Chloroflexota > Dormibacteria > CF-121 > CF-121 > CF-13. The sequence goes on from VBHC01000117.1 coordinate 7,357, forward strand.
CTCCGCGGGAGCCGCTCCACCATCACCGGTTGGGCGGTGGCCGTCGCCATAGGTCGCGCTCGGCTAAGCCGTCTTCAGGAACTCGTCGGACGCTTTCTGAAGGTTGCTCGCGGTCTTGGTCACGTCTTTGTTCTGGATGAACTGGCCCATCTCATCATTGACAGCGCTGGCGAAGGCCGGCGGCGTCGCCGATCCGTGGGCCGAGCTGGGTACGAGGGTGTCGGTCTTGAACTCGGCGATAAACGACTGGGCGATGACATCAAATCCGCTGGGCGACACGTCGGTCCGGGCCGGGATCGAGCCCTTCTTCGGATTGAACGCGGCCTGTCCCTCCTGCGAGCCACAGACTTTGAGCCAGCCGATGGCATTGTCCCGATCGGGCGCTCCCTTGGGCAGCCCGAAGGTGTCGCACACGATCATGTACTTGCCCTTGGTTCCGGGCGATGGCACCACCCCGAAGTCGGTGTTCGGGACCCAGTTCTTGGAGGTGAAGTCACCCTTTGCCCAGTCGCCCATGATGTGGAACACTGCGGTCCCCGCGATCAACCGGTTGTCCGCTTCGTCCCAGTCGATCGATGAGTTGTCAGTGTTGGCGTAGGGGAGCCATTGCTTCATCCAGGTCAGCGCCTGAACGACCTTGGCATCGGTAAACGATGCCTTGCCGCTCATCACATTCTTGTAGAAGTCGGCGCCGCCCGCCGCCAGGATGTTGTTCTCGAGCAGCATCTGCACCTGCCAGTTGCCCCCCTTTGAGGCGAGCGCCAGCGGATTCGCAATGCCCTTCGCCTTCAAGCTGCTCAGCGCCGAAGTCAGCTGCTCGGGCGTGTCCGGCGGGCTCACTCCCTTGCTGTCGAGGACCTTCTTGTTGTACCAGAGCGCATTTCCGCGATGGACGTTCACCGGAACCGACCAGACGTCGCCATTTGAGCTGACGATGTCCTTGAGGTCCTTGGGAATCTTGCTGTCCCATCCCTCGGAGTTCCAGATGCTGGTGATGGCCTCCATCTTGTTGGCCTTCACCCAGCTGGCGATCAGCTCCTGGCCGGCATGGACCTGGAAGCTATCCGGGGGCCGCCCACCCTGCATCCGCGTGGCCAGCACGGCCTTGGCTGTCGAGCCCGCGCCGCCGGCCACCGCCGAGTTGGTGATCGTTACATTCGGATACTTGTTCTTGTAAATCTTGAACATCTCGGCCAGGCCATCTTTTTCTCCAGGGCCGGTCCACCAGCTGAAGATCTCGAGCTTGCCGGTCCCGGCGGTGCCCGGGCTCGATGTACCGCAGGCCGCGAGAAAGTCCGCCAGACTGAGACCGAGGACCACGCCCCCTGCGGTTTTTCCCGCCCTGCCGACAAACTGACGCCGAGTCCAACGCTCGTTCCCCATCTTGTCCCTCCTTTAAGACGCCAGCCTCAGCAGTTGCCAGGCGGCAGCGAGAGTGTACTTCGAAGCGGCGCTGAATGACAAGAATAGGACATCGGCGCTAACACTCTCTAATCAAAGACCCGGACGCCGCAACGCCCGGGTCTTGATATCGCGCGTTCTGTCGTTAGGAGCGGCGCCAGCTCCGCCCGAAAGCGCTTCCGCCGGCCACCAGGCTGAAGAGGAGCACGACGATCGCCGCGCCGATAATCGCCGACAGCACGGGAATTCCGCCCAATGACAGCTCCGGGGCGAGGACGACGTGCAGGACATCGATGCATAGAGGACGAGCTGGCCGCCATTGACGTTGTTCGACATCCCGCCCAGGTAGGAGGCATAGAGGATACCGCCGATGCCCGCGGTGAGCGAGCAGAGGACAAAGCACCAGGTCCGTATAGCCGCGAGCTTGATACCGGCTCGGCGCGCCGCCTCCGGATTGCCGCCAATGGCATAAACGTAGCGGCCGAATTGAGTTCGCTGCAGCAGCAGCATCCATGCGCCGA
>VBHC01000117.1:9361-16526 GCA_005889535.1 Chloroflexota bacterium
AGGGCGATCTTCATCAGCGTCAGGCTGACCGGGGGCGCCACGAGACCGCTGCGCCGCCGGCGGGAGTCGCCTGACCAGAGGAGAAAGCCGACAAGGCCGACGACGACGACCATACCGATCCAGCTCACGATCGGATCGATCGCGCCCCACATCAACTTGTACAGCACCTGGAGGTTGCTGCTGAGGCCGGCCAGGTTCGGATAGCCGGAGAACGGTCCCAACAACAGCAAGATCAGCATCAAGCCGTTGAAGACCAGGAGGCCGGCCAGGGTGACGATCAGGGACGGCAGCCTGAGCCGGGTGATCAACGTCCCCTGCCACCCGCCGATGACGGCACAAACCAGCAGCGCGGCGATGATCGCCGCCCACCAGGGCCAGTTCGTCGTTCTTGGCTGCACGAGTTGGACGGCGATCACGCCGCCGACGGCTCCGACGTAGCCGACGGAAAGGTCGATCTCTCCAAGCAGCAAGGCAAAAATCTCGGCCATGGCCAGGACCATGATGACCGCGCTCTGCTGAAACAGGTTCACCAAGTTGCCCGCCGATAGAAACAGGTTGTGTGGACTGACGGCCTCGAAGACGAGGGTGATGATGACCAGCCCGAGAATGACCGGCAGAACGCCGCTATCGCCACTCCGGATCCGCACCATCCAGCCACGGAACCACTGGCCCAGTGACTGGGCGACGATTTCGGGCGGGAGTTCGAGCTCGGCTGCCTCGGTGGCGGCGGTGGGGTCGGGGGCCGACTCGGGCGCCTCAGCCCGCGCCATGCGTGCCCGCCTCTCCATCGACGCGTTGTCCGCGACTGGAAGTGCCGGTCGTCATGTACTCGACGACACTCTGGCGGTCAAACGCCGACGCACGATCCTGCGCCACCATCCGCCCCAGGTACAGCACCGCGATTCGGTCGGCGACCTGGAACACATCGTTGAGGTTATGCGAGATGACCATCACTGCCAGGCCGCGGTCGCGCAGTCGCCGGACCAGGTCCAGGACCATGTCGGTCTGGACCACCCCGAGCGCGGCCGTCGGCTCGTCGAGCATCACGAGCTTGGAGTTCCACATCACCGCCTTGGCCACGGCCACCGACTGCCGCTGCCCGCCGGATAGCGATGCCACCGGCTGCCGGATGGATCGGACGGTCGTGACGCGCAGGTTCGCGAGCGTCTTGCTCGCCGCACGCTCCATGTCATCCTCGTTGAGGAAACCGTTGCGCACGTTCTCACGGCCGAGAAACATGTTCTGGACGATGTCCAGATTGTCCGCCAGTGCCAGGTCCTGGTAGACCGTTTCGATCCCCAACCTCGAGGCGTCACGTGGGCCGTGGATCTGAACGGGCTGGCCCTCCCAGAAAAACTGGCCGTGGTCGATCTGATAGATCCCGGCTACGCACTTCGTGAGGACCGACTTGCCGGCCCCGTTATCCCCACAGAGTGCCGTGATCTGGCCGGCGGGCAGATCCAGATCGACACTGGTCAGCGCTTGCACCGGGCCAAAGTGCTTCTCGATGCCGCGTGCCTTCAGCAGAGATTCTCCGGACACCGGAGCATCTCTGACTGCCCGGGCTACGGTGTCCTGGGCCACGAATCCACTCTATCGCGTTGGGCGGCAGCAAGGCGCCGCCGCGATGCGGCGGCGCCTTGCGCCGGTCTAGCTGATCCCCGCTGCGGTGCAGGCGGCCGCACCGACGGCCGTGCACAGGGTGCCCTTGTCGACGAAGTTGTCCTTGATCACGGTGTCCTTCATGTTGGACGAGTCAACCCATATCGGCTTCAGCAACGACGCCGGCTGCTGGTTGCCGCTCGTGCCCGATGGCGGTGAAGTCGTGCCGTTCAGCAACGACGCGGGCGGGGTCTGGCCTGCCCGCAGGATGGTCGCCAGGGCAACCGCATCCTGGGCCTCGAGGTAGACGGCTTTGTAAACCGAGCCGCACTGGTAGTTCAGCAAGACATTCTGCATGCCCTGCAGGGTCGCGTCCTGCCCCGTGGTCGGCACTTTCTTGGCGGGGACGCCCGAGTTTTTGAGGACGGTGATCACCGCGTTGCCGAGGCCATCGTTCGCCTCAACCGTGGCGTTGATGCTCTTGTTGGCTGTATATGCCTGCTGGAAGATCGTTTGACCCTGGGCGTTTACCCAGCCGGGGGCGACCTTGTCACCGACGAGGGTCATCCCCTTGTCGTTGGTGGTGCCGGTCGGCAATGGCGAATCCGTCTTCGCCCAGATGATCTTGTTGTAGCCCTGCGCGAAGGAAACGGCGTTCGGGTCCGTGTCCTCGCCGCCGTCAAGCTGGAACACCTTTGGGCTGGAAACTCCCCACTTGGTAACGCAGTCAAGGAAGCCCTGGCCGATCAGCTCGCCAACCTTTTCATTGTCAAAGCTCACGTAATAGACGTTGTTGCCGGTGAAGGTCGCACGATCGTAGCTGATGGTCTTGACACCCTTCTGCGCCGCTTGCTGCTGGATCTGGGCGCCCACCGTGCTATCGATCGGGTCAAAGATCAGCACCTTCGCGCCCTGGGTGATGTCAGCCTGGGCAAGCGCCAGCTCCTTCGCGTCGTCACCCTGCGCGTTGTCGATCTTGAATTGCGACGATGAGTAGCCGGCCTGCTCAAATGCCTTCTTGAGATACGGCTGATCGAAGGCGACATACCGTGTCGAAGACGTGGTGTCGGGGAGGATGACTCCCACCAGCCCACTGCCCGCTGCCGTCAACCCTTTCAACTGGGCCATCACCGAGAAGCTGGCGTCGAAGGACGTAACGCCGAGCCCGGCCGGCACGGTCGCGCTGGCCGACGTCGTTCCGGTCGAGTTGCCGCACGCCGCGGCGATGATCGCGAGCGCGCCGGCGCACGCCATCAACGTCAAGGATCTGAGTTTCCGCACTTGTCTCCCCTCCTGATTGTTCGTGCCGCTTACGAGTGAAGAGCTTATTGTGCGGCGACGCAAACCAAATACGCAAGGCTGAAGTTGCCTTTGGTTGGCTTGCCTCTAACAGTCCCTAATGAAAGACCCGGACGCCGCAACGCCCGGGTCTTGATATCGCGCGTTCTGTCGTTAGGAGCGGCGCCAGCTCCGCCCGAAAGCGCTTCCGCCGGCCACCAGGCTGAAGAGGAGCACGACGATCGCCGCGCCGATAATCGCCGACAGCACGGGAATTCCGCCCAATGACAGCTCCGGGGCGAGGACGACGTGCAGGACATCGATCAAGCCGCCCGGCATGCCCCGGCTCACCAGCCTCTCACCGATGAGCCCGGCCAGGGCGCCGACGATGAGCAGGACGAGCAGGTGCGTAAGCGTCATATCAAGCCTCCATTAATAGTGTATATCCGCTATCAGGTAATCATAACGCCATCCTGACGATTCTGCCAACCCGTGTAGAGTCCAAGCGAGAAGGGGAACGCGTGGCGTCGAACCCGACCAGGAGACCACAACTACCGACCACCCGCACACCGGGTGCGCCGGCTGGTGGCCCGGCGCCTTTTTGGCGCAACCGTGGCTTCTGGATCTACCTCGTGGTCCTACTCCTCCTCAACTACCTGATCAGCGTTCTATTCACAAACGGGCCCCCGCGCCTCACGGTCCCCTACACAACCTTCATCCAGCAGGTGAATGCCGACAACGTCAAGGACGTCACCGCCCAGGGAAACTCGATCCAGGGCGATTTCAAGAGTTCCGTGACCTACGGTTCCGCCAGCGGGGCAGCCTTCCAGACAGAACGGCCCGTCTTTGCCCAGGACAACCTGGAGGCGCTGCTGCAGCAACACAACGTTCCGATCACGGCGACACCGCCAGGCGGTCAGTCGGCGCTCCTCACCCTGCTGATCAGCTTTGGGCCCGCTCTCTTGCTGATCGGCGGCTTTCTCTACCTGAGCCGGCGGATGCAAACCGCGGGCCCAGGTGGCATTCTGGGCGCCTTTGGCCAGAGCCGGGCGAAGCTCTACACTCCCGACTCGGGACCGAAGACGACCTTTGCCGACGTCGCCGGGATCGACGAGGCCAAGCAGGACCTGGCCCAGGTCGTGGACTTTCTCAAGACACCAGAAAAGTACCAGCGGCTTGGCGCGCAGATCCCGCACGGCATCCTCCTGGTCGGCCCGCCGGGCACCGGCAAGACGCTCCTCGCCCGGGCGGTGGCGGGCGAGGCGAGCCGGCCATTCTTCAGCCTCTCCGCCTCGGAGTTCGTCGAAGCCATCGTCGGGGTGGGCGCGTCGCGCGTTCGCGACCTCTTCGCCAAAGCCAAGGAGGCGGCCCCCAGCATCATCTTCATCGACGAGCTTGACGCCATTGGCCGCTCGCGCGCCTCGTCGACAACCTTCGGCGCCAACGACGAACGCGAGCAAACGCTCAACCAGATTCTGACCGAGATGGACGGCTTCACCCCGAACCAGAATGTCGTGGTGCTCGCCGCCACGAATCGCCCCGAGGTCCTCGACCCCGCGCTGCTACGTCCAGGGCGGTTCGATCGGCGCGTCACCGTCTCTCCGCCCGACCGGGCCGGCCGCGAGGCGATCCTCAAGATCCACACCCGCAACCTTCGCCTCGCACCCGACGTCAACCTCGGCGAGATCGCCGGGGCGACCGCTGGTTTCGTCGGCGCCGACCTGCGCAACATCGCCAACGAGGCGGCCTTGCTGGCGGCCCAAAAAGGTGAGGACCTGGTCACGCAGGCCGACTTCGACGAGGCCATCGAACGGTCCGTGCTCGGCCTCCGCCGCCCGATCGTGCTCGGGCCCGACGAAAAACGGTTGATCGCCTACCACGAGTCGGGCCACGCGCTGATGGGCTTGCTGGTCGCGGGAGCGGATCCCGTGAAGAAGCTGACGATCGTGCCGCGCGGGCTATCGCTCGGCTCGACATACAGTCAGCCAATCGACGACCGCTACAACTATCCGGAGAGCTACCTGCGCGGCCGGATCACACTGGCGCTCGGCGGCCGGGCAGCGGAGGAAGTCGCCTACGGGGCGGTCACGACCGGAGCCGAGAGCGACCTCCAGCAGGTGAACCAGATCGCCCGCTCGATGGTGGCGCGCTTCGGGATGTCTCCCAAGCTGGGACCGCTCAACCTGATCCAGCCCGGCGACGGCGCTGTGGCGCAGCACTTCAGCGAGGAGACATCGAGGCTGCTCGACGAGGAAGTCCGCCGGATCGTTGATGAGTGTCACCGCGACTCGGTCCGGATTCTGACCGAGAACCGCGATCGGCTGGATCGCCTGGCGGAGGCGGTCCTGAAGAAGGACACCCTCGACCAGGACGAGATCTATGCCGCCGCTGGCATCAGCCCGCCGGCCTCATTCCACCCGACGATTGCCCCGCCGCTCCCCGGCAATGGCTCCTCGCGCGACCGCGACCTGGCGAAGGACGAGGTCGGCTCCGAGATCCATCGCTAGCCGGCCAGCGAGCGGCGCAACGACTCGGTTTCACTCGACGGCGCCACCCCAAGTTCATCCGCGAGCAGGCGGCGACAGTTGTTGTAGACGCGGATGGCTTCGCCACGATCGCCCTGCCTGACGAGCACCTGCATCAGCCGGCGGTAGCCCGACTCGCGGTACGGTTCGAGCTCGACGGCCGCCCGGGCCTGGTCCAGCGCGAGCGCCACCTCACCGTTGGCAAGCAGCGCCTCCACCCGGCAATCGAGCGCGCGCACCAGCAGGTCGCGCTGGCGCTGGCGGCAACTAACGATCCAGGGTGAGTCCTCCCCGACGAGGAACGGCCGCCGCGCGATGGTGGCGGCGATCAGCGCCGGCCCATAGGCCGCCTGCGGTCGGTTCGCAACCAGGGCTCCCTCCGCCTGATGGACCGCGTTCGCCGCGGCCTCGAGATCGATCCAGGTATTAATCGGGGGCCGAAACTGGTAGCAGCGAAACGCGTTCGCGATGATCCGATCGCGATCGAGCCCGAGGTTGCCCAGCTTCTGGCGCAGCTTGCTGACGACCGCGCTCAACGCGACGGGCCAGGAGGGCGGCAACGATTCCGGCCAGAGCAGCTCAGCCAGCTCCGATTGGGGAACCGCGCGTTCGCGTTCCATCACGAGGTAGACCAGCGCCAGGCGCCCCTGCCGGCCCGGAAGATCCGCTTCGCGCAGGAGCTGCTCGCCCCGCTCGATCGCGACCTCGCCGGCGAGGTAAATCCGCAACGTGGGATCGCCAAACATTTGCCAAACCCCTCCAGTCATGATCTTAGGCACCCGGCTCTCAGCCGCCCCCGGCGTGGAAAGGGCGGCGGTCAGATCTTTCGAGGAGGTGCGGAATGCAAAAGCGCGTCGAGTGCGAGTGCGGTTGGGCCCAGCAGACCGACGATGAAGCACAGCTGGTGGCCGCCGTGCAGCAGCACGCCAAAGCCGTCCACAACATGGAGGGCGTGACGAGGGAGCAGGTGCTCGCTCAGGCACGGCCCGTCTGAAACGAGGAGAGGAAATGGCCAAGTACCTGTATTTGCTATACGCCGATGAGTCGAAGATGCCGGCGCCCGATAGCCCACAGATGCAGCAGCAAGAGGCGGCGTTCGGTCGCTATTACGAAGAAGTCTCCGGGCGCGGCATGTTCAAAGCTGGCGACCCGGTCCAGCCGTCAAAGACGGCAACGACCGTCCGCGTCCGCAACGGATCGACAAAGACAGCGTCCGGCCCAGCCACCACCGGCAGCGAGCAGATCATCGGCTTCTACGTCATCGAAGCAAAGAACCAGGACGAGGCGATCGCCTACGCCGCGAAGGTCCCCTCGGCCAGCGTCGGCGCGATCGAAGTCCGACCGATTATCGGATCCTAAATCCGAGCCCCCTACTCCCTCCCCCTTGCGGGGAGGGTTGGGGAGGGGGTATGTCTGAAAGTATCGAGGCACCCGGCACCGCAGAAGTATTGGGTGGTCTCCCCAAGGGTTAGCGTGTGCAGCGCGCCCGTGACCTCGACCTGCATGCCGCAGATCGGATCCGTGGCGGTCTCCGGGACCGGAATGGCGTAGCGTCGCTCGTGCGCGTGGCGTTCGGCGGCAATCTCGGCGAGGGTCGCCAGGGCGATCTCCTCCTGCGAGCTGCCGGCCGCGCTGTCGGCGGCGCGCCGCACCCGGTCGAGGCCACTGATGCCGCGGGCCTGGAGGACGCCGAGCACGGTAGCGGCGCGACGGCGGCTGGCAACCAGCCCGATGTAGGCGACGTCATGGCGGAGAAGCGC
>VBHC01000220.1 GCA_005889535.1 Chloroflexota bacterium
TCCTGATTTTCAACATCCAGGTCGACAAGGCTGCGCCCGGCGACTTGTTCAACGCGCTGATGGCCGCCTGGCCGAAGTACGCGGCCTACGTCGCGAGCTTTCTCACGATTGGTGTCATGCTCATGAATCATCACGGCCTCTTCAGCCGGATCGCCCGTCTGAATCGACCGCTGCTCTTTCTCAATCTGCTGCTGCTGATGGCGATCGTCTTCCTGCCTTTTCCGACCGCCCAGCTCGGCGCGAACATCCTGGTGCCACAGGATGCGCCCACCGCCGCGAGCTTCTACGCCGCGAGTGCGGTGTTGATCGCCGTATTTTTCAACGCATTTTGGGCTTACCTGTTCACACACCCGGACCTGCTCTCGCCGGACGTCGATCGCGAAGCCGCGCTTCGGTCGTGGCCGCGGTTCTCGATCGGATTGCTCGCCTATCTCATCTGCGTCCCGCTTGGCCAGGTCAGCCCGATCGGGGTCATCATCGTCTGCGCGGCTATGGCCGTCTACTACGCATTCGAACGGCTCCCCGATATCAGCCGCCGATCTGCAGACGTTGTTCGGAGGCCTGATTAGGATTCGACGCTCTGGGGAAGCCGGGGAGATCGTGCCCGGCTTCCCAGCGCGTCGTTGCGAAGGAGGAGATAACCGGCTTCTTACGACTGCGCTCGGCCCTGGTCAGGGGAGCGGAGAGCGCAGTCGCGCAACAAGTCTGTCCACGGCAAGGCGACTCGTCAACATCGTGAGTTTGCCAGCAATCATTCGCGCCACAAGCTGAGTTTGCGGGCAATCATTCCCGCCACAATGGCTTCATGAGCACGAGGCCGGTTGCCACCCCACTCGAGCCGTACACGATCACGCTGCGCCCAGGCAACCCTGGACTGCTCGACCTCGACTGGGCACGGTCGATCGCGGACTGGACTACGGCGCAACTCGTCGACCTGCCCCGCGGGATCTCCCGCCATACGGTGCGGTTCGTCGCCTTTGAGCAGGGGACCTATGCAATTAAAGAGTTGCCGCTCAAGGCCGCACACCGCGATTACGAGACGTTGCGCCGGCTGGGCGATGTCAACGGCCCGGCGGTGCGACCCGTCGGCCTGGTCGTTCGTCCCCTCGAGGACCCGGCGGGCGAGCAGGGTGCTTGCCTCATCACCCACTACATCGATTATTCGTTCTCGTACCGTGAGCTGCTATCCGGCGGCAGCTTCGGCCCTCGACGCGAGCAGCTCCTCGATGCCTTTGCCATGCTTCTGGCCGAGCTGCATCTACTTGGATGCTTCTGGGGCGACTGCTCACTCAGCAACGTGCTCTACCGCTACGACGCCGGCGCTATCGAAACCAGGCTGGTCGACGGAGAAACCGCGTCGATCTACGACACGCTGTCGGACGCCCGGCGGCAGCACGACATCGAGATCATGGTGGAGAACGTCGCCGGTGAGATGGCCGACATCGCCGCCGAGCAGGGCCTCTCCATCGACGAAGCCGACCTCCACATGGGCGAGGACATCGCCGCCCGCTATCACGCCTTCTGGCGGGAGCTGCGAGCCGAGCAGCGGATCGAGCGAAACGAGCAGTACCGGATCACCGAGCGCGTCGATCGCCTGCACGAGCTCGGCTTCGAGGTCGATGAGATCCAGCTCGTCCCCCACGGCGACGGCGAGCACGTTCACCTGAAGACCCGGGTCGCGGACCGCAACTATCACACCAACCGCCTGCGCGATCTGAC
>VBHC01000190.1 GCA_005889535.1 Chloroflexota bacterium
CGCCGATGGATGCCACACCCGAGCCCGACATCAAGACCACCGTGTCGGCCGAGGTGCTCGAGTCGCTGAACCGTCAGCTGCTCGCCGTACGCGACGGATTCACGGTGCATCCCAAACTGGCGCGCCAGATGGATCGACGAAAGACGCCGCTGGCGGAGCGGGAGATCGATTGGGCACAGGCGGAGGAACTGGCGTTTGCCACGCTGATCACGGGCGGTATCCCGGTTCGGTTGACGGGCCAGGATACGGAGCGCGGCACCTTCAGCCAGCGGCACCTGGTCTTTCACGACGCCCGCACCGGAAAGCGGTGGGCGCCGATCCAGCACCTGGTGGGCGCCAGCGCCAGCTTCGAGCTGCATAACAGCCCGCTGTCGGAATATGCGGCGCTGGGGTTCGAGTACGGCTACAGCGTTGACGCCTCAGAAGCCCTGGTCTGCTGGGAGGCGCAGTTCGGCGATTTCACGAATGGCGCGCAGGTGGTGGTCGACCAGTTCATCGTTTCGGGACTGGCCAAGTGGGGCCAGCCTTCGCGGTTGACGCTTCTCCTTCCGCACGGGTACGAAGGCGGCGGCCCTGAGCATTCGAGCGCGCGCCTCGAACGGTTCCTGCAGCTGGCGGCCGAGGGCAACATCCGGGTCTTTTATCCGAGCACGCCGGCGAATTACTTCCACGCGCTCCGGCGCCAGGCGTTGCATAGCCGGCCGCGTCCGCTGGTGATCATGACGCCGAAGAGTCTGTTGCGGCTGCGGGCCTCCTGGTCGCGGCTCGAAGACCTGACGGTTCACAGCTTCCGGCGCTTGATCGATGACCCCTTGATGGAATCGCATCGCGAGGAGGTTCAACGGATCGTCCTCTGCACCGGCAAGGTGTACTACGACCTGATCGCGAGCCCCCTGCGGCCGGAGGCCAGGGATCTTGCCATCATCCGCCTGGAACTGCTCGAGCCGTTTCGGACCGACGACCTGCTGGCCCTGATCGCGAAATATCCGAATGTCCGCCAGCTGACCTGGGTCCAGGAGGAGCCGATGAACATGGGCGCCTTCTGGCATGTGAAACGCCGGCTCGAGGCGCGCTTGCCCAAGCCGCTGACCCTCGGGTATGTTGGTCGCCCCGAACGGGCCAGCCCGAGCGAGGGCTACGCCATCGCCCATGAAGCCCAGGAGGAGCGCATCGTGCAGGCAGCGCTCGCGCGCAAGCCTGAGTCGGCCAGCCCGGCGGGTTCGGGATAAAATTTAGGCCGATGCTGCTGTCGCTCGACTGGATGAACCTGTTCGGCGGGCTGAGCTCGGGCCAGGTGACGTCAGTCATTGTGGTCGCCGTGATCTTTACCGCCGCGGCCGGCCTCACCCTCCTTTCGCTGATCGCCTTCGGGGTGCGCGCCGGACTGATGGCGCCGACCTACACCACGAAGGTGCCGCTGGCGTCGAACGTCGAGTTGGGCGCGTTCCTGGGCGGGGCCGCCTTCGGGATGATCTCGATACTGCTGATGGTCTTCCTCGGCCTGGCAGAGAATGACCTCGATAACCCCCTTTTTCTGCCGCTTTCGGTCGGCCCGATCCTGCTGGGCGGGTTGTTCCTCCTGACCGGGGCGGGGCTGGCGTTCAGGACCGTGCGGCGCCGCCGATCGCCCAGCGTGGCTTAGGACCGAAACCTAGCCGGCCCTCCGCCCGTTTCCTATTCAAACGGGACATATCTCACACTTGACACGGGACATTAGGACTTCGTACTCTAGTGATAGCGACAATATCAGAAATAGACCAAATGCAAGAGAGGATGCAAAAAATGAATGCCCAGGACGGCCGAGCGATGTACGAGCTCCAGCTGGAGCTGCACGCCCGGGCGGTTGGGATCCGGCCGATGATCTCAGCCGACGACGTCCTCGAGGTTCACGAGCTTCTGGCCGCCCATGATGGCGACCTGAAAAGCCTATTTGCTCCCGAAGGCCTTACCCCGAAGGCCTAGCTTCATCGAGAGACGCGCGTCACCGCGAAGAGGGGAAAATCGGGGAGACAGGATTTGAACCTGCGGCCCCCTGAACCCCATTCAGGTGCGCTACCAGGCTGCGCCACTCCCCGACGCGGTGCCTATTCTACGGCTCTTCCCCTCGCCGTCTAAACACCAGCCGGACCGACGTCCCCCCGAAACCGAAGGCCTGGCGCAGCTGCGTCTCCAGGAATCGTCGATAGGAAAAGTGGACCAGCTCGGGCTCGTTGACGAAGAACACAAACGTCGGCGTCGCCGACTCCGCCTGCGTGGCATATAGCACCCGCAACCGCCGTCCCTTTCGGGACGGCGTGTCGCGCTGCCCGAGAATCGTGCGCAACCAGCGGTTGAGCTCGGGAGTCGCCACCCGCCGGTGGCGCTCTTCGATCACCTTGAGCGCCACCTCCAGCGGCTGCATCACCCGTTGCCCGGTTTTCGCCGAGATATACGACACGGGCGCCCAGGGCGCAAAACTCAATTGCTCCTTGATCCGGCGGCGCCAGACCTTCTCCTCTTTCTCTTCCACCGCGAGGAGATCCCACTTGTTCAGCGCCAGCACCAGGCCGCGCCCGGCCTCAACCACATAGCCGGCGATATGCACATCCTGGGCGCTGATGCCCTCGCGGGCATCAATCACCACGATGCCCACATCGGCTCGTTCCATCGCCCGCAGTCCTCGCAGCAGCGAGTACTGCTCGACGCCGCGCGTCAACCCCGGCCGGCGGATGCCCGCCGTATCGACAAGAAGTAGGGGCTTACCCCCCAACACGATCCTGGTGTCGACTGGATCGCGCGTCGTGCCGGGTTCCGCCGTCACCAGGCTCCGCTCGTCGCCGATGACGGCGTTCAGCAGCGACGACTTTCCCACATTGGGCCGTCCCAGGATCGCGATCCGACCAGCCAGCTGGTCGTCCGCGACCTCGGGGCGCGGCGGCGGCAACCGCTCGACGACCGCGTCGAGCAGGTCGCCGCTTCCGGTGCCATGCAGCGCCGAAATCACCCAGGGGTCGCCCAAACCCAGCTCGTAGAACTCGTGGGCCAGCAGCTCGCGGCCGCGCCCGTCGGCTTTGTTCGCGACCACCAGCACCGGCGTGCGCGCCGGCCCCCCACCCGGCCCCCCACCCTGCCCGCGAGCCGGCGCCCTGCCCTGCGTGCGCGCCGGCCCCCCACTCTCAGTGCGATCCGCCGCACCCGCCGCGCCGGCTTGCGTTCGAGCCCGGCGCAGCAGCTCGGCGATGTCGCGGTCGATGGCCGTCAACCCCTCACGCACATCGAGCACGAACAACACCAGATCCGCCTCGTTTATGGCGAGCCGGCTCTGTTCCTCCATGCGCCGCCGCAGCTCACGCTGCGCCGGCACTTCGTCTCGGTCTTTGCCCAGCACCAGGCCTGCGGTGTCGACGATCGTGAACCGCCGGCCGCGCCACTCGCTTTCGGCATACAGCCGATCGCGCGTCAGCCCGGCCATCGGGTCGACGATGGCCCGGCGTTCGCCCAGGATGCGGTTGAAGAGCGCGGATTTCCCGACGTTCGGGCGGCCGACGATCGCCACTAAAGGCAGCGCCATCAGCCGTGCGTGGGGATTGTCAGCATATGGTGTACCCGCGCGGACCGCGCGGCGAAAACTCAAACCTATAATAGGCACCGTGTCGGACGGCCGGGTGGTTCTGAAAGAGAACCGGATCATGATGGTGTCCGATGAAATGGGCGACATCCCGGCAGGAAACACGAGCGGGCTCGGTCTCTATTTTTCGGACACGCGCTTCCTGTCCGCCTACGAGTTCCGGCTGAACCGGCTGCAGCCGATTTTGCTCTCCGCCTCGGTCGACGAGAGCTACGTCGCCACCTTTCAAATGGTCAACCCGGTGCTCATTCTCGACGAGGGCAAGCGGCGCATCCCCCAGCAGAGCCTCAGCATTCGACGCAGCCGCTTCATCTACGGCGGTCTCCACGAACGCATCGGCATCCAGAACTGCGGCAGTGAGCCGGTCGAGATCGAATGCGCGCTGCGGATCGAGGCAGACTTTCGCGACATGTTCGATGTGCGCGGCTATCGGCTCCAGCTTCTCGGCAAGATGCGCCCCCTCGAGGTCGGCAGCCAGGGCCTGACCTTCACCTACGACGGCCAGGATGGCCTGATGCGGCGGACCGAGGTCGTGGTGAATCGCGCTCCCACAACGCAGCACGAGGGGACGCTGACCTGGCGCTTTCACCTGGCATCCAAGGAGACCGTCACGCTGGTGATCGATGTCATCCCGCTGATCGGCCAGGACGAGCCGATGCTCAGCTATCTCTACGATGACGCGCTGCAGGCGCTGCAGGCCTCCTACCGCCGCTGGCACGAGCAGACCACTCGCATCCGCACGGATAACGCGTTCCTCGATCGCGGCCTCTTGCGGCGCAGCCAGATGGATCTTCGCATCCTGCTCGAAGAGTTTGACAGCGGCCTCTTTCCGATGGCGGGCATCCCCTGGTTCTCGGCGCCCTTCGGTCGCGATGCCCTCATCACGTCCATCCAGACATTGATGCTCAACCCGGAGATCGCGCGCGGCACCCTGCGTTATCTCGCGCAACAACCTGGCCATCGTCTTGACCCGGCGCGTGAAGAAGAACCCGGCAAGATCCTCCATGAGGTTCGCTACGGCGAGCTGGCGAATCTCAAACAAATCCCGCACACCCCGTACTACGGCTCCGTCGACAGCACGCCGCTCTTCCTGGTGTGCGCCGTCGAAATGATGGACTGGCTGAATGACCAGGACCTCTTTGTCGAGCTGCTGCCGGCGCTTCTCAATGCGCTGACCTGGGTCGATCGCTACGGCGATGCCGATCACGATGGCTTTGTCGAGTATGCGGAACGTGCCAGTGGTGGCGTGCGCAACCAGGGCTGGAAAGACTCGTCCGATTCGCTGCTCTATCCTGACGGCCGTCCCGTCGAACTGCCGGCCGCGCTCGTCGAGGTCCAGGGTTACGTCTACCAGGCGAAGGTCGGGCTCAGCCGCATCCTGGAGAGACTCGGCCAATCCGCGCTAGCCGACCGGCTGGCTGGTGAAGCCGCCGAACTTCGCCGGCGCTTCGAGCTCAAGTTCTGGCTCGATGCCGACCAGTACTACGCCCAGGGGCTCGACCGACACAAGGTGCCAATTCCGTCGATCACATCCAATCCCGCGCATTGTCTGTGGGCCGGCATCATCGATCCAGAGCGCGCCGAGCTGCTGCGCGACCGATTGATGGCGCCCGACATGTTCTCCGGCTGGGGAATCCGTACTCTGTCGACTGGCTCGCCGCATTACAACCCGATGAGCTATCACAACGGCACGGTCTGGCCGCACGATAACTCGATAGCGGTCGCGGGACTACGCCGCTACCGGCACGCCGAAGCGGCCGGACAGGTGATCGATAGCATCATGGAGGCGGGCGTCCGGATGCCCAACCACCGGCTCCCGGAGTTGTTCTGTGGTTTCCGGCGTGATACCCGCTACAACAATGGTCCTGCCGAGTACCTCGTGTCCTGCAATCCGCAGGCCTGGGGCGCGGGGGCCGCGTTTCATCTGATGCAGACGGCGCTCGGCATCGTGCCCGACACCACCGCCGGCCGCGTTTACCTCAATCCCATTCCCTTCGGCCAGGCGCGCAGCGTGGAAGTTCACGGCATGCGGCTCGGAAGCGGCAAACTCTCCTTCAAGGTGGGTTACAACGGGGGCCGCCCAGACGTCGAGGTGCTGGAAAAACCCGACGACCTCACCGTGATCCTCGATGAACCTCCCGTCATCACGTGACTGACCTCGGGGGGCACACCCCCCGAGTGAACGGCGGCGTCAAGGTCCGCTCGTCTCACTCGCTCTCCACCTTGACCCCGCCGGCGCGGCGGAGCCGCGCTGACCAGTCGCGCTGACGTGACCACGCGCCCGCGCGTCGGGCTGCTGCACTACACCTGTCCGCCCGTCATCGGCGGCGTGGAAACCATCCTCTATGAGCAGGCGACTCGTCTCGCCGCCCGCGGCTATCCGGTCACGATCCTGAGCGGGCGCGGCGGGCCCCTTCCCGACGCAAGCCCCGTCGAGCTCGTCATCATCCCCCAGCTGAACTCCCGTCATCCGCAGGTTAGCGCGGTTCGCGACGCCCTCAACCAGGGACAGGTCCCGGCCGAATTCGCCACCCTGCAAACGGAAATCGAGCAACTTCTCGCGCCGCAGCTGGCGCGACTGGATGCGCTGATCGTCCATAACGCCCTGACGCTGCACTTCAACCTTGCGCTGACGGCGGCGCTATGGACCCTGGCCGAACGCCCCCGAGCGCGCATCATCTCCTGGGTGCACGACCTGAGCTGGGTCAATCCCCTGTACCGTCCCTGGATGCACCCGGGCGAGCCGTGGGAGCTCCTCCGCCGCCAGCATCCCAGGATCACCTCGGTCTTCGTGTCGGCGCAGCGGCTCGCCCAATGGCAGGAGCTGACCGGCGCGGTCATCGACTCGAGCCATGTCATCCCCAACGGCATCGACCCCGCGACGTTGCTCAAGTTCGGCGCTCGCGCTAGGGAGCTCGCGTCGCGTTTTGACCTGCTGAGCAGCGACGTGGTGATGCTGGCACCGGTCCGCCTCACCAAGCGAAAGAACCTCGAGTGGGCGATCGAGGCCGCGGCGGGCGTGCGCGCGTCGGGACGGCGCGTCCAGCTGCTGATCACCGGTCCACCTGGCCCGCACAATCCACGCGCCCTCGACTACGTCGATGAGCTCAAACAGCTGCGCGACCGGCTCGGACTCCGTGAGTCGGTCCATTTTCTTTTCGAAGAAGCCGGCGGACCGCAGGACGCCTACGCCGTCGATGCGGCGACGCTCTCCGACCTCTATATGCTCAGTGACGTCGTGGTTCTTCCCAGCGCCAGCGAAGGGTTCGGGCTGCCACTTGCGGAGGCCGCCATCTTTCGCGTGCCGGTGGTGTGCACCGATCTGCCGGCGTTTCGCGAGGTCGCAGCCGAGGGCGCGACTTTCGTCTCCACCGAAGACGGGTCCGAGGCCTTCACCGCCGCGGTGTTGAAAGCGATCGAGTCGCCGCCGTCGCGTCTGCGCCGCTACGTCCTCGATGCGCTTTCCTGGGACCGGCTCATCAGGGAGCGGATCGAGCCACTCCTGTCGCCGCCGGCGTGAGCCACTATCGCGTCCTGATTCCCACCACCAACCCGGCCCGCACCGGACCGCTCCTCAAGGCCGTCTCGCCGTTCCTCAATGCCGAAGACTCGCGCGGCACATTGCTCGGCGTCATCGAGATGGCGCCGGAGCGGCCCTTGAGCGAGGGGGTCGAGGTGGCGCGGGCCTACCGGGCGCTGTTGTCCCGCATCACCCGCTATGCCGAACGCGGGCCCGGCGAGCTTCGCGGTCAGGTCCGCATCGCTCACGTCGCTGCGCAGGGGATCCGGGAGGCCGTCCTCGAGACCGACACCAACCTGCTGGTGCTGGAGGCGGGCGCCGCCCAGGGTCCGCGGCAGGACGGCCTGTGGGTGAATGCGGTCGAGGACATCCTCGTCGACCCGCCATGCGATGTGGTGCTGGTCCGACCGGACACGACGCCGGTCAAGAGTGTGCTCGTCCCGGTGCGCGGCGGCCCCAGTGCCGAGCTCGCCCTGCGACTGGCCACCACTATCTGTAAAGAGACCGGCGCCGAACTCTGCGTCCTCCACGTCTTCAACCCGCGGATCTCGGCTGACTCCCGTCAACGAGAGGAGACGGCCTTCCTCAAACTCTCGAGTGCGGTGGACGTGCCGGTCCGACGCGTGACCCTCTTCAGCAGCTCCGTGCGGGAAGCCATCGTCCGCGAGGCGGCCCAGCACCAGCTGATCGTCCTGGGAGCGACGATGAGCCTCATGCACCGGCCGATGGTGCTGGGTGCGCCCGTCAGCCGGTTGCTGCGACGGATGCCCGGCAGCGTCATGGTGGTGAAGACGGCCGGCCCGGTCTCCGCGCTCAAGGACCCCGACCGTCCGTTCCGCGTCGAGAGTCGCGCAGCCGCGGCCGAGCGGGTCGACCGGTGGTTCGCTGAAAACACGTTTCACAGCCGCGAGTTCGCCGACCTGCGCCGGCTGGTCGACCTCAAACAACGCCAGGGCGTGACCATCAGCCTCGGGCTGCCGACCCTCAACGAGCAGACGACCATCGGCAAAGTCATCCGCACCTTCAAGCACGCGCTGATGGACCGGGTGCCGCTGCTCGACGAGATCGTCGTGATCGATTCGGGATCGTCTGATCGCACCGCCGCGATCGCGGAGCGCGCGGGCGTCACGGTCGTGCAGCACAGCGAGATCCTCTCCCGCTACGGCGTCTTCCAGGGCAAGGGCGAAGCCCTGTGGAAGAGCCTCTTCGTCTTGAAGGGTGACCTGATCTGCTGGGTCGACACCGACATCAGCAACATCCACCCCAAGTTCGTCTACGGCCTGCTCGGTCCATTGCTGAGCGACCCCGAGATCCACTACGTCAAGGGCTTCTACCGGCGGCCGCTGCAGTTCGGCACCGAGCTGCAAGCCCAGGGCGGCGGACGCGTCACGGAACTGGCGGCGCGTCCCTTGCTCAATCTGTTCTTTCCCGAACTATCCGGCCTGGTCCAGCCGCTGTCGGGCGAGTACGCCGGCCGGCGCCGCGTGCTGGAGAGCGTGCCGTTCTTCACCGGCTACGGCGTCGAGCTCGGGCTGCTGCTCGCGATTTCGGAAGCCTATGGGTTGCGTGCCATCGCCCAGGTCGACCTCGGCATGCGGGTGCACCGCAACCAGACGCTGTTCGACCTGTCGAAGATGGCGTTCGCCATCATCCAGGTCGGCCTCAAGCACCTCGGCGACCGGCACCGCATCCACCTGCTCGAGGAAGTCAACAAGAC
>VBHC01000075.1 GCA_005889535.1 Chloroflexota bacterium
ACTGGCACCTTGATGGCGAGCGACCTGTTCACCCAGCTTGGCGAGAAAACCTCCATTACCAGTGGCGACATGGTGGAACGTACGATGGCGTCTCACAAACAGCTGCCTACGTACATTCCGGTGAGCCAGCACACGGCACGAGTCTTTGATCGGTTGGAAGCATTGCGGCCTGGCGTCCTGGCGTGCATGCACGGACCGGCTTTCAGCGGAAACGCCGTGCAGGCGCTTCGGGACTTGCGCACCGCGTTGTTCTCCCAGCCCGAGCTGGAGCTGACCACGATCGGGTAGGACCGGAGCCTTAGCCCGCTTCCGGGGGATGGAGCTCGAAAACCGGTCGGCCCACGGCGGCTTCGATTGGGTTATCGATATCAATCTTGTCGACAGTTCGAACGAACCACGAGCCGAGCCTCGTTCGCCGTGCGTGAGGAGCGAGGACATCGCGAATGAACGCGGCCGCCTCGGTCGGCCCCAGCTCGACGGCGGTCACCTCTTCTTTCTGGCGTCGGACGGTGATGGTGGCGCGGCCGGCGGCGCGCAGGTTGCGCACCCAGTTGACCTCGCCGAAGGGACTGATGATGCCCCGCCTGCCTGCGTTCTCGGCGATCGTGACCGGCGTGGTCCGAGGCAGGCCGGTCTTGCGGCCTCGAATCGTGAGGAGCACATCGGGACCCATCGGTACGCCGGCGGCCATGAGGGGCTTGGCAAGGTAGTTGAAGAATGGGACCCACGGCGGAACACGCGTAGATCTGATTTTTGCTCCCATGATGTGAGCTTAAACTGCGGTCGTGATCAAACTCGTCTACTGCATTACTCGGCGGCCCGGCATGTCGGTCGATGAGTTCTCGCGCTACTGGCACGACATACACGGCCCCATCGGGCACCGGATCCCGGGGCTCCGCCGGCTCGTCCAGAGCCATCCGATCCCCCATCCGGACGGGATGGCGCCGCCCCCCTTTGATGGGATGGCCGAGCTCTGGTTCGATGACCTCGTCGCGCTTCGGGCTGCCCAGCACTCTCCCGAGTGGCAGGCCTCGAGCGAGGACGAGGACAACTTCATCGACAAAACGCGCACGGCCCTGTTCCTGACTGAAGAGCGCGAAATTGCCGGCTAGCTACGAATCGCTGTTTGCTGTCCTCAGGCGATCACGCCAGTACTTGCTCTCGTCGAGACCGACAACACAAAAGAGCTTGCCTTCCGGGTCGGCGAGGACAACGAAATCCTCACCGTCCTCTGCAGGCCGGTGAACGGTCGCGCCAATTTTGAGCAACCTCTCCACCTCCGCCGCCTGGTCGGTGGCGTAGAGGTCCACGTGCAGACGATTCTTGCCGAACTTCAGCTCGTCCGTTTGCTGCACGGACAGGTTCGGACCAATGCCTTCAGGATCCTTCAATACGACCCAATCGTCATCCGCCGGACCTCGGGGAACGTACTGCAGGGCTTCTTGCCAGAAGGCAGCGGTCCTGCCGAAGTCTTTGCAGTTGATAACAACCGAGCCGATCTTCAGCATCGCCCTAACGATACGCCGACCTGACGAAGTCCCATCTGCCGAAATGATCTTCCGCCAGGCCGGCTGACTGCGTCGGGTTAAGCGAGCGTCGCGAGATGCTCCCCGAGACGGTCATAGGTCTCCCGCATCCCCGGCTCCATCCCCGACTGAAGATGCCCGTCGCGGTCCTCGATCGATTTGTACTGCAACCTGCTCGTGATCGTCGTTTTGCTGTCCTTCTCCACATAGCTCACGGTCACCAGGTAGTCATGCCCCGGCATCGCCTCCCAGCCCTCGGTGTAGACGGCGCGCTCGGGTGCCGCGATTTCGCGGTACACGCCCGACCACCCGTCTTCGCGGCCGGTGTCATTGTCCCGCAGGGCGTAGCGCCAGGCCCCTCCCGGACGCAGGTCGATCTCGCAGACGGTCATCGTAAAACGCCGTGGGCCCCACCACCGCTTGACGTGCTCAGGCTTGGTGCACGTCTCCCAGACGAGACGGCGCGGCGCATCGACCACCGCAGTGATGACCAGCTCACGATCCGACGGCGTGTTCAGCGTGACAACGGGCTTACTCTTGACGGCCATTTCGCTCCTCCTTGCCTTTCAGCTCCTGCAGATACTCGTCGAGTTGGCCAATACGCTCCTCCCAGTTCTCGCGATAGCGCTCCACCCAGTCGGCGACGTCCTTCAACCGCGCCGCGTCCAGCCGGCACGGCCGCCATTGCGCCTGCCGTCCCTGCGTCACCAGCCCCGCGCGGCGGAGCACTTTGAGGTGCTTCGAGACAGTCGGCAGTTTGAGCTTGAATGGCTCCGCCAGCTCCAGAACCGTGGCCTCGCCCTGGGCGACCCGTGCCAGGATCGCCCGCCGGGTCGGATCCGCCAGGGCGGCAAACGTGACGCTCAGCTGATCGGTCGCCATCATAGTTTCTCCATGAGCTAATTAGCTAGTCGGTAGAATACCAGGCGGTAGAGCCAGCTGTCAAGTCTCTCGCTCGCGCCTAGCCCGGGGTCTGGCCGGACGTTATGGCGTCGAAGCAGGGATCAGTTGCGCGCGGGCACCTGTTGCACCGCCCAGCGGTTCCCGTCCGGATCGCTGAAAAAAACGAATGAGCCCCACGGGAACTGCTGGACTTCACTGGCCTCGACGCCGCGCTTGACCAACTCGGCGCGGGCGGCGCTGATGTCCGAGACCACCATCTGCATGCCCTGCACGGACCCAGGCTTCGCGTCCACCAATCCTTTGCCGAGCGCGATCGAGCATGCCGACCCCGGAGGGGTCAGTTGCACGAAGCGAATTTCATCGCTGACGGTCTGGTCGTGGTCCGCGTTGAAGCCGACCTTCTCGGTATAGAAGGCCTTGGCGCGATCTACGTCTGAAACGGGGATCGCAACGAGTTCGAGCTTCCAGTCCATGACGCCTCCTTATTACAGTAATCACAGAATGCAATGTTCGACTCCAATAAATAGCAGAAACTCGCCGACCAGGAGCTGGCACGCGTGACATGCGTCTGGGGATACGGCAGGGTCGCCTGGTTCAGGGATACGGGTCCCACCAGATCGTAACGAGCTGGCGTGGCTCCGCCGATAATCGCCAGCCGCCGTCACGCTCGACGGCGTGCTGCAGGACGATGCTCCGAACTTCATCATCGCGAGAGTGGTCGAGGCACACGGTCCGCCGCATAAAGGCGACCAGACCATCGAGATCCGTGAAGCCGCCTCGTTGCTGCGATTCCCAGAGCTGGACGCGGGGATCAATCCCGCAGTCACGGATGACCTCGAGGGCCTGCTCCCAGGAGGGGCCCGTCGGCCGCTGGAGATCCCAGAAGTGTTTCCAGAGCGCACGTTCCAAGGGCCGATCGCGCGGATGCGACCGCGTGATCTCGATTACCACTCGACGCCGCGCTGCATGGTCGAGCGCCTCGATGAACGGAGCCAGATCGGGGACGTTATAGAGCACGTGACCGCAGACCACCACATCCGCGGGTCCGGCTTCGGCCGCCGCTTCCGGCCAGGGCCCCACCACCGTGATATCCGCCGGACTGTTCTCGAGCATGGCGGGCTGGCTGTCCACCGCAACGATCCGATCAGCTGGCGGCCGCAGCGGCAACGACATGGCGCACCGGCCAGCCCCCACGTCGAGCACCTTGCCGCCCTGCGCCAATGCCTCGAGGGCGCAATCGTGGGAGAGCGTCAGCCCGGAGTGCCCGGGTTCGAAGAGCGCAACCGGAAGGGTCCAGGGATCCTCGGGGGCCTGGGCAAGAATCCGTTCAGGGATTGCCCAGGCGGCGAGCTCTTGTTGCCAGCGTAGCGAGCTCAGCCTAGCCAACCGAGTGAACGAGGTCGCCGCCGAAGACGAGGGGACCCTCGGGCTGAAAGGCGTCGGCGAGCCGGTCGAATTCCTGGAACTCTGGATCCGCGTCGTGCTCCGAGTGCTCGGCCATGCTGGGAACCTCGACGACGATGACGTACTTGGCGACCTTGCGCCGCTCATCACTGCCGAACTGCGATCGAAAAAAGCGCGCGCTCAGGAATTTGCCCCGCGCGTGATAGTCGCGCCACCGCGGCAGCTGCCGCTGGGCGAAGAGCGCCTCGTACTCCTTCGCCTGCTCCGCCCTGACGTGGATGATGATCACGTTGACCTGACTCATTTGAACCTCCTACCCGCCTCGCCCTCCAGGGTAATGATGCGCTCACGCGGTAGGCTGGAAGGCGCCCGATGTTACAGGTGCGGCGCGACCGGGAGATTCACCGCGAGGACGGCGGCTGGTTCCAGGCCCGCTGGCATTTCTCCTTCGATCGCTACCGAGATCCCGAGCAGATGGGCGTTGGCCCGCTCCGGGTGTTCAACCATGACCGCCTCGCCCCGGGAGCAATCTGGCCTATGCACCCACACGCCGACATAGAGGGGATCACCTATGTCTGGAAGGGGGCTTTCAGGCATGCTGACAGCCTGGGCAAGGACGGGATCCTCCAGCCGGGGGGAGTTCAGCTGATGACGCTCGGGTCCGGCGCACAGCATTCAGAGCAGAACGCCTCCAAGACCGAGCCGATGGAGTTCCTGCAACTCTGGATTCTCCCCGACATTGCGGACCTGCCGCCCTCGGTCCAGCAGCGGCAGTTTACAAAGGCGCAGCGGACGGACACCCTCCTGAAGGTCGTGGGCGCTCCGGGCGGCGAGGCGATTACGGTCCACCAGGACGCTGCCGTTTTCGTGGCAGCTCTGAGCGCGGGCACCGAAGTCACGCACCGATTCGGATCGAATCGCGCGGGCTATCTCTATCTGATCGAGGGCGCCATCGCCCTGGCCGGCGATCGCCTTTCGACGGGCGATGCCATCAAGATCTTTGAAGAGGCGGAGTTACCGGTTCGGGCTGAAGCGGCGAGCGAGCTGATTCTGGTGGACGTTCCACGGCGGTTTGACCCGGTGGGTGTTTGGGCTCGCTGAGTACATTAGGTAGATGCCGTCCCAGGTTTTCTCCGCGACCGAGGTCAAACACCTGCTGAAGGCGGGAGCCCAGCTAGTCGATGTCCTCGGCCGGGAAGACTTCGAGCACGACCACATGCCCGGGGCGATCAATATCCCACTGAAACAGCTGGACGAAAAGACGGCTGGTCAACTCGACCGAACGCGGCCGGTCCTCGTCTACTGCAATGACTTCGGCTGAGACATGTCGCCGCGGGCCGCGTGGCGGCTCGAGACCCTCGGATTCGAACACGTCATCGACTACGTCCCGGGCAAGCAAGCCTGGTACGAGGAAAACGAGCCGCGCGAGGGCACGGCGGTCGACGAGACCTGGATCGGCGACGTGGCTGATGCCGAAGTGCCGACCTGTGGCCTGACCGAGCGCATCGGCACGGTGCGCGCTCGAGTCCGTGCAGCCGCTTCCGAGACCTGCGTGGTCGTCAATCCCGAGCGGATCGTGCTGGGATTGCTGCGCAAATCGGAGCTGGACGGCGATCCGCAGGCAACCGCCGAGGCGGTGATGCGGCGAGGGCCGAAGACATTTCGCCCGAGCGTGACCCTTCAGGAGCTGCTGAAGTCCATGCGGGACAACAACATTCAGACCAACAGCCTGGTGACCACGCTGGAAGGCCGGTTGGTGGGCGTCATCTCGCGGGCCGACGCCGAGGCGACCCTGGCGCACGAGCAAAGCGAATCGGCGTAGGGTTCGAATCACCGAAGGAGGGAAGACGTGGACCACCACAAGCAACCGAAACCACCGCGCCAGCTGGCGGGTTACCTGGAATCGATGACGCGAGTCGTGTTCTCCTCGGGCTTGAACTGGCGGGTGGTTGAGGCCAAGTGGCCCGCGAT
>VBHC01000143.1 GCA_005889535.1 Chloroflexota bacterium
GAGTCGGTGATCACGATCTCTTCGATCGGCGAGCTTGCCAGCTTGTCGACGGCGTCCCCGGCGAGCACGCCGCGCGTCGCCAGCACCCGGATGCTGGTGGCGCCCGCCCGGCGCAGCGCCTGCGAGACGCCGACCAGTGTGCCACCGGTCGAGATCAGGTCATCGACGACGACGACATCCATGCCATCCACGTCGCCGACCACGCGCTGTTCGGAGACGACGTCGTCCTTGGGGCGGCGCTTGTAGACAAACGCGATCGGCAGGTCGAGCAAGCGAGCCAGGTCGCCCACCCGTTTCGCGCCGCCGACGTCCGGGGAGACGATCACCGCGTTGGGCAGGTGCAGCTTGCGGATATAGTCCACCAAGAGTTTCTCTGCAGTGAGGTGGTCGACCGGGATATCGAAAAAGCCCTGAATGGCATCGGCATGGAGGTCGAGCGCGATCACCCGGTTCGCACCGGCCAGCGTGATGATATCGGCCATCAACTTCGCCGAGATCGGGTCGCGCGCCTGCGTCTTCTTTTCTTTGCGCGCGTAGCCGTAGTACGGAATCACGGCGGTGATGCGACCGGCGGAGGCGCGCCGCAGCGCGTCGAGAATAATAAATAACTGAATCAAGTTCTCCGAGACCGGCTGGCAGGTCGGCTGGATCAGGAAGACGTCGGCGCCGCGGACGCTCTCCGCGATCTTGACGTCGTACTCGCCGTCGGCGAAGCGCGTGATGCGCATCGCCGCGACCGGCTCACCGAGCACCTCGCCGATCTTGCGCGAGAGTTCCGGGTTCGCATCGCCGGAAAGGAGCTTCAGCGCCCCGGGCTGCCGCGGCGCCCCCTCGGGCGTCAGCGGCCGCGTCTCGCTCACTCGCTCACCGACTCTGGGCTGAGCTATTTCTTGGCCGCCTTTGACGCGCCATGCCGGGCTCGGCGCCGTGCCGTGTAGCCTTCGACGATTTTCATGTCGGCCCGGCCGATCGCCAGGCTGCCGGCGGGCACATCCTTTGTGACTACGGTATCAGCGGCCGTGGTGGCGTCGCTGCCAATCCGTACCGGGGCGACGAAGATCGTGTCGCACGAGACATAGGCGCCGTCGCCGATCTCGGTGGTATTTTTCTGGAAACCATCCCAATTCGCGGTGATGCTCCCCGCGCCAATATTCACGTTCGTCCCAACGACGGCGTCGCCGAGGTACGAGAAATGCGGTACTGCGCTGCCGGCGCCGATCCTCGAGTTCTTGATCTCGGTGTGGGTCCCGACGTGAACGCCTTCCCCGAGCTCGGTCCCCGGCCGCAGCCGGCTGAACGGCCCGACCGTGACGTTGGCGGCAAGCTTGACTCTCTCCAGGTGCGAGCGCTCGATCCGGCAGCCGTCACCGATGGACGAGTCGCGTATTTGGGTCATCGGCCCGATCACGCAGTC
Source organism: Chloroflexota bacterium (assembly GCA_005889535.1). Taxonomy (GTDB): domain Bacteria; phylum Chloroflexota; class Dormibacteria; order CF-121; family CF-121; genus CF-13. Next base: position 1,415 of record VBHC01000143.1, read on the forward strand.
CTCGCCGACGACGGTCTGGCCGGTGATCGTGCTGAACGGATGGATGACGCTGTCCTGGCCGATGCTCACATCGGCATCGACGAACGTCGAGCGCGGGTCGGTGATCGTTACCCCGCGGGACATCAAATCATCCAGGATGCGCTCGCGCATGACGTGCTCGGCCTGCGCCAGCTGCCGCCGGTCGTTGATGCCCAGGATCTCTTTCGCATCGGCAACCAGCATCGTCTGGACCTTGCCTTTGATCAGCGCGACGACATCAGTCAGGTAATACTCCTGGGCCTTGTTCTTGTTCTCCAGCTTCTGCAGCGCCGGCCATAAATCTCGTCCGCGAAAGCAATAAACGCCTGAGTTAATTTCGTGTACTTGCTTCTCGGCGTCAGACGCGTCTTTCTGTTCGACGATGCTGCGAAAGGCGCCATTGCGAGCGCGCAGGATTCGTCCATAGCCGCGCGGGTCGTCGAGTATGGCCGTCAGCAGCGTCACGGCGGCGCCGGACGCGCGATGCTCGGCGAGCAACCGTTGCAGCGTCTCGCCGCGCAGCAGCGGCGCGTCAGCATAAATGACGACCACCGTGCCGGTCGTACGATGCACGGCGCTCACCCTCCCGTTGGGGGACGGTCTGGCCCTCGCCGTTCAGGGCCGCCTGGACACCATCCTGGCTTGGATTCGTGACGACCACGGTACGGGCCGGCTCGACTGCCCGCGCCGCCGCCATCGACCAGAGGAGCATCGGCCGGCCGGCGACCGGATGGAGAACTTTCGGGATGCGCGAGTTCATCCGCACTCCCTTGCCGGCGGCGAGCACCACCACCGTGACGCCCCCGCGCGTCTCCGACAAACGGGCCCCTGGGGACCCCGCGGATGCGTTCACGCGCATGGGAGGAATTGGACCGGATTATATCAACGCCCCGGCGAGCATAATTCGTGGTTTCTGCCGGTTGGGCCCGGGCCTACGCGGATCTGGCCGCGGCCGGAACCCTCCCGGGTGGGCTGAGCTCGAAGCGGCCGTCCCGCTTGCGTTGCAGCGCCCAGCCTTCCTCGTGCACCATCCGGTGGTGCGGCCTGCACAGGAGGGCCAGATTTTCGAGGCTGGTAGGCCCGCCGTCCACCCAGTGCTGGAGATGATGGCCGTCGCACCAGATCGGCTGCCGGTCGCAACTGCGGAAGACGCAATGGTGATCGCGGGCCGACAGCGCCCGGCGAGTCGGCGCCGGGATCGAGCGGCTCGAGTGGCTGATCTCGTGCTCGAGCTCGCCCAGCCCGACGATCCGGCTGACCGCGCTGTCGCAGGCATGGCGGCGCAAGGTTTCCGCTGGAATCACGCCGCCGCCCTCGAGGGCCGCGGCCGGCGCGCCGGGGCTCCCCACCAGCGTGTCGAGGCTGGCTCTGATGACCAGGACCGGGCGTGGTCCGGCGCCATCTGGATGGCCCCGTACCTCGCGCCGGCGGCACAGCTCCACGAACGCGTCGGCGCGCCGCTGTCCGGGCGTCCGGTCGTCGTCCTTGCCGGGCAGCATGAAAGCATTCAAAGCCGTCTTGACGATCGCTCCGCCCTCGGTATCGAGGAGACCGTCGACCCGAACCAACCCGTCGGTGGGCTCGCCCAGGTGAAGATATCGCCGCTGATGGGCGCGATTGGCTTCCGCCAGCGCGCCGGCCGCGTCGACCTGGTGCTCAAAATTCTTGGCCACCGAGGTGAACTGGCCCCCGTCCAACCTCGCTGCCGCCTCGAGTAGGCTGGACTCGCCGCGGCGAACCGCGTCGACCCCGATGTGATCGGCAGTCCGGGCGATGGCGGCGACCTGTTGGTAACCGACGTCTCCGCGGGCAAACGCCTGCTGCGTCCTGGGCAGATTTTCCATCTGCCGGGCGATTCCAACTCGTTCCGCCGCAGCACCGCCTGAAAGCCCGCACTTCCAGCGAAGCCACGCCACCAGGTCGAGCGCTCCGTCCGCCCGGTAGGCCCCGGATTTCTCGAAGCGGCGCATCGGTTCGGCCAGCACGGCCTCGAGCCTATTGATCAGACCGCGGCCGTCCACCAGCGGCTCGCCCAGGCCGGCGTCGTCGATCCCGGCGAGCCAGGCCGGCAGATCGGCGAGCCCGGACTTGATGCGCTCGATCGGGGACTCGCTGGACCTGCACATGCTGCCATCGTGAGCCATGCCTGCGACAGCTGTCTGTCGCACGGCGAACCTAGGCGGCCAGGTCGTCGGTGTCCGGCCGCCGCTCGTCCGCGGCCATCCCGGGAGCCACGCGCTCCCGCAGGCCGGGGCCCAGGCGATGCAGGCGCCGGCCGAGCTTGTAGCCGTAGCGCTGGACCACATCCTCGAGGGCCAGGTACGGCAGCTGGCCCCAGGCCAGACCGCGAAGCAGGTACCAGACGGCGCGCTCCGTGAGATGCCTGGAGTCCGGCCAGAGCGTGCCACCGGCATCGCCGAAGTGTTCATCGGTGTAACCCGTCAGCACCGCCAGCCGGTATGCCACCTTCAGGCTGGCGTGGAGCTGCCGGATGACCAGGCCGTCGGGCGTATAGACGATGGTGCAGCTGGCGAGCACGACCTGCCGGGCCCAGACCCGGTCGGCGCCGACCGGCAGGTGCTCGTTGAAGTGAATACCGCGCCAGACCGAGCGGCGGACGGCGGCGTTGTCGATGAAGAAGGGCAGCGACCCATAGCGCACCGTGTCGCCCACCCGTATCCGGCGCCAGTGGGCCTCGCGGCAGTACCGCTGGCCGAGGCGGAAGCCGGACAGCGGGTCGCTCTCGAGCGACGCTTCCTGCCGGCCGTAGACGCCGCCGACGGACGGGTCGCTAAACGGGGCGGTCAGGTGGCTGAGCCAGTCGCCATTTCCGGGCACCGCGTCCTGCGCCAGGAAGACCACCACATCGCCGCGGGCCTCATCCATGGCCCGATTCCAGCTCCTGGGCCCGGGCGGTTCGGCGATCTCGACGAATCGGGCGATCGGAAACTGGCTCACGATGTGGCGGGTACCGTCCGTCGATCCCATGTCGGCGCACACGATCTCGTGGGGGGCCTGGCCCTGGCCCATGATCCGGTGCAGGATGGTGCCGAAGGCGCGCCCCGCGTTCAGGGTCGGGATGACAATCGAGATCGAGAGCGCGGCGTCGCCCATCACCCGGTGTAACGGGACGTCGGGGCCTTTCCAGCCCCGCCGCTAGGCGAACCTCACAGCAATGAAGTAGTAACTCGTGGGAGTCGTGCCATCACGTGGGCTGACCCCGAAGACCTTGAGCTGCCCCTTCTGTCCGGACACGGCACCGGAGAAGCTGACGCTGACGTCGAAGTGCCCGAAGTCGGGCTTGGCGGCCGTGGCGGTGGTGGTCGCACGGCCGAGCTCGGCGCCGCTGGCGTCGAGGACCACGGCGACCACGGTCCCCTTGTCGACGCTGGCTGTGCCCGCCACGTCGATTGGCGAGCTGATAGTCGTGCCGCCGTCCGGGCTATCGATGATGATTTTGTAGTTATTGGGGATTGGGGTGGCCGCGGTCGTGGGAAGCGAGGAGCTGGCCGGCGATCCGCTCGCACCGGTCGAGGGCGAAGCACCTCCCGACGCCGAGGCTGAGGGCGACGGGGTCTGCAGCACGTACGTCGTGCCGTTGTCACCACCACATGCGGCCACCCCAAGGCAGGCGAGCCCCAGGATCAGCGCTACCCCAAACCCCTTCACCAAAACGGCTCCGACCAGGGGCATTATAGGGCCCGTCTCGAGCTGAGCGTGACCGGCGGGGCGTCCCGGTCGTTATGGGGCTATCAAGGGGCGGGAGGGACGCGATGGATAGCCAGGTCGACTCAACGATGGTCGCCGTTGCCACGCCGCCAGCGCCGACGCCAGCCGAACTCGGACGGCCGGTTGCGACGCCAAAGCGCCGCCGGCTTCCACTGCTTGGTGGGGCGCTGGGCGTGCTCGCCATTGCGCTGTTGGCCGCAGCCGTGGTCGTCAACGGTTCGCTGTCCAAAAAGTACAGCGCGGCGCAAGCGGTCCAGGACTATTACGCGGCGATGGCCCATCGCGACGCCGATGGCATGCTGGCCAACGCGACGTTCATCAGAGGCGAGGGAGCATACAGCTACTTCTTCGGCAAGCCGGCCCTGCAGGGCATGCTCGAGCTGCCGGCGAACTCCGACATCCACAACGTCAAGCTGACGTCGGATCGCCAGATCGACAGTTCGTCCCGATCCATCACCGTGTCGATGACCTGGAACGGCAAGAACCGGTCGCAGACGCTCACGGTGCGCAAGAACCCAGCCCAGGCCCACTGGCTGTTCTATCCCGCCTGGAAAGTCGAGATTCCATCAACCCGGATCCAGATCAAGCTGCCCAATCAGGCCGGGATCGTCAGCCTGGACGGGATCCCGGGGCCCTCCGACAATCAAACGGCCATTCAGGCTCTCCCGGGCTTCCACCGGGTCGCCATGGCTGAGACGACCATCCTCGACGGGGCCAGCGCAGACGTCGACGCTGTCGAGTCGCCGGCGATCGTGACCCTCACGGGGACGATCCGCGCCTCAGCCCGGCAGGCCGCCGCCGAATCCGTGAAGGCGGCGTTCAACGACTGCGACGTGGCCCGCTACGGCGACTGTCTCAACCACACCTATAAGGCTCCGGACAGCAACTTCATCTACTACTTCACAGTCCCCGGCTACGGGAACGTCAGCTACACCAGGTATGTCTACGCGTTGCGGAACGATCCGACGGATGGCATGACCCTCACGGTCGACGCGAACACAGGCAAGCTCTCGGCAAGCGGCACCTGCACCCAGACCCTGACGGTGGACGGCAGCCGGCATTACAACCTGAAAGGCGACTACACGGCGACGCTGACCTGGGCGGGCGACGGCTTCGACTCGGACCTGCTCTGGGACTGCGGAAAGGCAAAGGGCTAACCGGAACTCCACTAAACTTTCCAGATCAACGTCTACGCGTATCAGCACGGCATCTATCCCCGGTCCGAGCAGGTGGTCGCGTCGACCCGGGGTCTCGATCGCGGCCGGGTGACCGCCGAGGCGGTGGGGGCGGCGTTCGCCGAAGACCTGGCGGCGTTCATCCGCGTGCAGCAGCAGGCCGGCCTGGACGTCTTCTCAGATGGCCTGCTGCGCTGGCAGGACATCTTCCGGCCGCTGATGGAGGCGGTGGGGCCGGTCAAGGCCGAGTCGCTGAAGCGCTGGTTCGATACCAACACGTTTTTCCGCGAGCCGGATCTCTCGGGCGCGCTGGCGGGAATCAATCGCACCGACGGCATGGTCGTGGACGCCGCCGTCCCTCGCCCCCGGGTCGCCACGCTGCCGTCACCGTTCATGTTCTCCCGGGCCGCGCGCACCGATCGGGACCGCAATCAGTTGATGGTCGACCTCGCCGGCAAGGTATTACGCCCGGTGGTCGATGCGGCGATCGCCGCCGGATGCCAGCTCGTCCATCTCGAGGATCCATGGCTCGGCTATTTCGGCATCGAGTCGAGCGACTGGGCGCCGCTGCACGAAGCCCTCGGGTTGCTGCATCGGGACCTTCATGCGACATTGGCCTTCCATGTCTACTTCGGCGATGCCGGGCCCCACATCGATCAGCTGCGCCGGCTGCCGGTCGACGCCATCGGCGTCGACCTGGTCGAAACCGATGTCAACGAGCTCGGTTCGGGCTGGGACAAGGGACTGGTCGCCGGGGTCATCGACGGCCGCAGCTCGATGCTGGAGTCGCTGGACAACACGGTCGAGGTCGCCCGCCATCTTGCCGACACCGTGCGGCCGCGCAACCTATATTTATCTTCCAATTGCGAACTCGCGTTTCTGCCGACCGTCGTCGCCGCGCAGAAGGTGCAGCGCCTGGGTGAAGCGGCCCGCAAAGTGAAGCAGCTGGTGTCCGTTTGAGCGCCAATCTCGACCACAAGCCCCTGCTGACCCACGAGATCGGCTCGCTCGACAAACCGGGCTGGCGGGTGAAGGCCTACGCCGGCCAGCCGCTCAACGATCGCGACCTCGAGGAAGCGCGCAGCTGGGGCGAGCGGCTCAAGGTCCCGGACTACGAGCGGCTGATCGAGCTCCTGCGCCACGCGCCGTTCGGCAAAGAACAGAAAGCCGATCTCCAGCGCTGGTCCAGCCTCTATGCGCTCAAGCTCGAGGAAGGCGCCGGCCTGGACGTCGTCTACGACGGCGAACAGCAGCGGACCGAGATGTACGACTGGGCCGTCAGCCACAGCAACGGCTTCGAGCGTCGCGGCAGCGTCCGGGCGTTCGACAACAAGTACTACACAAAAGCCGCAGTCGTCGCCCCGATCTCACTCAAGGCACCGTTCCACAGTGCCGAGTTCTCCTACCTGGTCTCGGTGGCCGACGCCGAGCTCAAGATTCCGGTGACCGGCGCCTATACCATCGCCGACTGGTCGTTCGACGAGCGCTACGACGTCGATACCGACCTGCGCGAGCCGGCCGCGGATCGGCGCCGCAAGCGCAAGGCCGCCCGCCGGGACTTCGTGCTCGACATCGCCCGCAACATGATCCGGCCGAACCTGTCGGCGCTGATCAGCCTGGGCGCGCGCTGGATCCAGGTGGACGAGCCGGGGGCCTCGACCGAGCCCGACGAGCTCGACCTCTTCGTCGATAGTTTCAATGCCAGCGTCGAGGGCTTGAACGCGATGTTCTCGACCCACCTGTGCTTCAGCGACTACAACCTGTTCTTTCCCGCGATCGAGCGGATGTCGCAGTGCCGCCAGTTCGCGGTCGGCTTCGCCAACTACGACAGCCGGGAGCTGGGCTTAACCGATGAAGCCCGCCCGGGCTACCAGGTGATCAAGAAGTTCGCGGATCTGCCTTACAAGCCGGCGCTCGGGCTGGGTGTGCTGGACATCCACAGCGACTTCATCGAATCGCCTGAGCTGGTCCGCGACCGGGTGCTCTACGCCGTCAAGGTCTTTGGCGATCCCGCGCGGATCCATGTCACGCCCGACTGCGGGTTGCGAACCCGATCCTGGGAGGTGGCGTTCACCAAGCTGCGCAATATGACGGCCGGGGTCGCCCTGGCCCGCCAGGAACTCGGTCTGCCCGACCCCGCCCGCTAAGCGCCTCATCCGGCTCTGCCGGGCTGGAGCTCCGCAAGGTACGGGACAGCTTCGCGGTTTGAACCAGCCAGTGAGCGAACCGCAGCTGGCGGCGCCCTTTACGGTCGATCCCCGGGCGGTTGTCGGCGAGATGCCCGGGCGGAAGATCACCGACCTGAACCTGACGATCGGCGCGCACGCCATCATCCGCTCCTTCAGCGTCATCTACGCCGGCTCGAGGATCGGCGCCCACCTGGAAACCGGCCACGGGGTGGTGATCCGCGAGGAAAACCGCATCGGCGACGAGTTCAGCATCTGGAATAACTCGACAGTCGACTATGGCTGCCTGATCGGCAACCGGGTTCGGGTACATACCGGCGTGTACATCGCCCAGTTCACCGTGATCGAGGACGACGTCTTCCTCGCCCCGGGGGTGATGATCGCCAACGACCGCCACCCGATCTGCCGGGACTGCATGAAAGGGCCCACCATCAGGCGCGGCGCCCGGGTGGGCATCAACGCCACCCTGCTGCCGGAGATCGTGGTGGGCGAGTCCGCGCTGGTCGGCGCCGGTGCCGTCGTCACAAAAGACGTCCCCGCCCGCGCCGTCGTGGTCGGCAACCCGGCGCGGGTGATCGGCAGCGTTGACCAGCTGACGCACTCACGTTCATATCTGCAGAGGACCGCGTGACCATCGCGCTCAACGGCTCGGTGCGCTTCGTCGATCTCCAGGCCCAGATCCGATCGCTGCAGCCGGCGCTCAGCGAGGCCATCCAGGCAGTCCTGGACCGGGGCGATTTCATCCTCGGCAAGGACGTCGAGCTCTTCGAGCAGGAATTCGCCGCCTACTGTGGCGTCGCCGACGCGGTCGGGGTCGACTCCGGGCTGTCGGCGCTGGAGCTGGCCCTTCGAGCGCTCCGGGTCGGACCCGGCGACGAGGTCATCACCCAGGCGAATACCTTCATCGCCAGCGTCGGCGCCATCCTGGCGGTGGGCGCCCGTCCGGTGCTGGTCGACTGCGACGACGATGGCGCCATCCGGCCCGATGCCGTGCGCGCGGCGCTGACGCCTGCGACGCGGGCCATCATGCCGGTGCACCTGTTCGGCCGCGTCTGCGATATCGAGGCGATCATGGCCATCGCCGATGCCGCCGGCGTCCCCGTGGTCGAGGATGCCTGCCAGGCACACGGGGCTGTCCTCGACGGCCGCCGCGCCGGCAGTTTTGGCATGGCCTCGGCCTTCAGCTTCTACCCGGCCAAGAACCTCGGCGCGTTCGGGGACGGCGGGATGCTGGTGACCCGCTCGCGCGAAGTGGCCGACACGGTCCGCCAGCTGCGCAACTACGGCCAGCAGGCGAAGTACCAGCACGTCAGCCTGCCCCTCAATCACCGGCTCGATACCATCCAGGCCGCCGTACTCCGGGTGAAGCTGCCCCACCTGGACAGCTGGAACGCGCGCCGCCAGTACCTGGCGGACGCCTACCGGGAGCACCTGGAGGGAGTGCCCGTCCGGATCGCGCCGGCGGGCGCGCAGGGCCGGCATGTCTACCACCTGTTCGTCATCGAGACCGAGCACCGCGATCGGCTGCGCGAGGCATTGCAGGCCCGGCGGGTCGAGACCGGCATCCACTATCCGGCGCCATTGCACCTGCAGGCCGCTCTCGAAGACCTCGGCTACCGTCGAGGCGCGTTCCCGACAGCCGAGCGGCTGGCGGCCCACAGCCTCTCCCTGCCGATGTACCCAGAGATGCCGCTTGCGCAGGTGGAGCTGGTCGCCGACGGCATCCGCGCCGGCCTCCATGGCTGATGTACAGGGGCCAATCGATCGCGGTCATCCTCCCCGCCCTGAACGAGGGTGGAAAGATCGGCCGGGCGGTGTCCCGGATACCCCGTCCGCTGGTCGATGAGGTCGTCGTCGTAGATGACGGTTCCACCGACGCGACCGCCGCGGAGGCGGAGGCGGCCGGCGCCCGGGTGCTGCGCCACCCAACCAACCGCGGCGTGGGTGCCGCCATCCGCACCGGCATCGAATGGGGTCAGGCGCACGGGATCGCGCTGACCGGGATCATGGCCGGCGACGACCAGGACGACCCGAATGAGCTGGTGCGGCTCGCCGAGGCGATCGTCGACGGCGGCTTTGATTTCGTCCAGGGATCGCGGTACCTGCGGCGGGGACGGCGATTGAACCAGCCCCTGAGCCGGACGGTGATGACCCTGGGCTATTCCGTCCTGTTTTCCATCGTGACGCTGCGCCGCATCACGGACGCCACCAACGGCTTCAAGCTGTTTCGTACCGAGATCTGCCGCGACTGGCCGTTGCGGCAGTCATGGTTGGATCGCTACGAGCTCGAGCCTTACCTGCTGTACCAGGCGATCCGGCGAGGCTGCAAGGTCTGCGAAGTGCCGGTCACGAAGTATTACCCGCCGGACCGCTCGGTCGGGTATACGAAAATGAAGGCCTACCGGGACTGGTGGCGCATCGTCCGGCCCATGCTGTTGCTGACCGTTCGCATCAAGCACTGACCCGGCGGGGCGACCGGCTGAACAGCGATAATGCTCTCATCGACATCTCATGTTCCCGCGCTACCATCCGGGTGCGCCGGTGAGTAAGAAAACCGTCATCGTCCTCGGGATCGATGGCTATCTCGGTTGGGCCACCGCACTCCATCTCTCCCGAGCCGGCCACGACGTGGTGGGCATCGACAGCCTGGTCCGCCGCCGCTGGGACCACGAGTGCGGAACCCAGAGCCTGATTCCGATCAAGACCATGGCCCAACGTGTCAATCTCTGGCGCCGCTTGACGGGTCACCGGATTGACTGGCGGCAGATGGATCTCTGCGATGCGCGCGCCGTCACCGAGCTGATCAGCGAAGTCCAACCCGACGCGCTGGTGCATTTTGCCGAGCAGCGCAGCGCGCCCTTCTCGATGATCGATCTGCCGCATGCGACCCTCACCCAGGTCAACAACCTGGTCGGGACGTTGAATCTTCTCTTTGCGCTGCGCGACCATGCGCCGAAAGCGCACCTCATCAAGCTGGGCACGATGGGCGAATATGGCACCCCGAACATCGACATCGAGGAAGGCTTCCTCACCATCACCCACAACGGCCGCCAGGACCGCCTGCCCTACCCGATGCAGCCGGGCAGCTTTTATCACCTGTCGAAGCTGCATGACAGCCACAACATCCAGTTCGCCTGCCGGATCTGGGGACTGCGCGCCACCGACCTGCACCAGGGCGTGGTCTATGGCAATCACACCGACGAAGTCACGATGGATGCGGGGCTCGGCACCCGGTTCGATTACGACGCGATCTGGGGAACGGTGCTCAATCGCTTCTGCGTCCAGGCCGCACTCGGGCTCCCGCTCACCGTGTACGGCAAGGGTGGCCAGACCCGAGGCTTCCTCGACATCCGCGATACCGTCGCCTGCGTCCGCCTGGCGCTCGAGCACCCGGCCGAGGAGGGCGAGTACCGGGTCTTCAACCAGTTCACCGAGCAGTTCTCCGTCAAAGCGCTGGCCGAGAAGGTCCGCGACGCCCGCGCCGCCCACGGGCTGAAGACGAACATCGTGCACCTGCCCAACCCGCGGGTCGAGCGGGAGGAGCATTACTACAACGCCAAGCATCAGAAGCTCCTCGACCTCGGGCTGCAGCCGCACTATCTCGGCGATACCCTGATCGAGTCGGTGATCGACATCGTCGAGCGCTACGCGTCGCGGGTCGATCCGGTCGAGCTGGAGCAGCCGAATGTCGACTGGCGGAAAGGCGGTACCGCAGGGTGGCGCAAACCGGCACAGGCGCCGGCGACCCCGAGCGAGGCAGCGCCACGACCGGTGGTCGTCGTCAGCACCGCTCGCAAGCCGCGTCGCCCGGCGGCCCGCGTCTCGGCGCGGCTCGCTCAGACCCGCTGAGCCTCGGCCTCAGCGGGCAGCGCGTCGTCGGGGGCGGCAGGCCGGCGCCACTGCAGCAGCGCCCAGGCCACTGCGGCCTGCGGAACCGATACCAGCAGGTCGAGCAGATGGACGGCGAGGCTGGTGGCCAGGGCGGCGCTCGCCGGCCATCCGATCAGGGTCAGTCCGGCGGTCCACCAGAGCTGGGTCGTTCCCAGCCCGCCCAGACCCTGCACCGGGACCGCGAACAGGAGCGTTCGAATGCTCAACGCGAACCAGACCTGCACCAACGAGATCGACTGATCGATGGCGGCGAACAGCGCGAAATATTGCAAGCCGGTCGCGACCCGCGCCGCCAGCGTGGCCGTGACGAGCAGCATGGGACGGCTCCCCGAGCCCAACTCCTCGATGGCGACGTGGAGCCGCTGGTGCAGGCCGGCCGGCAATGGCAAACCCTCCAGCCAGGTCACGATCAGACGACGGGAGCGTGCCCAGAACAGCGCGGTCAGTCCGGCGCTGATCATCAGGGCGATCAGCAGGCCCCCGATGAGCAGCACTCGCGGCAGGTTGACGCCGGCCAGCGGGGCCGTCGCCAGCGCGACCAGCACCAGGCTGGCCACGTCCAGCAAGCGGCTCAAGACCGCGGCGCCGGCGCCGACCGCGACCGGCGTCTTGAGTCGCGAGCGGGCCAGCCAGACGAAGGCGGCGTCGCCGCTCGGACCGGGGAGCACGAGGCTGGCCCCCCAGCTGGCGAAGGTGATGGCCAGCAGCGTTCCGCCGGCGGATCGGGGCGTGCCCAGCAGCAACCGATATCGCCAGGCTCGCGCCGCGATGAAGCTGAACGCGCCGATGGCGGCCAGCACCGCCAGCCCGGGCTTGAGGTCGGACAGCGTTTCCACCAGGTCGGCGGTGCGAATCGCGCGCAGCACGAAGAACAACAGGACGCCGCCGACCGCGATCGATACGACCGCCCGGATCAGCCCGCGTCGTCGACCGGCGAACCGGCGCGCGGCAATCATCGCTCGCCTGCGTCGAGCCGGTGAGCCCGACCGCGCCGCACCGAGTCCTCGTCACCGGCGGGGCCGGCTTCATCGGCGTGCACACCGTGAACCGCCTGGCCGCCGAGGGACTCGAGATCCTTGTCATCGACGATGGCCGTCACGCCAGCGGCGAACGGTTGCCACCGGCCGTGCGGCTGGAGACGGTCGACCTCAACGGCGCCGGAGCGGCAGAGATCGTTGTTCGATTCCGGCCTGAGGCGATCATCCATCTCGCGGCGCAGGGCGGCGTCTCGCGCTCGGTGCGCGATCCCGCCGGCGACGCGTTGGTGAACGTCGTCGCCACCGTGGCGTTGCTGCGCGCCAGCGTGGACGCCGGCTGCCGCCGCTTCATTTTCGCCTCGTCGGGCGGCGCGATCTACGGCCGGGCGCCACGACTGCCGACGCCCGAAAATACCACCCCGGCACCGCTCTCGCCCTACGGCGCGGCGAAGCTCGCCGCGGAAGGCTACCTGGGGATGTTCGCCCGGACGTTCGGACTGTCGACACTGGCCCTGCGATATTCGAATGTCTATGGTCCGTACCAGGACGGGACTGGCGAAGCCGGCGTCGTCGCCATCACCTGTGACCGGTTGCTGTCCGGGCGGCCGCCCGAGATCCGCGGCGATGGCCAGCAGACCCGCGACTTCGTCTTCGTGGGCGATGTGGCCGATGCCAACTGGCGGGCCCTGCAGGCCAGCGCTCGGGGCGCGATCAACGTCGGCACCGGTGTTGCCACAACCGTCCAGACCATCGTCGAGGAGTTGGCCCGGATCGCCGCGTACCAGGGCGCGATCAGTTTCGTCGACGGACGTCCCGGCGAGGTGCGCGACACGGCGCTCCAGACCGGACGCGCGGCGAAGCTCCTCAACTGGAGCGCCCGTACGCCGGTTCGAGATGGGCTCACGCAGACGTTCACGAGCTTTCGGGAACGGGCCGGGCGTGCGCCGGCGCCCGCCAGCCGCGGGCCAGCCGCAGCCGAAGCCAGAGAAGGTCACGGATCGCGCGCAGGATCGGAATGAGGCGCGCCCCGGACCGAACGCCGGCGACCCGCGGATAATGCCGCACCGGCACCTGCGTGATCCGAAGCCCGCTGCGCTGGCTCTTGAAGTACAGCTCGGTGTTCAGCAGGGCGGACCTCGCCAGCAGCGGCGCCGCGGCCTCAAGCACCCGGCGGCGCATCAGCTTGAGACCGCAATCCAGATCGCGAACGCGAACGCCGTACACGATGCGAACCAGCACATTGAAGACCCCCGCGATCACCAGCCGATAGCCCGGGTCGGCACGGCGCTGCCGCCAGCCGGCAGCCAGGTCGGCGGTGCCCATCAAGCCGGCGAGCGTAACCAGATCGGCGGGATCGAACTGGCCGTCACCATCCATGAAGCCGACGTAGTCGGTGCGCGCGGCGCGGAGCCCGTCGGCCACCGTGACACCATACCCACGCTTGGCCTCATGGCGGATCACTCGCAGCCGCCCAGCCTCGGTGCCCATCGCGCGGCGCGCCACCTCCACCGTGTCATCCGTGCTGCCGTCGTCGACCAGCACGATCTGCCAATCCGGCGCAAGCCCGGCAAGGGTCTGGACCGAGCGGCCGATGACGCTGCCCATGTTCGCCGCCTCGTTGTGCGCTGGGATGACGAGGGTTAGCGAGCCATCGAGCATGGGCCAAGGGTACGAGAATGCGACACGGTCCGTCATGAAAGCAGGGCCGCATGAGAAGACGATGAGGCTGGAGACCTCGCGCCGCCTTCGGTTGCAGTCTGCCGGCGCGCTGCCGTTCGTGCTGGCGCTGATCGCCGCGGTCGCCTACGCATCGATCAGCATTTATCGCCACGATGCGTTCGCCAGTAACGCCTTCGACCTCGGAGTCCAGGACCAGACGGTCTGGGGCTACAGCCAGCTGCAGATGATTCCCAACACCGTGGAGATGATTCGTAACCTGCTGGGCGATCACTTTCACCCGATCCTCATGACGCTCGCCCCGCTCTACTGGATCTGGAACGACGTTCGGGTGCTGCTCATCGTGCAGGCGTTGCTGATCGCGGCCGGCGGTATCCCGATCTTCTGGTGGGCCCGCCAACAGTTAGGTGTGCTGCCGGCGATCGCGTTCGAGCTCGCTTATCTCGCCTTTTGGGGTGTCCTATCGGCGGTGGTCTACGACTTTCATCACATCGCCTTCGCCGTCCCCGCGGTCTCGTTTGGTCTCTACGCCGTGCTGGTGAAGAACAACCGCTTGCTGTGGGCGATGGTGGCCCTGGGACTTCTCACCCGGGAGAATATCGCCCTGACGTTTGCCGCGATCGGGGTCTTTGTCGTGCTGGCGCAACGCCGGTGGCGGCTCGGCGCGGCCCTGATCGCTGTGTGCGCGGCATGGTTCCTGGCGGTCATCGAGGTGGTGATGCCCGCCATAGCCGGGCGTCCCTACAGTCACTGGACCTATGACGCGCTGGGTCCGGGGCCGGGTAGCGCTCTGCAGCACATCGTCCGCCATCCAATCTCCAGCCTGGCGCTGCTCTTCAACAACACGATCAAGCTGAAACTGTGGGGCGGCCTGCTGGGCGCCTGGCTGTTCCTACCGATCCTCTCTCCCATCTTCCTGGTGGCGATCCCCGAGTTGCTGGAGCGTTTGTGGTCATCCAATCCGATGCTGTGGAGCGCGAGCTTCCACTACTCACTCGTGATCGCGCCGGTGCTCGCGTTTGCCGGCATCGACACCCTCGCGCGCGCCGGCCGCTGGCTGGCTGGCCGCCTTCACCCGCTGGTGCCCGCCGGGGTTGCCGTGGCGACGCTCGCGGCTGGACTGCTGCTGACGTTTGGGTTCGTCCGCCCGCTCGACGAGCTCGGCACCTACACCTGGGCCGGGCAGGCCGCTGAGATCCAATCCTGCCTCGACGTCATTCCTCCGACCGCCAGCGTCTCAGCGTCGGACGGGCTGTTGCCGCATCTCAGCCATCGCCGCGAGATTTACCTGCTGACCATGAAGACCGACGCCGACTACGTCGCCGTCGACCTCGCCTCCTACGGTGGTCACTTTTTCGCCGGCGAGCAGACGCAGATCCGTGACGCGATCACACGGTCGTTAGCGGGCGGCTACGGGGTCGCATGCTCGAAGGGGACGACCGTTATCTTGCAGCGCGGAGGCGGTAATGGCTCATTGTCCCCCGCGGTCGCGGCGTTCCTGGCCCAAACCGGATAGGCGGAAACCCTAGCCGGCCGCGAGGACGAAGTCGAACGTCCCCGCCAGACCGGTCGCGCTCTGCGCAACCTTCAGCAGGAGGCGCGAATCGAAAATCGAGTCCTGCTGGTTGCGGCTGACACCCGGGAAATACAGCTGGGTCGTGAGCATCACGCCACCCGGCGCCTGCACCTTGACGTGTATGTGCTCGGTGCGCCCCGGATACTCGCCAGGGACAACCGTGTTGAGCGCATAGCGTCCATCTGATCCTGTGGTCTGATTCCCACGTAGCCGATAGCCAGAGTTGTCATAGCTCCCGCTGGCATCCGCCTGCCAGAAGTCGAGCCGGGCTCCATTAACCGGCTGACAGGTGCGGATCAGCACGCGACCCGTCAACGTTAAGCGCGTGCCCGCCATGCCGGCCTCGACCAGTGAGGCCCGCGCCGGCGAACCGGGCTTGAAGTACGGCCCCTCAGTCTGCGCGGGGGTCGGCTGACCGGAGCAGCCTGCCGGCCCACCATCGCTCGCTGATGCCGCGGGGGAAGACCGGCTGGAAGCGACCGGCCCGAAGGACGGCTCGGCGCCGCAAGCGGTCAGGAGGAGGATCACGGACAGGATCGGCAGGAGGCCCACGCGGATTCGCATTCATCGCCAGCCTACGCTTCGGCCGGGGTTCAGCTTGCTAGCTTGTGCTCGAATTCTGTTTCATGGTCAAATGCCTGGCAAGAAGCGACGCGCTGTGACGACAGTATTACTGGGCGTCGCTGCAACTGCCCTGGCCGTGAAAGGCACGCTGGCCAGCCCGATCGGCGTTGTGGCGGAGGGGCCGCTCGACAAGCTCAAGCACAGCGTTGACGAGAAGAAGCAGGAGGCGCTCGCCCAATCCCGCAAGGCCCTCGATCAGGCCGGAGCGCGGCTGGTCGCCAGCATCGTGCCGTTTGCGAATTCCGGAGCGGGACCCGCAACGGCGCCCACTCCGAGCCCCGATAACCAGACCCGGCCCTCGGCCGCTGCCTCCGCCGAAGTGCCACCCGGCCGGCCATACCGTCATGCGTTCATCCGGCGGGTCCTGATCGAGGCGGCGCAACGCCACCACCTGGACCCGAAGCTGGTCCTGGCGCTCTCCTACTGGGAGAGCGGATGGGACCAGACGAAAGTTTCGGCGAACGGCGCGGTGGGCCTGATGCAGGTGTTACCCGCCACGGCCGGCGAGGCGGGGCCCGGGCTCCTGGGCCGCAGCGTCGATGTCGACGACCCGTACGACAATGCGGATGTCGGTGCGGCGATCCTGCGCGAGGACCTGGACAATTTCAAGGATCCGGCGATGGCACTCGCGGCCTACTACCAGGGCCCAACCAGTCTGCGCCAGAATGGCATGTTCCCCGACACCCAGGAGTACGTCCAGGGGATCCTCGACCTGGCCGGCCGAATCAGCTGATGACCGGGTCTCACCGAAGGCTTAGGGCGCTCTAAGCGCATTCTCATCCGAATAACGCAGACTTGGCCCTCGGGTTTGCTGGCGCTCGCGCGACGCTCTCTTCGAGCAGGGTCGACCAAACGGCGGACGCTCTGGTTCGGCCTGGGCCTGGCGATCGTCGGACTCTGTTTTCGAGCCAGTGTCAGTGGTGACGGAGTCGGCTACTACAGTTACCTTCCATCGGTGGTTGCCCACGCTTCTTTCGACTTGGGCCCAGTGTTCGACCGGTTCATCGCAATCAACACCCCGGTGGCCCGCCAGTTCCTCGAGATCACCCTGCCCAATGGGCTGACCGCGGACTACAAACCCATTGGCGCGGCAGTGCTGGCGCTGCCGTTCTACGTGGTGACGCACCTGATTTTCTTGCTGGCGGTTCCCGGTCACCAGGACCCGGACGTCAGCGCCGAGTATCAGCTCGCGTTTACGGCAGCATCCCTCTTTTACGCCGTGCTGGCCATGCTTGTGCTCTACCGATTTGTGCGTTGGGTGTTCGGCCCACGCCCGGCCTGGCTGGCGACCGTGGGGGTGGTGCTCGCCACGCCATTGGTGGCGTACGTCCTCTTCGGCGCCTCCTACTCGCACACCTTCTCGGTGTTCACGGTCACGGCTTTTGCCGTTCTCTTGTATGCGACGCGGCGCAACCGCACGCCGCTCCAGTGGTTCATGGCCGGGTTGCTCGGTGGCCTGGCCACCATCACCCACGTCCAGGAAGCGCTCTTTCTGGCGTTGGTCCCCGCCGAGGCCGTCTGGCAGGTCCTGCATCGGGCGTGGGGTTTTCGAAGCCTGAGCGGATATGGCCTGCTGGCGGTTGGGGTCGCGTTGCCGATCGTCCCACAACTCGTCGTCGACCAGGTGATCTTTCAGCAGTGGCTGCCTCAACCGGCGCCGAACATCGCGTTCGACTTCACCCACCCGCACCTACTCGATCTCCTGGTTTCGACACACCACGGCTGGCTGAGCTGGAGTCCGCTGGTGGCGCTGGCGCTGCTCGGGCTACCGACCGTGGTCCGTCGACTCGAGTGGTTTGGCGTGGGCCTTCTGCTCGTCGGCATCGGCGAATTCTGGATCAATGCGTCGCTGTCGGACTGGTGGGGTGGCAATGCCTTCGGCGCCCGCCGGATGACGGATCAGAGCCTGCTCGTCGGGCTCGGGCTGGCGGCCAGTTGCGCCTGGCTCTTCCAGCGGCGGCTGGCTCGATTGGCAGCTGTGCTGGTGGCGGCCGGCGTAGCGTGGACCGCTCTCCTGCTGGCTCAGTATTACTACCTCATTCGCACTGATGTCGGCCCGCCCTGGCGCGACTTCTTGCTCGGCCAGCTTCAGGCCATCGCGTTCATCCCACGCCTGTTCATCCAGGGAACCGTGGTGCGCGAGGTCGCCGATGGCTCCTGGCTACTCGCCCTCTATACCGGGCTGGTGGTCGCGGGCGTCGTCGTAGCCGCACTCAAGGTCGGGTCGCGGACCTCGCTGCGGATCAATGGCCGGCCCGGCGGAGATACACCGAATCCGGATAGCTCCGGAAGGCCAGTTCGTAGTCTCGTGCCAGCACCGGCGCGATCTCCGGCCACTGGCTGAGCGCCTCCTCCGATGTGACGATCAGCTGTGGCTGCATCGCGTCCACCCGGTCGGCGACGGCCGAGGCCGAGCCCAACAGCACGACATTGTTGTAGATCGGCGCCGTCGGCAAAGCGAGCGGCAGATCCGCCAGCAGGTAGAGCCAGGCTGACGATGACCAGACCACCGCGCTTGACTGCGAGAGCCCGTGATCGCGAATCCAGTCCGCGGTCGCCTCGTCGGCGGGACTGCGGATGTCGAGCTGCGCGGACCATTCGGCGCGGTGCTGTCCCAGCTGTGCCTTGGGCCACGCGGCGTAGGCCTGGAGTGCATTGAAATCGGTTCCGGCCACCAGCGCCAGCGGCACGGTCGCGGCGAAGGCGGCGGCCAGCGGCGCGAGTCTCCAGCGGACCGGCAGACGAATCGCACGGATCGACCCGAGCGCCAGGATCGTCGGCGCCAGGGCGGGCACCAGGAAATGCGGGTAGGGCCGGTTCGCGATTGACGACACCGCGAGCTCGGCGCAGGCCCACAGCCAGAGCGGCCACGTCGTCCGCACGTCGCGCCGGGCGGTGAAGGCGCCGAGCAGCGCCAGGGCCGGCCCCAGAAGTCGCAGGCCGATACCGAGCGGGGACTTGGGCGCACTGAAGGCAACGTACGAGTGATAGAAGCCGACAAGCGCGAAGGCGACCGCCGGGATCCCAGCCACGACCAGTGCCGGCGCCAGCCACGCTGCGACGACGGCGGCGAAACCTACCCCAAACCCGAGCAATGCCCGGCGGCTGACGCCCGGCATGACCGCGATGATCAAGGCAAAGGCCGCCGCATCCGCCAGGGCGGTCTGCTGCAGCCCGACCGCAACCCCCATCAGCCCGCCGGCCAACGCGGCCCACGTCCAGTGCCCGGCCGCACCATCCGACATCGGAATCACGCGAGTTAAGACCAGGAAGCCAGCCCATGTGGTCGGAGCGATCAGCAGGCTCTCGGGCAGCAGCAGTTCCGCCTCGAACAGCGGCAGGCCGATGGCAAGCCCGAAGGCAACGCTGGTGATCAGCGCCCGGCGGGGCGAAATAAGCCGATGAGCCAGGAGGCCCACCGCCAGCAGCGCCAGCAACCCGCTGATGAAGGTGAGGGCGTGGAGGCCGGCCTCCTTCGGGCCAAACAGGCTGAGCGGTAGTGCCACCGCCCAGATATGCAGCGGTGGCTTGTTGGTCCAGGCCTGGGCGTAGAGAGGCACTCCGCGCAGGATGGCCCGGGCCGTCGTGGCGTAGCCTGCCTCATCCGTGTACCAGTGCGGCTCGAAAAATGAGGGGACCCGGCAAATCGTGTAGACGAGCAGCCCGGGGATCAGCCAGGTCCAGCGGCGCCAGCTCCGAGTAGCCTCGGCCGCGGTCGTACGCGGCTCGCGATCGCTGAGATGAGCCTGAGCCAAGCTGGGCGCGACTATACTCCGGTGGTCGATGGCCGGTCAAACCTCACCAGCAACCTGACCGCATCGATCGCCATCGCCGGCGCGCCGGTCTCCTTCGGCGCCTTCGAGGTCACGGTCGGCGTTGATCCAAATGTCCCCGACGCCCAGGTAGTGCTCG
>VBHC01000076.1:0-7477 GCA_005889535.1 Chloroflexota bacterium
GGGGATGGCCGCGCACGTCTGCGAGGCGGCACAAGGATGAGTTCCGCGCTGAGCGCGCTGTCAGGCACGTCGGCGGCGCCGACACGTGGCGCCCGCATCCTTCTAATTGATGATGAGCCGGGCATCCTCGATTTCGTCTCGCGGGGTCTGCAGGCGGAGGGCTACGTCGTGGCCACCGCGGTCGACGCCGGCAGCGGCCTCAGGGCGGCGCTCAGCCAGGCCTACGACCTCATCATCCTCGACCTGTTGCTCCCCGACCGCGGCGGCGTCGACGTCCTGCGAGATATCGTCGCGAAGCTGCCCGGCCAACCGGTAATCGTGTTGTCGGCCCTGGTCGACACCTCGTCGAAAGTGACCTCGTTTGAAGTCGGGGCAGAGGACTACCTCGCCAAGCCCTTCTCTCTCGACGAATTGCTGGCCCGGATTCGGGTTCGGCTGCGCGACGCACGATCGCGGCCCACGCGGCTGACCGCCGGCAGCTTGATCCTGGATCTCATCAGCCGCCAGGCGCAGGGGGAATCCGGTCGGGTCCAGCTGGCGGAGCGTGAATTTCTGTTGCTGCGCGAGCTGATGTCGAGCGCGGGCGAGACGGTCAGCAAGGAACGTCTTCTGGCCACCGTATGGGGTTACCGCTTCGATCCCGGCTCAAACGTCGTCGATGTCTACGTGCGCCGGCTTCGAGCCAAGATCGGTGGTGAGGCGATTAAGACGGTTCGCGGCGAGGGATACCGGGTTGACGCGGGCTGACCGCCGGCCGTGGCCGTCGCGCCGATTCCTGTGGATCGACGTCGCCTGGGGCCTGTTCGCTTTGCTCAACCTGGCCGCGATCCTCGTCTTCGCGGAATGGGAAACGGTTCCCTTCCACTTCATCTGGGTCAGCCTCACGATTCTTTATGGCTTCCGGGTGTGGCGCGTGACTTCGACACTGACCCTGCTGGGTGTGATCATCGTGGCGACCGGCATTCTCCTCAGCATCGATATCGCCAAGGGCGCGCAGCCCCTGGATGAACTTACCGAGGTGCCGTTGATGGCTGCCATGTTCCTGGCGATGGTGTGGCATGCGCGGCGCCGCCTTTCGGTTATGGAGACGATGAAAGAAGTGTCCGATGCCAACCTCCGGCTACTCGAGCGGGAGCGTCGCTTCATCCAGAACGCATCCCACGAATTGCGCACGCCAATCACCGTCGCCATCGGTCACGCCGAGCTACTCCAGCGCGCAACCGATCCATCCCGGATGGCCGCTGACGCCCGCGTCGTGGTCGAAGAGCTGATGCGACTGCGCCGGCTGTCGGACCGGCTCCTCCTACTGGCCGCGGCAGAGGATCCTGACTTCCTCCACAAGAAACCCATCGAGGTGGAACCGGTGCTCGTCGAGGCGCTGCACCGCTGGTCGCCCACCCCGAGGCAATGGCGGCTCGGTGCCACCGATGAGGCGGTGGTCGATGCCGACGCCGACCGCCTGGCGCTGGCAATCGATGCCCTGGTTGAAAACGCGGTAAAGCACACCACCGTTGAGGACTGGATCGAGCTGTCGGTTCGGCGGAATCACCGTGTCGAGATCAGCGTTGCTGATTCCGGTAATGGCATCCCGGCGCAAGACCTCGACCGCATCCTCGAACGCTTTGGTCGTTCCGACGCCAGCCGCCTTCGCGATGTTGGGGGCCTCGGCCTGGGCCTCTCGATTGTGAAAACCATTGCCGAAGCGCACGGCGGCCGCCTGCAGGTGCGCAGCGAGGTTGGCAAAGGCAGCTCTTTCGAGGTCACGCTTCCACTGGCCGGGTCCGAGGCTGCCGCCGGGCGCCTCAGCGATGAGGGCTCAGGGACTGGCGGAGGCAGACGCCGCGGCTGAGGCCGCTTCGCTGGGCGCCGGTGTGGCCGACGGCGCCGTGCCGACGCTGGCCGGCTGATCGAAGCCGAACCAGTGCAGGCCGGCCAGCCCGTAGAACAGCACCACGATCACGATGATCAGCACGATCACGGTGATAATGACGACAGCCGGTCCGGCGCCCGGCTCGGGCTCCTCCTCCACGACGGCCATGGGCGGATTGTGCCATGGCTCGGCAAACCGCGACAACCATCAACGCATTGCCGCGGTGGCTTTCTGACAGTTTTGTAATCCTCCGCGCCTTTTCAAGCCGCCGGCCGGGCATCAGACTAAAGGCACTGGGGACTGCCAGCACCGAACGATATTGAGAGGTGCCGTGATGGTTCGTCGGTTGGTGTTTACCGCGGCCAGCGTCGTGATCGTCGCCCTCGTCATGGTGGCGTTTGTCGGGCTGTTCATGCTGCACAAACCAGGCCCGCTCGCCGGAACCACGGCAAAACTTCACCTGGAGACGGTCGCCGCCCTCAGTGACGCGGTTGAGTGGCCGCGTCCGAACGATCCGCATCCGGACTGGGTTGGTTACCTGCCGACCACGACCTGGCACGTGCCGGCGAACTCCACGATCGAAGTCCAGATCGACCAGGAAGACGGTGCAAGCGGTCTGCGGAATCCCTTCTGGGGCAAGGCGTTCGGCATCGAGGGCGGAAAGATGCACGTGAAGTACTTCGACGACCAGGGCAACCCGAAGGAAGACGACATGAGCTCGATCGACCCCACCATGGCCTCCCATACCTTCGCAATCCCCGACCTGGGCGTCTTGGTCCCGCTGCTGGCGGTTGGCGACAACGCGGCGCCAGGCACCCAGAACATCATTACCTTTTCCTTCAAGACAAAAGGTCCCGGCGTCTACCGCTGGCAGTGCTTCGTGCCCTGCGCGGCCGGGACGTTCCTCGGTACTGGCGGCCCCATGTCGACGTTCGGCTACATGGGCGGCCAGCTGATCGTCGGCTAAAGAATGGGCGCCTTCCGGATCGACGAAGCCGACCGGCCGCACCTGGTGCGACTGCTAGTCATCTGGATCGTGCTTTCGGCGATCGGCGTCCTGGCCGTCCTTCAAATCCACTATCCGCCATACGACCAGACTGTCCAGGGGCAGGATCAGAGCCGGACGTTGGCGCTTCTGACGGCCCTCGCGACACCCGTCTTCATCGCCGTCGTGATGATGGTGCTCTACTCCGCGGTGTTCTTCCGGCGCACGACCCCCGAGCTGGTGGACGGTCCGCCAATGCTCGGCAATACGCCGGTTCAGATCGCCTGGGTGGCCATTAGCGCAATCGTCGTCCTCTTCCTGGCGGTCGTGGGGATCGCGACACTCGCGAGTTCGAATGTCGCCCATGCCGTCGGGCAACCGGGCCGGGCCATCGGCCAGGCGGGCGGGCAAACCGGCAGTGGTACCCCGGGCGGCGCGGGTTCGGAGATGCAGGTCCAGGTGATCGCCCAGCAGTGGTACTTCACCTATCGCTACGCCGACTATGGCGGCGTGGAAACCACCCACCTCTACCTGCCGGTGGACCGCCCGGTCGAGCTGCACATAACCTCGATCGACATCATCCACTCCTTCTGGGCCTATCAGCTCGGGGTGAAGGCCGATGCCAATCCAGGCGTCGACAACATTTTCCATGTCACTCCTCAGAAGACCGGCAGCTTCCAGGTGCGCTGCGCCGAGCTCTGCGGCTTGTGGCATGGCAACATGGCGGACTCCGAGGGACAGGTCGTCAGCCAGAGTGCCTTCGATATCTGGATCGCCCAGCAGCAGAAGGACTTCGAGGTGATTTCCAAAGCGGTGCCGAGCTACGCGCCGTATTACTTTCCCGAACCACTCATTAAAGGGGGCTGAGAATGGTTGTCTCCGAGCGGAGGCTGTCGCTTCCGAATAACCCGATCACCGGGATCGTGCTGGCCATCCCCGGCTACTTCGCCGGCGTCTGGCTTGGCACCCTGTTCGGCCTCGACGACGACCAGAACACCGGCATCATCCTTGGCTATCTCTTCGCCACGGCGGCCTTCCTGATCGGCATCGGCTTCCTGAATTATCCGCTCGAGCGGCTGTTCGGCTGGCAGGTCACCCCAGTCACCGATCCCGCCGAAAACACCGGCATCGGCCGCTTCTTCCGCCTGAGCCTCGACCACAAGGTTATCGGGATCCAGTACCTCGTGACCATTCTCATCATGCTGCTCTTCGGCGGGATCGGTGCCATGCTGATCCGGACCAGCCTGCTGGTGCCGGACTCCACGATCACTCCTCCCGGCAACTACATCTCCTTGATCGGACTGCATGCCGTGATGATGATTTTCATCACCAGCGCGGTGATCGTCGGCCCGTTCGGCAATTACCTCGTGCCGCTCATGATCGGGGCTCGGCGGATGGCCTTTCCGCGGTTGGAGGCGCTGTCCTTCTGGGTGGTCCCTCCGGCCGCCGTGATCCTGGCGGCGGCCACCTTCTGGGGAGGCTTTCCGACCGGGTGGACCGGTTACCCGCCGCTGTCCGTGCAGGCCGGCCAGGGGATGGATAGCTATATCGTCGGCTTCGCCCTGATTGCCGTCGCGCTTGTGACCTCCGGCATCAATATGCTCGCCACCATCATCGGGCTGCGCGCGCCGGGCATGACCTGGACGCGCCTGCCGATGTTCGTCTGGGGCATCTTCACGACGTCGATCCTCGGCCTGCTGGCGGCACCGGTGTTGGCGGCCGCGCTGATCATGCTGGCCATGGACCGGACCGTCAACACCTCCTTCTTCCTGGCCAGTAACGGTGGCAGCAACTACCTGTGGGAGAACCTCTTCTGGTTCTTCGGCCACCCGGAGGTCTACATCTTCATCCTGCCGGCTTTCGGCATCATCATGGAGATCGTGCCCCACTTCGCACGCAAGCCGTTGTGGGGCTATCGCACCGGGGTTGTCGGGTTGTTCGGCGTGGCGCTGCTCAGCTGGTTCGTCTGGCAGCATCACCTGTTCGTCAGTGGGATCGCGCCGGTGCTGCGGCCCTTCTACATGCTCTCCACCGAGCTGATCTCGATCCCCACCGGCATCATCTTCCTGGTGGTGCTCGGCACCCTATGGCGGGCGCGGGTGTGGTTCACCGTGCCAATGCTCTTCTGCATGGGCTTCCTTTTCAACTTCCTGATCGGCGGGATCTCCGGTGTCTACCTGTCCGATGTGCCGACTGACGTGACCCTGCACGGCAGCTATTTCTCGATGGCCCACTTCCATTACACGATCATGGGTGGCGAGATCTTCGCGTTGATGGCGGCGGCCTACTACTGGTTGCCGAAGATGACGGGAAAGATGTTGAGCCCAACCATCGGGCGAATTCATTTCTGGTGGATGTTCATCGCCTTCAACTCCACCTTCTTCCCGCTGTTTATCGTGGGACTCCTGAATATGCCGCGCCGGGTGGCGGCCTATAACCCGGACCTGGTCGGCCTCAACCGCTGGGTCACGATTTCCGCCTATTTCCTGTTCGGTTCGATGCTGGTTTTCGCGGGCAACCTGATCTACTCCTGGTTCTTCGTGGCGCGTCCGGCCGTGGCCAATCCCTGGCATGCCCGCTCGCTCGAGTGGCAGGTACCCACGCCGGTTCCCGCCGCCAACTTCGACCGCGTGCCGGTGATCGTCGCCGGGCCATACGAGTACGGCATCCCGAACGCGCGGCCGGTGGCCGACCTCGGGGGCATCGTAGGAGCGACCGGTGGCGGTTAGAACCCGCGCCTACGAGGCGGACGCGGCCGCCGCCGCGGCGCTGGATACCCGCCTGGCCGGCATCGGCACGTGGTTGTTCCTGGCGGCCGATCTCTTCTTTTTCGTCGCCTGGTGGTTCGCCTTCTTCTACCTCCGGGCGCTCAACAACCACCAGGACTGGAAGGCCCAGGGCATCGGTCCGCCAAGCAAGGGCTACGGCGCGATCGTCCTCGTTCTGGCGCTGGCGACGGCCATCACGTATTTTCTGGGCTCCCGACAGGCGACCATGGCGTTCCTCTTCCGCTTGCTGACGCCGGTCGCGCTCGTCCTCGGTATCGCAACCTGTCTTTTCCAGGGTTACGAGATGTGGCACCTGGGATTCGGCCTGACCGAGGGTGGCTACCCGAGCGTATTTTCCGGGCTGAGCGGCGCGTGGGTGATCCAGTTCGCTCTGGCCACGGCCTGGCTGGCCAGCATCGTGACCCAGACGGGGCCGGCGGGCGACACCATCGTGCGGCGGCAGCCGGCGGCATCCTTCGCCTGGATCTTGCTCTACCTCGCCGCCATCGGCCTCGTGAACTACTTCCTGCTGTACGTCGTCGCCTAGCTGTGGCCTGGCTCAATCCGCTGACCTGGCCCCTCGAGCCGTGGGTCCTGCTGGGCATCGAGGTGACCGGGATCCTCTATCTCTGGGGCGGCCAGCGCCGGGTCGGCAAATTCCCTCCCGCCTCTCGTTGGCGCGCGGTCGCTTTCTGGTCCGGGCTGGCCACCATCGTTGTTGCCCTCGATACGCCACTCGAGACGCTGGCGCGGCAGTTGTTCTGGGCGCACATGACGCAACACCTGCTGCTGATCATGGTTGCCGCTCCGCTGCTGGTACTGGCCGCCCCCTGGCTGCAGGTCTGGCGCGGCCTGCCGCTTCGCATTCGCCGGCCAGTGGCGAAAGTGATCATCAAGCACCCGACGCTGTCCGGAGTTCGCACGGCCTTCGCGCGGCTGAGCACCCCGGTTATCGCCTTCACCGTGTCCGGCGTCAACCTCTGGTTCTGGCACTGGCCGGCGGCCTATGACCTGACGCTTCAAAATCACGCCGTCCATCATGTCGAGCACGCGCTGTTCCTCGGTCTCGGCATCCTCTTCTGGTCGCAGGTGATCGACCAGCATCCTT
This sequence comes from Chloroflexota bacterium, assembly GCA_005889535.1. Classification (GTDB taxonomy): domain Bacteria; phylum Chloroflexota; class Dormibacteria; order CF-121; family CF-121; genus CF-13. The sequence goes on from VBHC01000076.1 coordinate 6,732, forward strand.
ACCGGGCGCGGCTCGGACAGTTCGCCCGGGTCGTCTACGTCTTCCTCGCGGCGATCGTGTCGTGGGCGCTGGCCGCCCTGCTCGCCTTCGCCAGTGGACCGTTCTACGCCTACGCCGACCTGCCGTCACGGCCCGGGGGAATCTCGGCCCTTGCGGATCAGCAGCTCGGAGCCGGCATCATGTGGGTGCCCGGATCCATCACCTACTCGATCGTCTTCGTCGTGTGCCTCTACCTCTGGTTCGGCGAAGAGGACGCGCGTGGGCACGCGCTCACGCCGGCGAGGGTGGAAGTCGCGAAATGATCGCGGAAGCGCCTGACGTTGCTGTTGCTCCGGGTCATGTCCTGGCAGGGGTTGGCAATCGGTCTTCCCGCTGGAACGTCCGGGCCCTGGCCGCCGACTATGCGAGCCTGACCAAGCCGCGCATTCTTCTCTTGCTGCTCATCACCGAGCTGGGTGCCATGATCGCTGCCGCCAGGGGTTGGCCAGGGACGTCGCTCACGCTGGCCGCCCTTGCCGGCGGCGCATTCTCGGCGGGTGGCGCGGCAGCCGTCAATTGCTGGTTCGACCGCGATATCGACGCCGTGATGGCGCGTACCTGTACCCGGCCGGTTCCGTCGGGCCGGATCAAGCCGGCGAACGCGTTGGGCTTCGGTGTCGGGCTCAGCGCGCTCGGGGTCGTGCTGCTGGCCCTGGCGACCAACCTGCTCGCCGCCGCTCTCGCCCTCGCCGGTGGCCTCTTCTACA
>VBHC01000076.1:7491-14246 GCA_005889535.1 Chloroflexota bacterium
TCGCCAGAACATCGTCATTGGCGGGGCCGCCGGCGCATTTCCCCCGCTGGTCGGCTGGGCGGTCGTCACCGGCACCGTCTCGGCGCCGGCGCTAGCGCTGTTCGCGGTCATCTTCTTCTGGACCCCGCCCCACTTCTGGTCGCTCGCGCTCCTGTTGCGTCGTCAGTACCGCGACGTTGGGGTGCCGATGTTGCCGGTGGTGAGCTCGGATCTGGAGACCCGCCGTTCGATTGTCATCTACGCGGTCGTGCTGCTGGTCGTGAGCCTCCTTCCCGGCATATGGCTCGGTCCCCTGTACACCCTCGGCGCGGCAGTCCTCGGCGGTGCCTTTGTCGCGATGTCGCTCCGCGGGCTGACCTCAGAGGGCCTCGGCTGGGCCGCACGACTCTTCCACTTTTCGCTGGGGTACCTCGCCGTGCTCTTCGGTCTCGCGGCCGTCAGCGCGGTTTTGCCACACTGAACGCCACCATCCGCAGCCGTCCCGTTGCCGCGCTTTCGTGGTCGCTTCGCGCCAGGATCATGGCTGCTCTGCTGGTGTTGGCAGTCCTGCTGGTCCTGGTGGCGCTGGTCGTCCTTCGGCGGTCTCCTTCGACGGAGCCGGACTTCACCACCCAGCGTCTGGACGGCGTCAGCGTGCGCCTCAGCCAGTACCGCGGCAAGCCGGTGCTCCTCAATTTCTGGGCGACCTGGTGCGCGCCATGCCAGGACGAGATGCCCCTGATCCAGGGTGCCGCCGACCGCTATACCGGCACCGGCTTGACGGTGCTGGCCGTCGACTACCAGCAGACCGATGCCGCCGCGATGCGGGCATTCTTGCGGCGGGCGGGAGCGCGTTTCCCGGCCGTGTACGATCCCAACGGCCAGATCGCCGCCGAATACGGCGTGTCGATCGGGTTGCCGGTCAGCATCTTCATCGATCGATCTGGCAAAGTAGAGGTGATCCAGGTGGGACAGATGTCCGGTACGGTCCTCGAGCAACACCTGCGCTCGATCCTGTAGCCATGGCGGTCGCTCTCTGCGCCATGCTGGCCGTCGGTTACGTTCTGGGCGGCCGGCGCCCGGTGCGGGTGGTCGATGCTCCCACGCGCTGGAACGCTCGTCAGTGGCGAGCCATCGCCTTCTTCACCGGCCTCGTCCTGCTCGCGCTCGCTGTCACCGGCCCGGTCGACGGGCTGGCCCGGCAGTCGTTCTCGACCCGTACTGGCCAGCTCATGGGCCTCTTGATGGTGGTCGCGCCGCTCCTCGTGCTCGGCGCCCCGCAACCGCGGTTCCTGCGGCTGATCGGGTTGCGCAGCCGCGACCGCCGGTCGCGGGCATGGGTGCCGCTATCGGCGTTCGTCCTCTTCAATTCGGCGGTCGTCATGGCATTCGTGCCGGTGGTCTACAACGCGACAGCCGGACCGGGCTGGGCGCGGCAGGCCGGGGCGCTGGCCATGGTCGGTCTCGGCTACGTCTTCTGGTCCCAGGTCATTGCCCAGCCCCCGGGCCATTGCCGGCTCTCGCATCTCGGCCGTGTCGTGTATCTCTTTCTATCGTCGGCACAGCTGCGCATCCTCGGCGCCGTTCTCGGGTTCGCGTCCGCGTCTTTTTACCCGGTGCCGCTCGTGGATCAGCAGATCGCCGCCGGGATCCTGATGGTGCCGGGTGTGCTCACGGACCTGGTGGTCCTCACCGTCTGCCTCTACCTCTGGCTTGCCCAGGAGGATCGAGGCAGAGCAGCCGCTGGCGGTCGGCGCGGTCGCTTGGGTCCCATGCCGACGGCGGTCAGACGCGAGGAGCCATCAAGGTTCCATAAAAGCCCTTAACCGAACCTAATTGCTTTTTTCCACTAGTTCCCGTAAAAAAGAGGCTTCAGGGTGCCACTGGGCTGGAATCCGGTGGACTTAGAGCCAGGCAATTGTCGGATCGTTGTTCGGGAATGAGGAGGAGGAAATGCGAACGCGGCTCTACTTGCGTTTACCCGTCGTCGGGTTTTTCGCGGCTGCGCTGGTGACCGGTTCGGCCGTTGGCGCGCGGGGGAACACGCCGCCGGGCCAGGGTACCGGGGCGATCACGCCGATCCAGCACCTCGTCGTGATCTTCCAGGAGAACGTCTCCTTCGACCACTACTTCGCTACCTATCCGCTGGCTGAGAATCCTCCGGGAGAGCCGGCCTTTACGCCGAGCCTTGAGACGCCGTCGATCAACGGCTTGAACGAACCATTGCTGGCGCCGAACAACCCCAACAGCGCTCAGCCGTTCCGGCTGGACCGTTCGCAATACGAGACAACCGACCAAGATCACACGTACAAAGACGAGCAGCGGGCCGACGACCAGGGCCTGATGGATCGGTTCGTCGAGTCGGTTGGACGGGGCGCGCCGCCCTTTGACTATGGGCACGGAACGGGGCTGGTCATGGGCTATTACGACGGCAACACCGTCACGGCGCTCTGGAACTACGCCCAGACCTATGCCATGAGCGACAACTCTTACGACACAGTCTTTGGGCCGTCGAGTCCTGGTGCCATCGACCTGGTTTCGGGCCAGACCCACGGCGCCGTTCCGCCCGCCCTCGCGACCCCGTTCGGAGTTGACACCGCCAACGGCACGATGATTGGCGATCCCCAACCTACCGGCGATGTTTGCAATACCCGCGAGAGCGTCACGATGACCGGCACGAACGTCGGCGACCTTCTCAACACCAAGGGCGTGACCTGGGGATGGTTCCAGGGCGGCTTCCGAGACTGTGCCCAAACACACGCGAACAAGGCGGGCATCGTGAGCAAGGACTACATCCCCCATCACGAACCGTTTCAGTACTATGCGTCCACTGCGAACCCGACGCACCTGCCGCCGAGTTCTCCTGACATGATTGGCAGGACGGATCAGGCCAATCACCAGTATGACCTGACCGACTTTTCCACCGCGCTCGACGCGCACAATCTGCCTGCCGTGACCTTCCTCAAGGCTCCCGCTTACCAGGACGGCCACGCGGGCTACTCAGATCCTCTCGATGAGCAGGAGTTCGTCGTGCCGACCATCAATCGGCTGGAGAACACGCCCTACTGGCACGACCTGGCTGTTGTGGTCATGTACGACGACTCGGACGGCTGGTACGACCACCAGTTGGGCCCGATCGTCAACCAGTCGCAAGATCCGGTGAATGATGCGCTCTCTGGGACCTCCTGCGGGAGCCGGCCCGAGAAGGTTATGGGCGGGTACGAGGACCGCTGCGGCTACGGCCCGCGTCAGCCGCTGCTGGTGATCTCGCCGTATGCCAAGTCGAATTTCGTCGACCACAGTACGACGGACCAGACCTCGGTGCTCCGCTTCATCGAGGACAACTGGCAGACCGGCCGGATCGGCGACTTCTCATTCGACGCAAAGGCGGGATCGATCACGAACATGCTGACCTTTTCCCCGCACGGTCCCGTCGGGGGCGCGAACAAGCTCTTCCTCGACCCCGCAACCGGACTGAAGCAAGGCCCGCAGTAAGGAGCGGCACTAACAGGGGCCGGGCGACGCCCGGCCCCTAAACTCGTCTGGAATGGCAGCCAGCGCTCGCTGGTCCGGTGACCGCTTTCAGTTCCAGCTCGGCGACGATGGGGGGCACACGGCGATGTCAGACGAAGGCCCACCACTCGGCGAGGGCAACGGCATGACTCCCGCGAATCTGCTGCTAGCTGCGCTCTGCGCCTGTACCGGGATCACCGCGGTCTCGCTACTGCGGAAGATGAAGCAGCCCCTGAAGGCGCTCACGGTCCGGGCCGAGGGCGATCGCCAGCCAGACTGGCCCAAGGCCTTCACGGAGATCCGGCTTGTTTACGAGATCTCCGGTGAGGGCGCGTTCGACGACGCGCTGGTTCGCAAGGCGACCAGGCTCGCCACGAAACGCTACTGCGCCGTCGGTGGCACCATCGAGTTGGGGCAGGGCGGCTGCCAGATCCGATTTACGCACCGGATCGTTTAGGAGGCTTGTCGGACCGCCACCGTGTTGTGCACCACGGCCACGCCTGAAACCTGGCGCGCGACAGACTCGATTCGCCGCGCTGTCGCACGATCGGGTGCCTCGCCCGCGATATCGACGGTGCCGCCCCGGGCGATCACCTGCACCTGAGCTGCCGACGTGGCCGGATCGCGGCGAATGGCCTCGCTGACCGCGCTGGCGAGGTCGTCATCGCTCACCAATTCGCGCTGAACCTGCAGGACACCAGGGACCGACCGCGCCAGCTGCGCGACCCGTTCGGCTTGCGCGACATCCGAGACGTAGCCGCGAAGCCGAACCCGCTGGTCTTCGACATCGATGCGCAATGACCGTCGAACCGTCTCCAGCGCTGGGTCCGTTGCGACCTGCGCGATGATTCCCTGCTGGATCTCCCAATCGGTGGCAAATGGCTGCAGCATGGTCCAGTCAGTCGCTTTGAGATCGGTGGTGACGCGATACGGTCCCGCGGCGGTGACCCGCTCGATCGGAAGCAACCGCCGGCTCGGTGTCCCGCGACCGTCCACGACAAGCGCCGTCACCGCACCGGATGATGCGTCGAAACACACGAGCCGCAGCTTGCCAAGACGTTTGCCTTCGGCGCTGACAACGGCCGCCTCCTGGCGCAGCGTCACGGCATCGTCGCGCGGCTCGTCCCAGGGTGCCTCCGGCCACCGGTCGGCGAGGCGTAGCACCTGCCCATCGGCTGACACGATCGCACTCGCCGGTACCGCTCGGCCTTCCAGGCCGCTGGCTAGCTCGACGTCCTGGAGTTGCCGGCTCTGAGGCCTCAGCTGTACGGCCCGCACCCGGCCGCGAATGTTGCCGAAGACCTCGGCGTCCCCACCGAGCAGGATCTCGTCGCGCCGGCCGGAAGGCACCGAGGTCGTCGTTCCTGCTGGAGCCAGCCGAACGGCGACGCCGCCGGGGCGGAGCGACATCACCAGGCCAGCGGCGACGATCGCGACGACCCAGGCGCCCATGATGATGACGGCAGCGAGAGTGAGGTCCACGACTCAGCGCATTATGCCGGAGCGCGTCCGGGCATGCCCTGCCGATCACGCCGGCAGAGGGCGATAAGCGCCAGGAACTCGTGCAGCAACGTGCCGGCCAGCAACGACGTAACCTCGCCGGAGTCGTACTGCGGCTGCACCTCGACGAGATCGAAGCCGACAAACTCGATGCCCCGCAATCCGCGAACCAGGCGCAAGGCGTCGCGGCTGCTCGGGCCGCCGACCTCCGGCGTGCCCGTCCCGGGGGCGAAGCCCGGGTCCACGAAGTCGATGTCAAAGGTGAGGAAGACCGGGCCGGCCCCGATTCGCTGCCGGACCTCGGCCAGGACCGACTCAATGCCGCGCTGCAGCAATTCTTCAGTGGGCACCAGGTGGAGTCCCAGCGCCCGCGCGCCACCCCGGTCCTCGGAGCCGTAGAGCGAGCCGCGGATGCCGAGCTGAACCGCCCGCCGCGTGTCGATCAACCCTTCCTCGATGGCGCGCCTGCACCACGTGCCGTGGGTATAGCGCTCGCCCCAATAGCTGTCCCAGGTATCGGTGTGCGAGTCGAAGTCGATCAGGCCGACCGGGCCGTGGCGCCCGGCGACGGCCCGCAGCTCGCCCAGCGTAATTGCGTGGTCCCCGCCGATGACGAGCGGGACGACGCCGGACTCGAGGATCGGGCGCAGCCCATCGACCATGACCTGGTAACTGGCCTGGATGTTGCCCGGGACGATGGACAGGTCGCCAGCATCCACCACTGAGAGGTGGTCGAAGATCTCGATTTCGTGCTCGACGTGGTATGGGCGCAACAGTCGTGAGGCTTCTCGGATGGCGGCCGGTCCGAATCGGCCGCCAATTCGGTAGCTGACGCCGGTGTCGAAGGGAATGCCGAGGATGGCCGCGTCGACGCCAGCCATGTCGCTGACCTGCGGCAGGCGCATGAAGCTGCCGATACCCGTGAAGCGCGGCGCCTTCATGGCGTCGACGGGCCGGTATTTAGGCACGAGCGAGCTCGCTCTCGACCGCCTTCATGCTCTCTTCGTGGATCACGCCTACGACCTGGTTACGCAACTCGGCGAACCGCGGGCCGCTCACCATGTCGAAGGTTCGCGGCCGGGGCAGATCGACCGTCAGTGTGGTGCGTATACGGCCGGGACGGTTCGTCATGATGTAGATCACGTCGCCCAGGAAGATCGCCTCATCGATGTCATGGGTGACGAAGAGCACGGTCTTGCGATACCGCTGCCAGAGGTCGGTCAGCATCTCCTGCATGATCTGGCGGGTCAACGCATCCAGCGCGCCGAAGGGTTCGTCCATCAGCAGCACCTCAGGGTCGTTCGCCAACGCTCGAGCTATCGCCACCCGCTGTTTCATGCCACCGGACAGCGCCTTCGGATATGCCTCGGTGAAGCCGTCCAGCTTCATCAGGCGGATCAGTTCGCTCGACCGACGCTCTCGCTCGGCCTTGGGGGTCCGCTTAATCTCGAGACCGAACTCGATATTGCTCCGAACCGAGAGCCACGGGTAGAGCGAATAGGACTGGAACACCATGCCTCGATCGGCTCCGGGCGAATAGGCCGGCTTGCCGTCCACGAGCACATCGCCTTCGGTCGGCGTGACGAGACCGGCGGCAACGCTCAGCAGCGTCGACTTGCCGCACCCGGATGGGCCAACGATGCAGGCGAACTGGCCGTCAGGCACCGTCAGCGAGATCTGCTGTAGCGCCCGCACCTCGCCCCGCCTCGTTCGGAAGCGCATGGCAACGTCGACAAAGCGAATCTCGCTCATGCGTGGACCTT
>VBHC01000077.1 GCA_005889535.1 Chloroflexota bacterium
ATAACGGTTAGGTACTCGGCCCACCGACGGCGCCGGGCCAGGCCGATCGCCTCGGTCAATTCCAGAGCCCCAAATAGCACCGCGCCGATCCCGATCAGCAGCACGGTGCGCGACGAAAAGCCACCGATCGGGCGAAGCACCGTGACCATCAGCCGCGGAATCAACCGCCGTTCCGGATTGACGTCGAGTTCGGCGACCCAGCCGCGAACCAGGCCGACCACCCCGCTGCTGTTCGTGAGCAGCGCCCCGCCCAGGATGGCGACCAGCGTTCCCCGGATCGCCCGCTCCAGGATGATTAGCCGCACCACTGTATCGACCGGCTGCGTCTCGCGGCCCAGCTCGCGTTTGACCTTTTGCCAGAACGTCACTGTGGCAGCGCCTCGAGGAGGCGATCGAGATCGGTGTCGCTGTTGTAGTAATGGGGTGAGGCGCGCAGGAAGTCGCCGCGCAACGAGATGATGATGCCCGCGTCCCGCAGGCGGCCGTGCAGTTCGACCGGCACCATTCGTGGATGACGGAATGACACGATGCCCGAACGTTCGCTGGCCTTCCCGGGGGCGAGCAGCAGCTCGTAACCGCGGCGTGGCAACTCCTCACGCAAGCGGTCCGCGAGCCGAAGGACGGTCGCTTCGACGGCGAGCGGACCGGCGCGCAGCAGCAGGTTCACCGCAGCTCCCATACCGAGAATGCCCGGATAGTTGGGCGACGCCTCTTCGAACCGCCGGGCATCCGGTTTCAGCGTGAGCTCGTAGTCGAAATACTCCTCATCACGCACCACGCTGTCGGTGCCGATGATCGCCGGGTGGAGCCGCTCCAGCATGCGCGGGCTGACGTAGGCGAAGCCGGCACCGAGCGGTCCGAGCAGCCATTTCTGGGCACCGGCGCACAGGAAATCAACGGGAAGCTGCGACAGGTCGATGCGCAGCGCGCCCACGGCCTGGATGGCATCGACGATGAGGAGCACCTCTTTGCCAGAAAGCGCCGTGCCCAGGGCGCTGAGGTCCACGCGAAAGCCATTCCAGAACTGCACCGCGCTGACCGCCAGCACCCGGGTCCGTTGATCGCAGAGCCGGCTGACGGCCCCGACATCGATCCGTCCATTGGCGGAGCGGTACAGGCGGAGCTCAACGCCCTTGCGGCGAAGGTCCATCCAGGGATAGATGTTGGCGGGAAACTCGCGATCAACGCCGACGACGTTGTCGCCCGACTCCCAGTCGAGGCCCGCCGCCACCAATCCCAGACCGGTGGTGGTGTTCTTGATGAACGTGACGGACTCCGGCCTGGTCGCTACCAGTTCGGCGACCCGGTTGCGCACCTGGCCGCGCAGCCGCTCCCAGTGCTCGCGCTCAAAGGGCTCTTCAGCTTGCCGCGTGAGGAAAACCTCCATGGTCGATCGTACCGGCGTTGCCAGAGGAGCGATGGCCGCGTTATCGAGGTACGCATAGCGCCGGGTGATGGGGAAGAGTCCACGCATCTCCTCGGGCGTCAGCGGCATACGTTGGGCACACTACACTAGGGGTGTTGGTCGAGGCTGGCGTCATCGATGTCTCGGACTTCGCGCGCGTCGACATCCGCGTCGGCCGGATTCTCGAGGCCGAGCTCTTTCCGCAGGCGCGCAAGCCGGCCTACAAACTTCGCATCGACTTCGGGCCGCTCGGCACCCGCCGGTCGAGTGCCCAGCTGACCGCGCACTACCAGCCAGATGACCTCCGTGGGCGGCTGGTGATCGCCGTCACGAATTTCCCGCCCCGCCAGATCGGACCGCTCCGATCCGAAGTGTTGGTGCTGGGCGTGCCGGACGCGGATGGCGGCGTCGTCCTGCTGGAGCCGACCCACGAGGTTCCGCTGGGGGGACGGGTGTTTTGAGGTCCCGGCGCTGATGCCATACCTTACGAGCGAGTGGCACGACCGGGCCACCGGCAGCCAGGGCTGGTTCGTGATCGATCGACTGGTCAACGGCATGTGCTCGGGCGGAATCCGGATGCGCCCGGGTGTCACGGTCGATGAGGTTAGCGATCTGGCCCGCACCATGTCGCACAAGATGGCCGTTCTCGACATCCCTTACGGCGGAGCCAAGTCCGGGATCGACTGTGACCCCGCCTCTCCGCAGGCACCGGCTGTACTTCGCGGGTTCATCGACGCGATCCGCCCCTTCATTGCCGAGCGCTACGCCACCGGCGCGGACCTGGGGACCCGCGAAGACGACATTATCGCGGCCTGCCAGCTCGTTGGTCTCACGCATCCGCTGCAGGCCGGTTTCAGGACCGAAGGTGGGGCCGGCCTCGATCGCGTCAAGCAGGCCCTGGCCCTGACCAGCGACGGGGTGCCGATCACGGAGTTGATGGCCGGCTATGGCGTGGCTGAATGCACCATCGAGGCTGCCGACGCGCTGGGCCTCCCGGTGCGCGGTGCCCGCGTTGCGCTGCAAGGGTTCGGCAACGTGGGCGGTGCCGTGGCGCGGTACCTGGACCGGGCGGGCATCCGCCTGATCGCCGTCGCCGATATCGATGGAGCCATCCTCGATGACGATGGTTTGGATGTCGCCCATCTGCTCTCCATCCGCGACCGATACGGCCGGATCGACCGCAAGCGGTTAACCGCACGTGTCCGCTGCGCTCCCGAGGCGGCCTGGCTGCAGCAGCCGGTGGACATCATGATCCCGGCCGCCATTGGCAACGCGATCCGGATGGACAACCAGGCAGCCATCCGGTGCCAGGTTCTGGTCGAGGCGGCCAACAATCCGGTCACGGGCGAGACCGAGACCCAGCTGGAGCGGCGCGGAATTACGATCCTGCCCGACTTCGTCGCCAATGCCGCGGCCGCATTCCTGTTCTGCGGCTTGCTCGAGCGCCGGTTGCAGCCAAACCTCGAGTCGATTTTCGGCGAGACCAGCCGGCAGCTGCGGGGCACGACCCGCGAATTGCTGGAGCGCGCCCGCCGCGGAGGGATTTCACATCGACGGGCCGCGGAAGAGATCGCGGAAGCCCGAATGCAAGCCAGGAAGGCCTAGTAACGCCCGGCGGCGTGCCGGCGCATCATGCAGTCATCCATGACGACATCGAGGCCTGCCACGCGGGCCCGCTCGGCCGCCCCTTCGTCGACCACCCCGTCCTGCAACCATAGAGCGCCGGCCTTGATTGCGATCGCGTCGTCCACGATCGGGCCCACGAATTCCGAGCGTCGAAAGACATCGACGACATCGACCGGCTCCGGGACATCACGTAGCGAGCGATAAGCCCGTTCGCCGAGAACCTCGTCGACATGAGGATTGACCGGGATGATGCGATAACCCACCCGCTGCAGGTAACGAGCCACGCCATGGCTGGGCCGCCGCGGATCGGGGCTGAGGCCCACAACCGCAATCGTGCGCGCCGCCGCGAAGATCTTCGACACGACATCGGTCGCCCGCGGATCCACTGACTCAACTCTACAATGGGCGCCGTGACGCCTTCGGCTCGACTGACGCCCGTGCCCGCCGAAATCATCGACGCATTCCGCGCGGTCGCCCCCACGTTGGAAGACTTCGCCCGACAGCATGACCTGCTCATCGAGCGTTACCGACGCGGCAAGCCGGCATGGGAGCTCCGCTTTGCCCGACGCGTGGGCGGAGAGGCGGTCATCACGGTCAGTTATCGAGAGCGGACCGGTCATGTGCTCGACGTCAGCGTCACCTGGTGGGTCGATGACCGCGAAGCGCATACCCGGCGCTTGCGATCGGAGAAGGTCGGGGTCTACGATCGGCGGGTCATGCCTACCGAGCTTCGTCAGCGGCTCGTGGCGGCGCTAGCCATGGTCGACCGCTGGACCCCGGTCGACCTCGGACCGCCACACGGTCCATTCAAGGCCTGGCCGGACAGCCCGGCGGGCGCCACCTTGCGCTCGCGGTGACCGAGCCAGCCGACCGTTCCGAGGAGGACGAGCTGTGGCTGGCCTTCGGCCGCGCCGTCGGCTTCACGCTGGCTGCCATCCTGCTGCTGCTGGGCGGCGGCATCCTTGTCATCGTCCTGGCAGCGATCTTCCTCGGATTCATCTTCGGCGGCTAGCGCAGCCGGCGGGCGTCGCTAGCGCGCGGCGACGGGACCGCATCCGGATGAAGTATGCCGGCCATGATCTCCACGCTGTCGACCAGCCGCGGGCCGGGGCGGCTGAAGAACGCGTTGCCGTCGACCACCCAGACCTCCCCATCCAGCCGGTCGTCCGGCACGCCGGAGGCCCGCAGCTCTGCCAGGCTCCGCTCGAGCGAAAAACCGCAGGCGGAGATGACCACGATCTCGGGACGGGCCTCGGTCACGTCCTGCCACCGGATCGCATGGGCGGGCCGTCCGGGAGATCCCAACAAATCTCGGCCACCCGCCCGATCGATCAGCTCGGGAATCCAGTGCCCACAGTTGAACGGCGGGGCGGCCCATTCGAGCAGCACCGCCGAGCGGACGCGTCGACCGGCTACCCGGTCGTGGACGGCCGCCAATCGATGCTCGAGCCCGGCCACCACCTGCTCGGCCCTCGCCGCGCGCGCCGTCAGGCGGCCCACCAGCCGAAGGTGCTCGAAGACGTCGGCCAGGCTCTCCGGTTCGAGCGATACGAGTTTGGCCTCCCCGCCGCCGATGCGACAAGGGGATAGGAGACGGCGCACACCTCGCAGAGCTCCTGGGTCAGGATCAAATCGGGCTGGAGCGCCGCGAGGCGATCGGCATCGAGCCGATAGATGCCGCTTCCCTGATGGACGAGCTCACGGATGTGGCGATCGATGTCGGCGCTCCCTCCGTTGCCGGGCAGCAGGCTGCGGGTCACGACCGGCTTGCGCCGCACCGGCTCCGGGTAATCGCACTCGTGAGTCACAGCCACCAGGCTGTCTTCCAGGCCAAGCGCGCACACGATCTCGGTGGCGCTGGGCAGGAGGGAGGCGATCCGCATATCAGCCGGCGGGCACGAACGGGTTGAGCAGCATCTCCTCTTCAATCGTGGTGCGTGGTCCGTGCCCGGGATGCACCACGGTCTTGGCCGGAAGGGTGTAGAGCACGTCCCGAATACTGAAGACGATCTTACGCATGTCACCACCGGGCAGATCGGTCCGGCCGATGCCGCGCTGAAACAATGTGTCGCCCGCATAGCAATCGAGACCGAAGAGAAAGCACACGGAACCTTCGGTATGACCCGGGGTGTGCAGGACCCGCACACTGAGGTCCTGGAAGGCGAAGTTCATCCCGTGGCTGAGCGCGATATCGATCGAGAAGGGCGCAAAACCGCGCGGGATAAAGGGCAGCCGTTCGAACTGGCCCCAGTCGAGGATGGCCAGGTCCTCCGGGTGCATGGCGATGGGGGCGCTCGTTTCATGATGCAGCCCGGGCACGCCCGCGACGTGATCGATATGTCCATGGGTCACCAGGATGCGCTCGAGTGTCAGCCGCTCCTCACCGAGCTGCCTGACCACTCGGTCGACCTGCAGACCGGGATCGACGACGAGAGCGGCGGTCGTGTCTCGCCGCCGAATCAGGAAGCAGTTTTCGCCAAAGAGCTCATCCGCGAAGACCGAGACATCCAGCTTCTCCCGGAGGGTCTCCGCAGGTGTCACCCAACCCTTACCTCGTGAGAGGCCGGTGTCAGCACTTGTGGCCCCGCCTCCGTCACCAACACCATCTCCTCCAGCCGTACGCCGCCCCATCCCGGCCGGTAGATACCTGGCTCATTCGTGATGACCATACCGGCCTGCAACGGAGTCTGATCGCTGGCCGACAGAAAGGGTCGCTCGTGCACCGCCAGCCCGATGCCGTGGCCGAGGCCATGTCCGAAGGCATTCGCCTCGCCGGCCAGAACCTCGCGAGCACGCCGGTCTACGGCATCCGCGGTCACGCCCGGCCTCATCAGGGCCATCGACTCCTTCTGCGCCTGCCGCACGGCGTCGATCACGCGGGCCTGCTCGGGGGTCGGTTCGCCGACCACGATCGTCCGGGTGGTATCGCTGTTGTATCCACCGGCGAGCGCGCCGAAGTCCACGACCACCATATCCCCGTGAGCCAGCACCCGATCAGAAGCCCGCCCATGCGGCAGGGCGCCGTGCTCGCCGGCCGCCACGATCGTGTCAAAGGCAGGCCCGTCCGCCCCCAGCTCGCGGAATGTCTGCTCGAGCAGGAACGCGACATCCCGCTCCCGGAGTCCTGGTCGGACGCCAGAGCGTACCCGATCGAAAGCCCGGCTGGCGATGCCGGCCACCTGTCGCAGGAGCTCCACCTCATGCGGCGTCTTGAGCAGGCGCAATTCCTCGACGAGCCCGGCGGTCGCCACCAACTCCACCTCCGCGGGATGAGTTGCAGCCAGCCGCCGGTGCTGATCGACCGTCAGATGCTGGGATTCGAAGCCCACGCGGCGCAGACCAAGCTCCTTCAGGCGGTCGGCCAGGAGCACCAGGAGCCCGCTCGACGCGACCGATTGCACCAGGGTGAACCCGGGTGCCTCCTCTTCCATCTGCAGCCAGTAGCGGCTGTCTCCCAGGATGTCCTCGCGTTCTCCGGTGATCACCAGATACCCGAGGGTGCCAGTGAAGCCGGAGAGGTAGCGGGTGTTCTCCGGGGCCGTGACTGCCAGCGCGTCAAGGTCGAGCTCGGTCAGCCGGCTACGTACGGCAGACACGCGGCGCGCCGATTCCTCAGCTCGCATCGACGCTCATGATACGGACGCCTGCCGGTCGGCCCGCGGTTAGCCCACGCCCTCCGGCCGACCGGCCGCCAGCGAGCTCAACGGTTCCGTGGCGAGCTCAGCAAACTGGCCGAGCAGTCCAATGGGATCGGCGACGGGCTCGGCACTGTAGACGGCGACGGCCCCCCAGATTGCTCCACGCTGCGCCATTGGCGTCGCCACCGCAGCGCCGGCTGGCGGGTCTTCGCCATGCAGCAGATGGCGGGCCCACCGGCTCCGCCGAAGGTCGTCGATAGCGACCGGTTTTTCGGTGTAGAGCGTCCATTCCAGTAGCGCCTCGAGCACGGGCGTCAGCTGCTCGACCCGGTCGGGGCGGCCCGGTAGGCTGAAGCTGTCCTTGTTCCAGCGCCCCTCGGCGTCCCAGTAGACAACCATGCCGCCGGCGGCCTGGAGCACCTGCAGCGCCCGGCCGAGCAGCAGGTTGGCCGCCATCTCCCGGACGTGGCTGGTTTGGACCGCCACGTCAGGCGGCTGCGCCGGCCCCGGCAGGCTATCCACGGGCAGTGCTCCCTTCCAGTCCTAGCCTAACCAGCAGTCCAGCGGCTGGCAAGTTTTGTGCACCGAGTGCTCTTGAACTCCGGCAACCCTGGGCGTATGGTGACGGAGGGAATTGGCCTTCAGGCCCAGGGAGGGAGACGTGGCAGAGAACGAGGGACCTCGCGTCCCAGCAGATCCGCCTGACCTCCCGCCGCCAACCGGGGCGACGGGAGCGACCGTGGAAAGTCCGCGGCGAGGGGGGCGCCGCTGGCTGATCATCGGCGCGGTCGCGGTGGTCTTCGTGCTTCTGATCGGCTACGTCGTCGGCGGTGCCGCCGTCGCCGGGGGCACGGTTGGAAAAGCCGACAGCGCCTTGAAGACCACCGTGAGCCACAACAACACCATCGCCGGGATCTTCGACAAGGACCCCTTCAAGGATGTCAAGTTCGAAGGTGACAACCCCGATCTCGGCGGCGCCAAAGCCGCGGTGGCGGCGTTCAAGCAGCAGGTCTCAACCTGGCAGGCCGACGTCAGTGGGGACCGGGCAGCCCTTGAACGGGTTCGACCCGAGCTGTCAAGCTCGTTGCTCACCCTGCCGGAGCAGGCGACGATCAATAACCGTCGGCACCGGGTTGATGCAGGGCTATCGGCGCTGAGCACGGCGCAGAAGGCCATCGATATCGATAACAAGCGGGTCGCCTTCCTCGAAGCCTTCATGGATGCGCTCGCGGGCTTCGTGGCGCTGGGTAATGCCACGGACCTCGCCGGCGTCCAGGGGCAGCTGCCCGCGACGGGATCCAACCTGCAGAAGGCGGCTCAGCTGGCGCAGCCGCCCGCGATCCCACCGGAGGTAACCCCCATCGTCAAGGCGATGCAGCAGGCGGTGGCGGATCTCCAGGCCATGGTCAAGGCGGTTCAGGCGAATGACGAGGCCGGCTTCAACCGCGCGAACACAGCACTCGAGGCCGATGTCAAGACCCTATCAAACTTCGACGCCGATGCCGTGGATAAAGCGGATAAGGCTCGCTTCCAGCCGTTGATCGACGCGTACAACCGCGACATGAAGATCGCCGCAGGCAGCTAAGGGCGAGGGCCGGCGGCCTCCGGTCGCCGGCCGCGACGCCATTCGAGCAACAGGGCCACCACGAACGCCACCACGCCGAGCCGGATGCCGGCATCCGCGAGGTTGAAGTCGGTCGGCCATCCATGGACCTGGATGAAATCGACGACGGCGCCCAGCCGGATCCGGTCGGCAAGATTACTGATCGCCCCGCCAGCGATCGCGCCCAGGGCGGCGGTCCCGACCGCGCCGTCGGCACGGCCCCGGACAACGATCACGGCGACCGCCGCTACCACCAACACGGTGACGACGATGAAGAGCCCGTTCTGGCCGCCGAGCAGGCCGAGGGTGGCGCCGCTGTTGCTGGTCAGTCGAAACCACAACCAGCCGGGGATGACGGTGACGTCCTGTCCGAGCGGAAGCGACGCCATCGCCCAGACCTTGCTCGTTTGATCCGCCACCAGCACGAGTAGCGCGCTTAGAGCTGGAATCGCAATGACGGGTCGTCGCGGCATTCGCGGAAATGCTAGCTGGCGACCGGTCGTCGCGTGCCGGGCTAGTGCTTCGGCGTGGGATGCGCGGAGGTCGCCGGTCCGTTTCCCTTGCCGCCGGCCGGCGACTGGCTCGGGTTGCCGTTCTTTCCGTTCGGGCCGGCCTTTTCCGCCGTTTGCAAGGCCGCGGCTGCGCGATCGCGCGCCCGGCTGATCGCACTCAGCGCGGTTGGGTTCGTGACCTGAGCCTGGAGGCCGGCCAGCTGCAGCTCGTGGGTAGCGATCGCCTGCTGAAGCCGATTCTCCATGTCGGCGGCCGCCGCCGCGTCATTTTGCTTCGCGGTTTGAACCAGCTGCGCGGCGTCCTCGAGCTCGTTGTCGAGCCCGTCCAGCGCCCGGCCGGCCAGGTCGAGCCGGTGACGGGCGATCATCGCCTCCGCCTCGGCGAGCCGCGTTTGGGACAGCTCGAGGTGGTAGGTCAGCTGGTCCGTCGGGCTGAAGGCGAACGTGCCGCGGGCGTGCTCCAGCACGCCCTTCAACGGGTAGAGGGCTGAGTCCGGCAGGCTATCGGCCGACGCGGCCAGGGCGCCGGCCACCAACAAAACCCCGGCGGCAGCCGCCGCAAGCACCAGCCGCGTCACGGAAATGCGTGGCCGGCGGGTCGCGGAGTGGGCGACGGCCGCCAGCACCAGGTTCCAGCCGCGGATCTTGGCGCCCGGCGACGGCGCGACCGGTTCGACGGCTCGCATTCGCTCCGCCAGCGCCTCCAGCCGCCGCGCTTCCGGCATCAATTCGCTGCCCTGCCTTGCAATGCCCGCTCGAGCGAGCCGAGCGCTCGATGCTGCAGCGCCTGGACGGCGCCGACCGATTTCCCGATGATGTCGGCCACCTGGGCGGCGGTCAGATCCTGGAAGAAACGCAGGATCAAGACCTGCTGCTGTTCGTCCGTCAGGTCGCCCAGCGCCTCGCGCAGGTCCTCGTTCGAGAGTTGCTCCAGCGCCAGCTCCGCAGGATCCGCGGTTTGAGGCAGGATCGCGTTGTCCAGGGGAACGAGCTTGACCTTGCCATTCCGGCGGTAATGATCGATGGTCGCGTTGTGCGCGATTCGATAGACCCACGAGGAGAAGGCGACACCCTGGTCCTGGAACAAATCGAGGCGGGTGAGGCTCCGGGTCATCGTGTCGATGGCCAGATCCTCCGCATCTTCGGCCCGTCCCAGCCGGGCATAGACATAGTTGTAGATACGATCGAAGTAACGCTCGTACAGGGTGCGGGCCGCGTCCTGGTCGCCCCGACGAACCCGCTCGATGAGTGGGCGATCGTCGTCGGACGCCGCCTTGCCCAGTGCGCGCACTGGGTGACATTATCAACGGTGCCCGAATAGGCAGGCGAACTCGCGTTACGATCACGCTCACGCATGGTCACCCTCTAATACGCGCGATCGAGGCTTGGGCATATGTGGCAGTCGCATTTGACGTCATCGAGTCGTCGCCGGGCCGTGATCGACCTGTTACCGGCGAGCCGGCTTCAGACGACCGTGATCTCGCCCGGCGGGCCCGAGGTGAGCTCCCCGACGACGTGGCCGGCGACACCGCGCGCGGTCAGAGCGTCCAGCAGGCGGCGCTCGTCGCCGGCGGCGATCGCGATCAGCAGTCCGCCGGAGGTCTGGGCATCGCTGAGCACCGTTTGACGGGCGGCCGACAGCGCCGGCGGCCAGTGGACCCTTCGCGCCAGGAACCGCTCGTTGGAGCGGGTTCCACCCGGGACCTCGCCGGCGTCGGCCAGGGCCTCGGCGCCGGGAAGGACGGGGACCGCCGCCGCCTCGACCCGAGCCCCCACCCCGGAGGCCTTCGCCAGATAGTGAAGATGACCCAGGAGTCCGAAGCCGGTGACGTCGGTGGCGGCGTGGACCTGCACCGCGGTCATCGCATCCGACGCCTCGCGGTTGAGCCGCAGCATCTCCTGGACCGCCACCGCCTCCGATTCCGGCGGCGCCACCTGGTGCTTGATCGCCGTGCTGATGATGCCGGTCCCGAGCGCTTTGGTCAGCAGCAGGCGGTCGCCCGGCCGGCCGCCGCGGTTACGGACCACCCGATCCGGATGCACGGTCCCGATCACGACCAGGCTTCCCGGACCTTGTCCAGGCCGCCGCGGAGGATGTCCGACAGCACCGACGCCGGCAGCTCTTTGATCGGGAAGGCAACCAGGTTGAGCGCCATCAACGGCTGGGCGCCCATCGCGTAGATGTCGCTCAGCGCATTGGCGGCCGCGATCGCACCAAAGGTGTATGCGTCATCCACCACCGGGGTAAAGAAATCTGTCGTCACCACCAGAGCAAGATCCGGCCGGAGGCGAACGACCGCCGCATCATCGCCGGTCTCCAGGCCGACGAGGACATCGCGGTTATTGAGCGGGGCGGGCAAGTGGCTCAAGACCTGAGCCAGGTCCTCAGGACCGATCTTGCAGGCTCAACCGGCTCCGTGCGACCACTGCGTCAGCCGCACTTTTTCCACGCTGCTCATGCCCTGCACTGTACACGCGGGAAATCCCGCGACCCTGACAGCAATTCCTGTTAGCGTCTCAGTTGGTGGAGATCACGTTCCTCGGCACCGGCGCCGCGTTTTCGCCGGATGCCTACAACGCGAGCATCCTGGTCGACCACGAGATCCTGCTTGACGCCGGCGCGCCGCTGACGGTCCACCTGCCGCGGGCGGGCGTGTCGCTCGACGCGCCGCGCGCGGTGCTGCTCAGTCATTTCCACGCCGACCACACCTTCGGTCTCGCCTGGTTGATGCTCGGTCGGGTGCTGAGTAACGACCACACACCGCCCCTCAGCGTCTACGGCCCGGTCGGCACTACGGCCTACCTGCGGCAGCTGCTCGACCTGGCCTGGGGCGAAGAGATGCGCCGGCTGAGCTGGGGACGGCTGCAGCTAACCGTCCAGGAGCTGACCGGGGGCATGGCATTCGAGGCCGACGGCAGCCGGGGAACCGCCTTTACGATGAAGCACGCGCGCCGGATGAATTGCCTCGGCTTTACGCTCGAGCGCGACGGCGTCCGCCTCGGCTACACCGGCGACGCGGAAATGTCACCGCAGCTCGAGGCGCTGGTGTCGGCCTCCGACCATGTCATCACCGAGATGACGTACGACCAGGAAACGGGCGAGCTGCACCTCGGCCGGCGCGACGTCGAAGGGCTGATGGAACGGCATCCGTCGACCCGTTTCATCATCACCCATCGCGGCAGTGAGGCGGAGGTCAGCGGCGCCGTGACGGCTCGCGATTTTTTGACCCTGCATCTTCCGCTGCCCTGACCACCCGGCCCTGCCGGAGCGCATCGCGCCAGGCCCGGGCCACCAGCGCCGGATAACTGCCGCGCACCCGGGTCCAGGTGCGGCGCGCCTCAGCGAGCTCATCATGCGATAGGCCGCCGCGGCGGAAGCTGGCCCTGGTGTAGAGCCTCGCCAGTTGCCGGATCTCGGCGTCGAGCGGCGGGACCGAGCCGGCCAAGCGCCCCGCGAATTCCGCCGGGGTGTCGCCCGGATGGCGCGGCACTCGGAGCCGGTTGCCGAGAAACAGCAATCGACGCCAGATGCGGGGTACGTCACGGACCGCCACCAGCCAGCGGAGGGCCAGCAGGGCGGCGAGGAGGACCAGCAAGAGCAGGACGCCACCCGCGATCAGCAGCGGGCGGACGAGATCGGGAAACGGGGTATTGGCTGCCGCGGAATCGGGCTGGTTTGGCGCCTCCAGGGGGTTAGGCCGCGGCCGGCTGCTGGCGGCCGCGGTGGGCGCGGCGGAGGTGGTCAGCGCATTCCGGGTTGCCGGCCAGTTGATCGGTGAGTTGGTGCCGTCGGGCGTGGCCTCGAAGGGGAGCCACCCGTAGCCAGGAAAGTAGACCTCCACCCAGCTGTGCGCGTCGAGCGAATTCACGGTCCACTGGCGGGTCTTGTCGTCGAGGACACCGACGCTGTAGCCGCTGATCTGCCGGCTGGGAATGCCCAGCGTCCGCAGCATCACGTTCATGGCGGTGGAGAAGTCCTGGCAGAAACCCTTTTTAGTCCGGAAAAGAAAATCATCCAGGGGCCTGACACCCACCGGCGCTGTGGGCGGAGCCAGCGTGTAGCTGAAGCGGCCCTTGACCAGGAACCAGCTTTCGATCGCCTTCGCCCGCGCGTAGGGCGTT
>VBHC01000078.1 GCA_005889535.1 Chloroflexota bacterium
GGCGAGCAATCGCACCTGCTGCTCGACGGCCGCCACGCCGTGCCGGCCAGGGCGGAGGCGGCCGGCTATCGGTTTCAATTCGGCGGGCTCCACAAGGCCCTCGAGGACACGCTCCAGGCCCGTTGAAACGACGGCGCTGAAATTTCGGTTGCCCCGGACCAGCGCAGGCGCTGTACTCGTCTTGACAAATATACTGATTTGTGTAAGGATGAGCAGCGTTGTCGTCGACCGGGTCTGTCGAGGAGTGCCATGCGCCCATCCTGGAAGCTCGCCCTTATTGGTGGCGAGGTCACCGTACTGGCCGCCTTCACCGGTGTCGGTATTCACCTGGCGATGCAGCCCCACCAGGCGGCCTTTCGTCCGCCCCCGCTGACCCTGCCGAGTATCCAGCCGGCGGTCATTCCGACCTTGACAGCGCCGCTGGTGCCGCCGGCTCCGGCACCCGCCGCATCGCCGACGCAGCCGGCGCTCGGGCCTGAGCTGCTGCGCAAGTTCGGACAGCAGGATCACAACCTGCTCATCGATCAGTGGGACATGCTCCGGCGTCTCACTCGGGCTATCGAAAACTATGTCGAGGGCCGGCTCACCGAGCCCTTCGAGGAGAAGCGCTGATGGATCAGCTCAAGCACTTGATCGACGTCTGGACAACCTATGCCCAGGGGCTGACCGGGAGCATCGGCGCGCTGGCCTTTGTCTGCGCCTTCATCTGGAAAATGATTGCCATCGAGCCCCGCAGCGTGATGGAGGCGAAGCGCTGGATCGGCCGCATCGTCTTTGGCACCATCGGGGTGGAGATGGCCGGCCTCCTGGTTCGGGTGCTGGTGGATTCGGTCAATCACTAGCCGGTTTGAAATTCCTGCTCGTCCGAGCGCTCTGTGCTAGAAGTCTTCTCCGGGCTGGTCACCGGCTTCCTCACCAACCTCATCAACGACGTACGGGATTCGATCGCGAGCACGGTCGAGACCTACCTGCTCAGCACGCACGATCTGTCAACGCTCAGCCCCCGTCCACTGACGGGGGAGCCAACGCTACAGGCGATGTTTCACCTGACGCTGGCCATGGCGGACTTGCTGCTCGTGCTGGTCTTTACCTGGGCTTTCCTCCGGAGCCTGTGGGAGCGCAGCTTTCGTGCCCACTACACGCTCAAGGCGATCCTGCCGCGCGCGATGGCCGCGATCGTGATGGCGCACTTCGCGCTGCTCTTTGGCCAGATGGCGATCGACCTGAACAACGCCCTCGTGCACGCCGTGTGGACTCAGCCCTTACCGGGCGGACCGGCTCGACTTCCCTGGATGGACGCGATGACCAACGGTTTCGGCATGCCGTTGTTCCAGATCGCCGTCCGGCTCGCCATCGTCATCATGCTGGTGATCGTCGCCTTCACATACGTCATCCGCTTTGCTCTACTGGCGGTCCTGCTCGCGGTGGCCCCCCTGGCCGCCATCTGCATGATCCTTCCCGAAACCAAGCACTATGCCCAGTCCTGGATGCGACTGTTTCTGCTGACCGTGTTCATGCAGTTCGGCCAGGTGCTGGTGCTGCGCTTCGCCAGCCTGTTCACCGCCGACTTCACCGGCAGCCCGATTGAGGCGCTCTATGGCGCGGCGGTCCTCTACTTGCTGATCAAGGTGCCCGGCTTGATGAACGCTGCCGCGCACCTCGAGTCGAAGACCGAGCACCTCGCGGAAGGCGTGGCCAAGCGAGCCGTGAAGGGTGCCATGGCTACACGCCGAGCGACGGGCGCATGACGCCGTTGGCCGCCGGACGCCTGGCCCTCTTCGCGTGGTCCTGGCGGCGGCCCGTCATCGCCATCGCGGTGGCGTTCTTGCTGGTCCCCTTATTGCTGGCCGGCCTCGTGGTCCAGGCGCAGCAGACTCAGGCGGGTCCGCTCGTGCTGCCGGTGAGGGGCGCGACGCTCACCCAGCCCTACGGCTGCACCGCGCTCGAAATCGAGCCCTGGTCGCAGACGTGTCCGAGCCATCACTTCCATAGTGGGATCGATCTTGCGGCGCCCCTGGGGACGCCGGTCTACGCCGCCACCGCCGGGAGCGTCGTGATTCGCCGCGAACGCGGCGGCTACGGCCTCTACATTCTGCTGACCCACGATCCGCAGCTCAGCACGCTGTACGGGCACCTCGATTGGCCGCTTGTGCAGCAGGACGACGTCGTTGCCGCGGGACAGGCGATCGCCCTCATGGGATCGACCGGCAACAGTACCGGACCGCACCTGCACTTCGAGGTGCGCATCGCAGGTGTGCCGGTCGATCCACTCCCGCTCCTCCGACCTCCGACAACGGGAGGTGGTGGCTAAGCCAGAGCGCTCGAGTATCCCTCCCCCTTCGGGGGAGGGCAGGGTGAGGGTATTCAACGGAAGGAGAACGATCCAAAATGGTGAACCGCGTGATTCTGGTCGGCCGCTTGACTCGTGATCCGGAGATCGTCATCAGCCCAAAGGGGCTCACGATCGCCAAGCTCCGGCTGGCGACCAATAGCTACTCGAAAGACGACGACGGGAACCGCCAGGAAGATGTCCAGTATCACTCACTGGTCGCCTTCGACCGGCTGGCAGGGATCTGCCAGGAGTTTCTGACGAGGGGAAAACTGATCTATGCGGAGGGCCGTCTGCGCAGCCATGAGTGGGACGGTAAGGACGGCCTGCGGCGCTACACGACCGAGGTCGTGATGGACCAGATGAAGATGCTCAGCCCGAAAGCGGAAAGCGCTGTCGACAACGGTCAGCCGGTTGCCGAACCGGTTAGCGCCTGAAGGCGTCTTCAATGATCCCCGAACCGCAACCCTACGATCCCGATGACCCGACCTACGATGAGAACGCCGGCGAGCTGGCGTATCTCCTGCCGGACCGCGGGTTTCCGGGCGAGCTCATCGACCGCGACGATCCCTACTGACGCCGACCGGCGCCCGCGAGTGACCAGCTAGCATTTGCCCACACTGGGCGCATCCGGCGTGGGCCGCGGGCGTTCCCTTCCCGAGATCTTCTGGAGGTTGGCTGATGGCGGTGGAGTGCGATGCCGATGAGCTCGCTCGTCGATTTGGCGCACCCTTCACGGTCATGTCGGAGGACCAGCTCCGCCGGAACGCGCGCTAATGACTCTGGGCGTTGGCATCGTCGGCTTGCCGAATGTCGGCAAGACCACCCTGTTCAATGCGCTGACACGGGCGGGCGCAGGGGTGGCCTCCTACGCCTTCAGTACGGTCGAGCCGAATACCGCCATGGTCGAAGTGCCGGACGAGCGGCTCGACGTGCTGGCGCGTATGTACAAGCCCAAGAAAGTCACGCCGACCGTGATGAAGTTTGTCGATGTCGCCGGCCTGGTGGCCGGAGCCAGCCGGGGCGAGGGAATGGGAAATCAATTTCTCTCGAATATCCGCGAGCTCGACGCGCTGGCAATGGTCGTCCGCTCGTTCAGCGATCCGAACGTCCAGCACGTCGATGGCCAGCTGGACCCACGCCGGGACATGGCGATGGTCAACCTCGAGCTGGCGCTAGCGGACCTCGATGTGGTGAACAAGCGCCGGGAGAAGATCGCCGGGACCGCGCGTCTCAAGCCGGGCGCCAAGGAGAAGGAGGAGCTGGAGCTCCTCGACCGGCTGGCGGCTCACCTCGACGAGGGCAAACCGATTCGAACCATGAGCTTCGAGGTTGAGCAGGCGAAACTTCTCAAAAGCTTCTCCTTCCTCACCGCCAAGCCGGTGCTGTACGTCGCCAACATCGGGGAGAATCAGATTGGCAAGGAGAATCCCGAGCTGAGGGCACTCCGCGACGAAGCCAGGACCGAGGGTGCCGAGGTCATCGACCTCTCTGCGCGGCTGGAGGCCGAGATCCGCGAGTTACCCGACGACGAGGCGAGGGCGTTCCTGGAGGACGCCGGGCTCACGGAACCGGCGCTTGGCGCCTTCATTCATGCCGCCTACCGATTGTTGAACCTCGTCACCTTCCTCACGGCGGGCGACCCGGAGGTGCGCGCCTGGACCGTGCACCAGGGGGCCCGGGCGCCAGAGGCCGCCGGCGTGATCCACAGTGACATCGAGCGGGGATTCATCAAGGCTGAGATCGTCGCCTTCGAGGATCTGAAGGCGGCCGGCTCCTATGCGGCGGCGCGCGAACGGGGCAAGGTCAGGCTCGAGGGCCGCGACTATGTGATCAAGGATGGGGACGTCTGCCTTTTCCGCTTCAATGTCTGACTGGCGTCTCATCCTCGACCCAGCGGCGAACGGTGCCTGGAACATGGCGGTCGATGAGGTGTTGCTCGACGGCGTCGCTGCTGGCAAAGCGCCTCCCACCCTGCGCTTCTACTCGTGGACGCCCGTGCCACGGGTTTGGCATCGAGGTCGTGCGCCGGCCGACCGGGGGCCGGGCGATTCTCCACGACCGAGAGCTGACCTATAGCGTGGCACTGCCGGCCTCCGTTCTCGGTTACGAGGCCGGCATCCTCCCCTCGTACCGACGGCTCAGTCTTGCCCTGCAGGCCGGGCTCCAGGGGCTGGGCGTCCCCCGCCATCCTCGCTCCAAAATCGGAGGCGGCGACCCAGGCCGTCGTCGGCCCGGTGTGTTTTGATCGCCCTTCGGCGCACGAGATCCTGCTCCGGGGGCGCAAGCTGGTGGGGAGCGCCCAGGTACGTCGGGCAGGTGCACTGCTTCAGCACGGCAGCATCCTGACCGAGCCGCAGATGGCGACCATGGTCGCCTGCCTCCAGCTCGAGGACGACCCGATTGCGGCCACAAGACGACTCGAGGCCGGCGTGGCCGGCCTTGCCGAGGTCGGCAGCTTCGAGCCGGCTTCGATCGCCAGGGCGCTTGCACAGGCGTTTGCCGGCGAATTTGGCGTCACACTGTCGCACGCCTGCCTCACGGACGCAGAATCAGGGGCGGCGCGGCAGCTGGCGCAGTCGAAGTATCGGGCCTTCGCATGGACGCAGCGGCCGCTGGCGATTGGCCAAAAAACAACAAGGACCAGATGAGGAGGGGCATTGCAGCGACGATGGCAGGACGGCTGCAGAATCTGGCCCTTGTTGGCTCGCGGCTTCGGGTACACGCTATATGTTGTACCCGGCGCGTTTTGTACCACAGCCCGTTGGACGTGTCAAGCGCTTATCCACGTTCGCGCTAAACTGCCATCCGCGTAGGTCGGCATGGCCCGAAAGAACAAACGCTCTCAGCTCAGAAAGCCCCAGCGCGGCGGGCCGGGCGCGGGACGCGCGGCCCGGCCGGCGGGAATTCCGCCGCTGGCGGCGGCGCAGCCTGGCCAGCCGGGCCCGCCCGAAGGGACCGCACCTGCCGCGAGCACCGCGCTCCCGGTGCAGCGGCCTCTCCCGCGGGCGGCGCGTGGCCGTCAGGCGACCGGCCCGCTGCCGACTCAGGATGCGGCCATCCCGCTGGATCGGGTGCCGTACTTCCGGGCGGACCTTCGCCGGATCGCGATTACGGCCGGCCTCATGTTCCTGCTGCTGATCGCGGGCTCGGTCGTTCTCCGCGGCCTGCTCCAGGCGTGAAGTTTTTGGGGAAAGCAAGAAAGCTCGTCGCGTAACCGTTCTGGCACAAGGCGATAACAACTTGCCAGGAGGTTTGCGTGTTCGATAAAAGATCCCCGCGCGAAGCCGCACCGATCGTCGCTGAGACGGTGCTGAGCAATCAGATCAAGCTCGAAGGCCGGCTGCAGTCAACGTCCAATATTCGTTTCGACGGCGAAATGCTCGGCGACGTGTCCACCGATGGAGACCTGTCGGTGGGCGAGCACGGCCGGGTGAGGGGAAACGTCACCGGTCGCAACGTCGTGGTCGGCGGATCGATCCAGGGCAACGTGAGCACCACCGGACGCCTGGAGATCCTCGCGACCGGCAAAGTCTTCGGCGACATCGTGGTCGGGTCGCTGATCATCGATGAGGGTGGCATCCTTCGTGGGAAGAGCGCGGTGCACGGCGAAGAGGCGAATGCCTCTGTGGTCTCCGTTGGCGTGCGCCTGGAGGCTGCAGTCGCCGCGTAACCGGTCGCGCTTGATTCATTAACCAGGGTCCGGAACGTCCGGGCCCTTTTTGTTTTCGCCGATACTTACGAGTGCCGTGCTGATCAC
>VBHC01000079.1 GCA_005889535.1 Chloroflexota bacterium
CGCCACGAATGCGCCCCGCAGACTCCCCAGTCCACCGAGCACCACGATCGCGAGCAGCTTGCCGATCCACAGCCAGTGGGTGGCCGGATAGAAGGTGAAGAGCATACCCAGCAACGGTCCCGCGGCGCCCGCAATCGCGATGCCGATCGCAAAACTAACCGTGGTGACAAGCCGGACGTCGACACCGACAAGCTGCGCCGCCGTGCGGTTTTGAATCGTGGCCCGGATCGCCCGGCCGAGCTTCGTGAAGGTCAGCAGGGCATAAAGCCCGGCCAGCAAGAGCAGCGAGATGCCGGCCGAGATCAGCCGGACCACCGGGATGTAGAGCGTGAACAGCTGAAAGCTTTCCAGCGAGTACCCGGTCTTGATGCCCTGGTATGACGACGTCCAGATCGCTCCCTGGAGCCCTTCGAGGATGATGGCAAAGCCAAAGGTCATCAGCACCGTCAGCGTGATATCGCGCTCGGCCAGCCGGTTGACGACGCTCCACTGGATGAGCGCCCCCAGGGCGAGGAAGACCGGGATCAGCAAGAGCACCGACAGCAGCGGGTCGATTCCCAGATGCCGGAAGAGGGTTAACGAGAGGTAGGCGCCCATCACGATGATGGCGGCGTGCGCGACGTTGATCACTTTCATCACGCCAAAGATCAACGTGAGCCCGGCGGCCATCAGCGCGTACATCCCGCCCGTCAGGATGCCGAGCACCAGGCTCTGGGCGAGAAGGCCGGGGCTCATTCAGGGGGTCGTGGCCCCGGCAATCGCTTACCAGTCCGGCTTCGGATACACCGGATCAGCGTCCTTATTCGGATCCCCTTTCGGCGCGACCACGTGGACGATCCCATTCTGCCACTGCTCAAGCAGGTAGCTGCCCTGCGGCCGACCGAGCTCATCCCAACCAATCTCGCCCTGGACGGTCGAGACCTTGTGGCCATGCAGCCAGTTGGCGATCTTGGTATTGTCCACCGACTGGGTTGCCTTCACCGCAGCCGCCATCACCTGGCCCACCGAATAGCCTTCGGCGGCCTCCCCCGGTACCAGGTTGTCTTTATTGGGGAACAATTTGAGGTAGTCGGCGACGAACTTGGCGTTGCCCGGCTCTTTGGAGCTCTGCACCCAGCCGTCGCCGGTCATGATCCCGCTGACCTTGTCCGCCAACGCCTGCTTGAACGGTCCGGTGGTGCTCGGCCCGGAGGTGAAATAGATCGCTTTGGGCTGGTAGTGGATCGCCGAGTAGGCCTGGACCTGCGCCACCGCGTCGTCAAAGATGGTGCCGCCCAGCACGATGTCCGCAGCCGAGTGCTTCACGGCCGCCGCGATCGACGCGAAGTCGGTCTGGGTTGGCGGGTAGACCTGTTTGTAGGCGGTCTTGATGCCAGCCGCCTCCAGGCGCGCCTGCGCCCCATCTTCGGTGGCGCTCACGAACGGGTCATCCTGTTGCGGATAGGCCGCACTCTTCGGGCGCTGGTCAGCCGGCAGCGAGAGGATGTAGTTGACAAAGGGATCGGCCTGCTTCTCGGCGACCGCCGGCTGGACAAAGAAGATGTATTTGAACTTGCGCTGGAACACCGCCGGCGCCCCACCCGCGCCTTCGACGAACGCCATCTTGTACTTCTCGGCCACGGCGGAGGTGGGAATCGTCAGTGCGCTTGAGAACGGGCCAACCAGCAGATTGACCTTGTCGACCGTGACCAGGCGCTCGTACTGGCTGACGGCGGTGTCCGCCAGGCTCTGATTGTCGTAGACCTTCAGCTGCACCTGGTGCCCGAGCAATCCGCCGGCATCATTGACCTGCTTTGCCCAGACCGCATATCCCTGGTTGATGGCGGTCCCCGGGTCGGACTTGTCCCCGGTCAACGCCTGGGAGACGCCGATGACGATCGGCCCGCTCGGCAGCGCCGACTGGGCGCTGGAGTTGTTGGTTCCGCACGCCGTGAGCGCAAGGGCGAGGCCGATGATCGTCGCGGTCAGTGGCTTCCGCATGCTCCCTCCCTTCCTGTCGACTCGGACTTCTCCGTGATGCCGCTTGTTCCTTGCGTTGAACAAACGATTGTCCTATCTTAAACACGGGCCAAAACGAATGTCAATGAGAAAGGCGGAATGCCGGTCACACTGAAAGAGCTGGCGGCGCGCGCCCGGGTTCATCCGTCGACGATTTCGCGCGTCGCCAACAACGACCCCAGCCTGCGGATCGCGCCCGCAACCCGGACCCGGATCGAGACGCTCCTGCGCGAGACCGATTACCGGCCGAACGGGGT
Source organism: Chloroflexota bacterium (assembly GCA_005889535.1). Taxonomy (GTDB): domain Bacteria; phylum Chloroflexota; class Dormibacteria; order CF-121; family CF-121; genus CF-13. The sequence continues at coordinate 2,256 of VBHC01000079.1, forward strand.
GGCGCGCGGTTTGAAGTTGCGGCAGACCTTCGTCCTCGCGGTGGTCATCCCGGACGTGACCAATCCCTTCTTCGCCGCCCTGTTTCGAGGTGTCGAGGATGGCGCCTCATCCCGCGGCTACAACGTCCTGCTCTGCAACACGGACGGCAGCCCGGAACGCCAGCGCTCGCACCTGCTCAGCCTGCACGCCCGCCGAGTGGACGGCATCGTCCTGGCCAGTAGCTATCTGAAGGATCCAACCGTGCGCTGGCTGCGCCACCAGGCGATTCCCTATGTGCTGGTCAACCGGTTCAGCGACGAGGCACAGGACCCGTTCGTCGGCTCGGACGACCTGGTTGGCGGGCGGATGGCCACCCAGCACCTGATCCAGTTAGGTCACCGCCGCGTCGGTCACCTCGCGGGGAAGGCAACCGTAAGTACTGGCGTCCTGCGGCGGCGCGGATACCTCGCGGCGCTGGCGGACCATGGCCTCGAGGTCGATAGCCACTTGATCACGGAATCCGGCTATACGGAAGAGGGCGGGGCGCGCGCCGCCGAGCGACTGCTCACGGCGCCCAACCGGCCGACCGCGATCTTCGCCGTGACCGACATGACGGCGGTGGGCGCCTGGGGCGCTGCCCGCCGCATGGGCCTGCGCATCCCCGAGGACGTGGCAATCGTGGGCTACAACGACATCCCGCTGGCGAGCCGGCTGGTTCCGGGGCTGACGACGGTCCACGTGCCGATCCACGAGTTTGGCTCGGCGGCGGCCCGGCTCTTGCTCGAACAGATCGAGACCGGCGACGCGATTCGCCGGCGCGTCATCTTCAACCCCGAGCTCATCGTGCGCGGGTCGACCGTGGCGGGCACCGATGCACCGGCCGGCCTGCGGCCGATCGCGGCGTTGGCAACCGAATAAGGGTGCCGCGTTGACACCTCAAAATCGCGACTGCTATCGTAAACAAACGTTTGCGCGAGGCGACCACCATCGAGGGGAATGGGATGACCACGGCAAAGCGTGATCGCCACACGATCGGCTGGATCGGCACCGGCCGGATGGGTTCCGTGCTGGCAGCCCGGCTGCTCGAACACGGCTGTGACCTCCGGGTGTACAACCGAACGCGGGCCAAAGCTGAACCGCTCGCAAAGCTCGGCGCCCGCATCGTCGATCGGCCTGCGGACCTTGCCGATCGCGACATCGTCATCACCTCGATCGCCGGCTCGCGCGATTTCCTCGACGTGATGACCGGTCCGCAGGGCCTGCTGGCCAACGGCAGCCGGGTCCCCACGCTGGTGATCGACTCGTCGACGGTTTCGATGGAGGCGTCGGAGGAAGTTCGAGCGAAGGCGTCGAGCCTCGGAGCAGACCTCCTGGCTGCGCCGGTCAGTGGCAACCCGAAGGTCGCCAGAGCGGGCAAGCTCAGCCTGGCTGTCTCCGGGCCGAGGGCGGCCTTCGACCGCGCGCTTCCTTATCTACAGATGTTGGGGAGCAGCGTCACCTACGTGGGCGAAGGGGAGGCGGCGCGCTTGGTCAAGATCTGTCACAACCTCGTCCTGGGCGTCGTCACGCAGATCCTCGCCGAGACCACCGTGCTCGCCGAGCGCGGTGGCATCAAGCGGGCCGATTACCTGGAATTCATCAACGGCAGCGTGATGGGGTCGACGTTCAGTCGCTACAAGACGCCGGCCTTCGTCAACCTCGATTTCACGCCTACGTTTACCGGCCACCTGTTACGCAAGGACTTCGAACTCGGGCTGGAAGCCGCCCGCCAGCTCGATGTGCCCCTGCCGGTTGCCGCCGTCGTCCACCAGATCGTCGTCAGCCTCATCGGGAGGGGCCTGGGTGACGAGGACTTTGCCGCCCTCCTGAAGCTGGAGGCGGGCGGCGCCAACCTCACGCTGCAGCCGGACGGGCGAGCGGTTTCGGACGGGCTCGAATCCGTCGAGGCCCACGGTGGCCACCGCTAAAGCCGAGTTCACGGTCACGTCGGTGCCGGCGCCGGGCCGCATGCATGTCGATTGGGAGGAACGGGTCGACTTTCGCCGCCTCCATGCGTACCGCCTGGGACGAGCCCGCCAGGCGATCGCGGACGCCGGACTCGGCGCGGTCCTGGTCTTCGACATGAACAACATCCGCTACCTGACAAGCACCACCATCGGTGAGTGGGCCCGCGACAAAGTCGCGCGGTTCGCGATTCTCACGCGTACCGGCGATCCGATCCTGTGGGACTTCGGCTCGGCGGCCAAAGCCCATCGGCTGCACGCGCCATGGCTGAAGCCCGAGAACTCGCGAGCCGGCATGACAGGGTTGCGCGGATCAGTGGCGCCGGAAGCCGGACTTTCGGACGACGTCGCGCGGACCATCAAGGACATCATGCGCGAGCAGGGCGTCGCCGGCGAGCCGCTTGGCGTTGACATCGCCGAGATGCCGATGGTCTTCGCCCTGCAGGCGTGCGCGATCAAGGTGGTGGACGGTCAGCAGGCAATGCTCGATGCCCGGCAGATCAAGTCCAAGGACGAGATCACGCTGCTCAGCATGTCCGCCGCCCTGGTCGATGGCGTCTACCAGACGATCTATGAGGTACTCAAACCCGGAATCCGCGAGAATGAGGTCGTCGCCATCGCGAACAAGCAGCTCTATGACATGGGCTCCGACGACGTCGAGGCGATCAACGCGGTATCGGGTGAGCGCTGCAGCCCGCATCCGCACGTCTTTTCCGATCGCCTGATCCGCCCGGGTGACCAGGCATTCTTCGACATCATCCAGGCCTACAACGGCTACCGCACCTGCTACTACCGCACCTTCAACGTGGGCCGCGCGACGCAGAGCCAGCGCGACGCCTATAGGAAGGCCCGCGAGTGGATCGATGCCGGGATCGACATGGTCAAGCCCGGGCTGACCACTGACCTCATCGCCAAAGCCTGGCCAAAGGCGCAGGACTTCGGCTTCGACAACGAGATGGAAGCGTTCGGGCTGCAGTTTGGCCACGGACTCGGACTCGCACTCCACGAGCGGCCGATCATCAGCCGACTCAACTCGCTGCAACACCCGGTTGAGCTGAAGGAGGGCATGGTATTCGCGCTCGAGACCTACTGCCCAGCCGGCGATGGCCATTCCGCCGCGCGCATCGAGGAGGAAGTCGTGGTGACGGCGACGGGGCACGAGGTGATCACCCTCTTCCCCGCCGAACAGCTCGTCATCGCGAACGCCTATTGAGCACCCAGGTCGAAAAACCAGTGACGGCTGATCTCGACCGCGCAACGCGGCTGCGCCTTTATCAATTGATGGTCGAGCTCCGTGACTTCGAGCAGCGCGCGTACGAGCTGTTTCTCGAGAACCTCGTGCGCGGGACCAGCCACCTCGCCCTGGGGCAGGAGGCAATCTCCGCTGGATACGCGGTCGCGATGCGGCCGGACGACTACACCTTCTGCACGTATCGGGGCCACGGGCATACGCTGGCCCGGGGCGCATCGATGGCCGGCGCGATGGCGGAGTTGCTCGGGCGCGGCAACGGCATGCTGCACGGCAAGGGTGGGTCGATGCACCTGACCGACGTCGGACACGGCGCCATGGGCTCCTACGCGATCGTCGGCGCTCACCTGCCGATCGCGGCCGGCGCCGCCTGGTCCGCACAGGTTCGTAAGTCGGGCCAGGTCGCCGTCTGTTTCTTCGGCGACGGCGCGACGAACATCGGGGCGTTCCACGAGGCGCTCAATCTTGCGGTCGTCTGGAAGCTTCCGGTGGTCTTCGTCTGCGAGAACAACCAGTACATGGAATACACGCCGATTGGATCCGTCACCGCCGTCGAGCATCCCGCCGCCGACCGCGCCTCCGCCTACGGGTTGGAACCGATCCTGGTCGATGGCAACGACGCGGGGTCGAAGCGCTGACCTATCGACACGGCGGGCACTCCCGAGCCGACCCCGCCAAGTACCGGCCGGAGGCGGAGGTCCGCGAGTGGTTGCAGCGCGACCCGGTCAAGCGCTATCGCGAACGGCTGCTCACGAGCGGGATCCCGGAGGCCGAGGTCAACGAGATCGAGACGCGCGCGCAGCAAAAGGTCGATGCCGCAACCGACGAGGCGCGCCGCGGCGACCCGGCACGGGTCGACGAGATCGAGCGGCAGGTCTGGCGTGATGGGGGCGCGGCATGGCGGAACTGAGCTTCAGGGAGGCAATCGCCGCCGGCATCGCACAGGAGATGGCGCG
>VBHC01000080.1 GCA_005889535.1 Chloroflexota bacterium
CGCGCCGGCCCGGGCCGGCGGTCCAGAGATCCTGATAGGTGGCTATACCCCGGCCGCCGTGGCCCGGGTCGGTCGCTGGGGCAACGGCTTCATCTCCGGCGGTCGCGCCGACATCGAGCAGGTGCGCGGACTGTACGCCGCCGCGGAGAAGTCATGGAAGGCGGCCGGCCGCACCGGCCGCCCCCGATTCGTCGCCTGCGTCTATTACGCCCTGGGGGACGATGTCCAGCAGACCGCGGTCCAAAACCAGACGCAGTACTACAGCTTCATGGGACCGAACGTGGAGCGGATGGCGCACGGCTTCATCAACAATGCGACAGCGGTCGCCCAGACCGTGAAGGGCTTCGCCGGCATCGGGGCGGACGAGCTGATCTTCTGGCCTGCCGTGGCCAACGTCAACCAGATCGATCGCCTGGTCCAGGCGACCTCGGCGTAATTGACAGATGACGACCTACGTCTCGCGCGTTCGGATTGAGCGCATCAAGGGTTCGCTGCGACACGCGCATCTCCCGGCCGAGGCCGAGCCGGTTGCCTTCGGCGTGCACGACGAGGTGGCTGCCCACTATCGGGCCAGGCCCGGCGCCTTCGAGCCGCACGCGACGACGCTCGATTACGTGGTCGCGGCGGCGGCGGGTTGACTCACCGGCACGCTGGGTAGCGCGCTGGAGGCGCGCGAGATCGACGCTGGCGAGGGCCACTTCACCTCCGAGGCCGAAGGCGATGTGGAGGTCGAGGACGGCGTGCTCGTCATCAAGCGCATTCGAGTCCGATACCGGTTGACGGGCTGTCCGCCGGATAAGGAGGACGCCGCCCGGCGCGCCCACGAGCATCATGCGGCGAAATGCCCGGTGTTCCGCAGCATCGGCGGGTGCATCGACATCTCGACCAGCCTCGAGTTCGTCGCGCGCTAGACGATCAAAAGTCGCGGCGTCCTTCGAACGTCGCCGCCGCCTGCGGCCGGGTCAGCTGGTAGACGGCGATCCGTTGCCCACCGGGCGCGCGGAAGGAGCAGATTGGCCCGTGCGGAATTTCGAAGGTCGTCTCCCGTACCCATCCGCGCTGGCTCAGTGCGCTGAGCTCCTGCCGCAGGTTCGGGACGCGGTAGACAAGGATGGGCGTATCGCCCTGGACGTGGTCGGCGAGGAGGAGTAGCGGCGGCGGTGGCGCCAGCTCGATGGCGGCAACCCGGGCGCCCATGCCTTCGACGGCAAAACGGAGCCGGCCGCCGAGCACGTCGATGAAATAGGTCAGGTCCCGCTTGGGGTCTCGGCTCGGATGATAGATAAAGTCGAGCGACTCGAAGGCCAAAGCAATCAGCCTCGTTTCAGATCGCTGCGGTCCTCGATTTCCCAGGCGTGGTCGAGAACGTGCCAGGCGATCCTGCGGGCGGCGTACCGTTGCGGCCAGCCCCTCTCCACCGGCGGACTGCCGTTCGATGCCGCTCGCAAGGCGTCGGTGATCTGGCCGCGAAAGGCTGCGACCGCGGCGCCGTCCTGGCGGTCCGGTCGGGACAGACGCAATCCAAGCTTTCGAACGTAGGCCGCTTCGGCGTCGAGCACGTGATCCGCGATCTTGTCACGGTCACGCCCCCCACCGCGGGGACCCTTGCGGAGCAATGCGGGGGCGCTGCCCAGCACCTTGTCGAAAATGGCCCAGGCAGCGCCGACCAGCGCCGCCAGCCGCTCCGCCTCTGGTCTCGCCAGCGGCCTCGTGTCCCGTTTGGCGACCTTCTCGGGTGCCCCGAAATCAGTGGTCGCCCCTCCCCGAAGATGCTCTCGCACGCGAAAGTCTTCACCGCCGGCCTTGAACGGAATCCGCGCTGCCCTGGCTACGGGCGCGTAGCGCGGCGAATACGCCGCCAGGGCGGCCAGCGCCGAGCTCTCATCCTTTCCCGACCGGCACCACCCCGGCCAGTCACAGGCGCAGGCAAAGACCCGCTTGCTGCCGGTCTCGATATAGACGTCGGTCACCGTGCGCTGCGCCTAGCTGAGGCGTTCGACGATCATCGCCATTCCCTGGCCGCCGCCGACGCACATCGTCTCCAGCCCGAGGGTCTTGTTCTCGCTGGCGAGGCCGTTCAAGAGCGTGCACAGGATGCGGACGCCGGTCATGCCGAAGGGATGGCCCAGGGCGATCGCGCCACCGTGGGGATTGAGCTTGTCGCTGAACGGATCGACGCCCAATTCGCGCGCCGAGGGAATGACCTGGGCCGCAAAGGCTTCGTTGATTTCGACGATGTCGATATCGTCGATCGTCATCTTCGCCCGCTTGAGCGCCTGACGAGAGGCCTCGATCGGCCCCAGACCCATGATCTCCGGCTCGAGTGCCGATACCCCGGTGGCGACGATCCGGGCCAATGGCTGGATGCCGAGCTCCCTGGCCTTCCGATCGGAGCTGATGACGACGGCCGCCGCGCCGTCGTTCAAAGGGCATGCATTGCCGGCTGTGACCCGGCCGTTTTCTCGGAAGGCCGGCTTGAGCGTCGCCAGCACGTCCATCGTGGTGTTTGCTCGCGGCCCGTCATCGCGGCGCATGGTGGAGCCATTCGGCAGCGGAACCGGGATGATCTCCCGGTCGAAGAACCCGCCGTCTCGCGATTGCACCGCCCGCGCCTGGCTCTTGACGGCGTAGCGATCCATCTCTTCGCGGGTGATCTGCTTGCGGTCGGCGACGTTCTCCGCGGTTTCTCCCATTGCGATGTAGACGTCGGGATACTCTTCGGAATTGCCCGGTTTGAGTCTCGGGTTCTGCGCGTCCGGGAGGTCGGCGAAGCCGTTGGCGTAGCGCGACACGCACTCGACGCCAACCGAGAGAAAGGCGTCGCCCTCGCCCGCCCTGATCGCGTGAAATGCCATCCGGCTGGTCTGCAGCGAGGAGGCGCAGTAGCGATTCACGGTTGTCCCCGGCACATCGAGCCTGGTCAGAATGCTAACCACACGGCCGATATTGAACCCGTGCTCGCCCGCGGGCAGACCGCAGCCACACATCAGGTCGTCGATCGTCGTCCGCTCGAGCTGCGGCACCTTTTGCAAGACTTTGTCGGTGACATGGGCCGCAAGGTCATCGGGCCGGACGTCGACGAGCGACCCTTTGTGGGCGCGCCCGATCGGAGACCGACCGTAGGCCAGGATGACCGCCTCAGCCATGGAGCACGGTTCAGTCTACGCGGGGCCGGCTGTGGTTTCCGGGGGTACGGATCGCAACTGCACGAGTTGGCGGAGCTGGTTTTGCAGCCGCTGTTCAGGGCTTCCCAGCGCGCAGCGCGGATAGAAGCGGCCTCGGTTTTCGACATCGTTCCCGGTCGTCAGATGGCGACACGTCGGCCAGCTGCCCAGCGGCTTGTTGCGCGAATCCGTGGCGTCGAAGTTCATCGGCTCATACGAGGGACATTCCGCGAAGTCCTCTCGAAACGGCCGCGGATACGGACAGCGATCGGCCTTGACTTCAATCACCGAGATGTTGGGAAATCACCCCGCTCGACTACCACATTTTATGCGCCTGCGTATGGGCCGTCAACTTTGGACGATCGACCGGGCCACGATCCCCGCATCCTCACCGACGCCAAAGAGCAGGGACGATTTCCGCTTGCGCAGGAAATGCACCCCAACGAAGTACAGCCCGGGCGCCGCCAGGCTCGCCCCTTCCTTGTGGAGCGGGAAGCCCATGTCATCGAACGCCCCGGGGATGCGGACCCATTGGCGGTAGTCCGGCCGGAAACCTCCGGCGAAGATGATCGCGCCAAAGCTGTCAAGGTCGAGCGCCTCGGGTGCCCGATCGTCGAACGGAGCCGGTAATGGGATCACCGGCATGGCCAGCCCCTTTTCCCTCGCGGTCTTTCTGACCAGCTCCATGAGCTGCGCGTAACGGTCGTCGCCCCAGGCCATGGTCTCCCCCAGGTCGCCGGAAAAATGGAGCCGTCCGTCCTCGACCCCGCTGAAGTGACCGGCCAGTGTAATCCCCAGGGCGCGCAGCGTGCGCAGGTGCAAGTCATGGCCGCCGCCGTGACCCGTCGCCAGCACGTTGGCGAAGAGCCGGTCGGCCGGGTTGGTCAGCGAGCTCAGCGGCGCGTCCCAGAAGCCGGTCTCGACGATCCACCAGACAAGATCTCGATCGCCGAGGCGCCGGGGCGCCCAGGGAGCCCGACCGCAGGCGACCACGACCTCGCGGCCGGCTTCGTTGAGCTCCTCCGCAATCTGGCAGCCGGACTGCCCGCTTCCCACCACGAGGACGCGGCCCGGCGGCAACGCCGACGGGCTGCGGTAACCCTCGACGTCGATGGCGAAGACATCGCCGGGTAAGGTGGAAGCGCCCGCCGGGCGATGCGGGCGTTGGTAGGCGCCGGTGCAGACAACGACGGTGCGAGCCTGAATCTGACCTGCCGTCGTCTGGAGCTTAAAACCCGAATCACTTCCTCGGGCCAGCGTTTGGACCGCTACGCCCTCGCGGATCGGCGCCCCGAACCGGTCGGCATAGCGTTCGAGATAGGCGACGATCTCGGCTTTGGGCATGAAGCCGTCGGGGTCATCGCGGTCGTAGGGATGGCCGGGCAATTGCACCGACCAGTTCGGGGTGACCAGGCAGAAGCTCTCCCACCGGTCACGCCAGGTTTGACCGATTCTTCCCTTCTCGAGAACGACATGCTCGATGTCGAGCCTGGTGAGCTCGTGGCTGACGGCAAGACCGGCCTGTCCCCCGCCAATCACCACCAGCCCGACGGCGTCGTTCATCGCGGGCAATCCTAGCGGAGGACGAAATCGATGGCCCCTACATCGCGTTGAAGGTCTCGGCCACCTCGATGCTGCCGCCCCCGGAAAGCACCGGGCACTCTCTGGCCAGCTTGACGGCCGCGTCGAGGCTGTCGGCCTTGATCAGGCTGTAGCCGCTGACCGGGTTCTGGCCGCCGCCCTCACTGACCGAGCCCTTACTCGAGATCGTCTTCGCCTTCATCACCGGATTTCCGCCGTCGACGAGGGCCGGGCCGAGATCCTGGAACCACTTGCCCCACTGGGCCAGCACCTTGTTTCGTTCCGCCTCGTCCTGCGCCATGCCGCCACCGTGGTACGCCAGTAGATAGTTCGGCATCGCTTCCTCCTCCTCTCACATCATGTTGTCGACCGATCGGACGTCGCTACTCGAGAGCATACGGCAACGAAAAATGGCAAGACCCCGTCCCATCCGGCCTGGTTGGCATTGCGCCAGGTTCTGACGGCCCTCATCGTTCGGCCAGGCGGGCCAGCTTTAGCGCCAGGACCGGACAGGCGTCGACGGCCTGGCGAGCGTGCTCGACGAGGGCGGGCGCGATGGTGCCGGCTTTGATGATCGGGTAACCCCAGTCATCGAGGGCGACGACCTCCGGCAAGAGCTCGGCACAGAGGCCGTGACCGTCGCAGCGGATCCGATCGATCTGCAGCTGTTCCCGCATCAGGCGACCGCCTCAGCCATCGCGAGCGGCCGTCCGACCAAGGGCGCGCTCCGCAGGCACATGCCCCGCTGGTGCGCGGCGTAGTCGTCGGCAAACACGCCGAGCGCGCTGCGCAGCAGCCCGGCGGCGCCGTCCGGGTGCTTGCACCCCCCGCGGCCGTTCGAGCGCGGGGTGGGCGGCCGGCCGACGCTGGTGCAGAACGTCGAGAGCCTGGCGGCAACCGCACTGGTGGCCCGGGGCGATGACGCCGGCACCAGCCTGGTGACGCTCTCCGGAGCGGTGCGCCGCGCTGGAGTCCGCGAGATTGGGCTCGATGCCACGCTCGCCGAGGTCGCTGCCAGCGCGGGTGTCGGGCCCAGACGTCGTTGATCCCGGCCCAGCCTCCGAAGTACCCGCCAAGCAGGACGGCCTGAACGGGACGCGCCAGGCCACCCGCGCTGGCAGCGACCTCGGCGAGCGTGGCATCGAGCCCAATCTCGCGGACTCCAGCGCGGCGCACCGCTCCGGAGAGCGTCACCAGGCTGGTGCCGGCGTCATCGCCCCGGGCCACCAGTGCGGTTGCCGCCAGGCTCTCGACGTTCTGCACCAGCGTCGGCCGGCCGCCCACCCCGCGCTCGAACGGCCGCGGAAATGCACGGCTGCCGACTCCTCACCGGCCACATAGCCGTTTGGGGCCTGAATGAGGCGGGCGCGGCCGCGCAGTTCAGCCGACCGCTCCATCAGGCCATGCCGCATCGCCGCGTCTGCCGCCCCGTGCTCCCTGCCGACATAAAAGACGATGTCGTCGGCGCCCACGGCATGGGCGGCCAGCACGGCTCCGTCGATCACAAGATGCGGTCGTGTCCCCATCAGGGTGCGATCTTTCAGGCTCAACGGCTCACCTTCGGCGCCGTTAGCCAGCACGACGCCCTTGCCATTGGCCCGCTCCGCGACCGCGCGCCATTTTCGGGCCACCGGGAATCCGGCGCCACCTCGACCGAGCAGATTGTTTGCCTCCAGCCGGCCGATCAGCGACGGCGCCGCGCCCGACGAGAGCGGACCGAAGCGCTGCTGGTGAGCGGCGAAGCTCTCGGCGCCGGCCGCCAACGCCGGACCGGACAGGAGCCTATCCATTGACCTGCACCTCGCGCCACGCGGTCGGCGAAGGGCGACTCGACCTCCAGGCGATCGCCGCCAGCACGCCGCCGATGCAGACGGCCTCGATGGCCCACATCCACAGGAAGCGCAGGTCGGTGCCGGTGCCGATGCCATGGATGACGGCGACGGGCCACATCGCGTAGGCCAGCCAGTGCACGGCTCGCCAGGCCTGGTAGCCAAACACCGGACGCAGCAGGCTGGTGACGGCGACGGCCAGCAGCAAATAGACGGCCACCACGCCGAGCCCGAGCCAGAACCGGCGGTAGGAAGAAGAAAAGGGGATGAGTGCGGCGTTCCAACCGAGTGCGGTGAAGGGATCGACGACGGCGGTGACGATGTGCAGAGCGAGGAAGACGAGCGTCATCAGCGCCAGGTTGCGGTGGAATCCGGTGGTGAGAAAACGAGGCCAGCCAGGGGTTTGCGTCCGCATGCTGGCGATGATGCCCAGCACCACGACGGTACTGAGGAGGATGAGCGTGACAATGCCAGCGCCGCGCGTTGCGTACCAGAGGATCGTGTCACTCATGCCGCCACTCCGTTCGGATCGGGCCACGGTCCGATGTAATGAATGGTGCCGTCGTTTTCCACGAGCCTCGCCGGCAGGTGGTGGCTCGTCAGCCAGTCGACCGCCGCCTCGCCCTGCACGATCGCGGCCGTCGCCGCGATGTTCGCATCGACGCCACTCGCCGCTACCACCGTGACCGTGCGCCAGGGGCCCGTGGTGGGGAGGCCGGTTGTGGGATCGATGATGTGATGCAGCACGGTGCCACCGCGCGTCCAGCGCCTGACGGTTGTGCTGGAGGTTGCGACGCCGCCGCTCCCGACGCAGATCACCTGCCCGTCGGAATCGGGCGCGACGCGGCTGTCTTCAGCGATCAGGATTCGCCAGCCCCCTGGTGGCGGGGTGCCGGCCGTGGCGATATCGCCACCAAGACTGACGAGCACCCCACCCGTCTGTACCGCCCGGTGGGCAGCGCTGGCCGCCAGGTCGGCGGCGAGAGCCTTGCCTGTCGATCCGAGGTCGAGCTCGACGCCCGCCGGTAGGAGGACGCTCCGCGACAGTTCTGCGAAGCGGATCGTCTGCCAGCCCGGGATCCGCCAGGCGCGGAGGGCGATCGGACCGCCATCTTCGATGATCCTCGAGAAGTCGTCGTCGTAGCCTGCCAGCTTGATGGCGGTGCCGACGGTCGGATCCACCGCGCCGTTGCTCAGCCGCGCGGCGCGCAGCGATGTGCCGATCGCGGTGGCGAGCAATGGACTGACTCGGACCGGCCTCCCGGCGGATGCATTGAGGCGGCTGAGTTCGCTGTCGTCGCGGAATCGGCTATAGGTCGCATCAACGTCCATCAGGACGTCACTGACCGCCACCTCGGCCCTGCCCAGCTCGCTCCCGGTAGTCGTCAGGACATGCACCGAGGTGCCCAGCGCTTTCCAGCTCTTGAGGGCGACCGCCATCATGAACCTCCGCTGGTCACGGTGCCACTGCCACTGCTGGCCGTGGTCGGTGCCGCGGTCGCTGCCGCGGTCGCTGACGCCACGCTGTCACTGTTCGTCGTCGCGCTGCTCGAGCTATCGGCGGCGCTGCCGGAGGTGGAGGCATTCAGCGCCGTGCTCGACGCGCTCGAGGACGTGCCGGCGTAGGACGCGGCCGCCACATAGCTGACGCCGACGACGGCCACCGAGGCGCCGGCCGCCGCCGCGAACGTCAGCCGTCGCAGGCGCTCGAGCCCGCGGTCTCTTTGGGTCGGGGTTAGAGATTTCATATGGATATGCTGCGCCCGCGTACCTTGCAGATCTGTGATAGCCAGGTAAGGAACGTCTGAGGAGCGCTAGGCGTCGAGTGGTGCCAGCGGCGCCTCGGGCACGACGGCTCTGGTCGAGGCCGGCCGTCCAAGGAGGCGCGGCCAGGTCACCGCCATGCTGGCTCCGCCCGCCGGCGCGCTGCCCACGTCCCACCGGCCGCTCGTGGCGCGAACAATCGCGTCGGCGATGGCCAGCCCGAGTCCGGCCCCACCCGGCTGGTCGGTCGCTCGCCGGAACCGGTCGAAGACCTGGCTACGACGCTCCGGCGGAATCCCCGGTCCGGAATCCTCGACCGCAAGCGTCACCCGGTTGCCCTCGGCGGCCACGCGCACCTCGATCGAGCCACCGTCGGGCGTGTATTTGCAGGCGTTGTCGAGCAGCACCCCGATCAGGTGGTCCAGCCATTCCGGTGAGGCGGCAATCACCTGGGAATCGCCGCTCAGGCGGATGGTGAGCCGCTGATGCTTGGCTTCGGCAACGGCGCCAAAACGGTCCACCGCCTGCTCCGCCATGACCCCCACATCGACGGGCTCAGCTTTGCTCGAGCGCGGCATGGCCTCGAACCGCGCGAGCCAGAGCAGCTCGTCGACCAGGTGACGCATGCGCTGGCTTTCGAGGTTGACCTGCGCGAAGGCGTGCTGGTACCAGTCGGCGTTGCGCGGCTGCGCCAGGGCCAGCGAGGTCTGTGCCTGGATGACCGCCAGCGGCGTGCGTAGCTCGTGGGAGGCATTGGCGGTGAAGTCCATCTGGCGCTGGCGTGCCTGCTCGATCGGCGACGCGACTCGCCGGCCGATGGCGAGCGCGCCGAGGAAGACGACGATCAGCAACACCGGCCCGATCAGCACTTCAGCAAAGATGAGGTTGGAGCGCGCCTGGTCGACGCTGGTCATGTCCTGACCGACGACCGCCCAGTCGTCGCCAACCGGACCACCCCGGATGCGAAGGTCGGTGCCGGAAACGGTGATCGTTTGCGGATCTTTGATGCTTTGCGGAGAGACCGGCAGATTGATGCCCTGGGCTTCTGCGCTGCTGTCGTCGTAATTGCCATCGGGGTGGTACATCCACCACAGAACCGGCGCCTGAAAGCGGGGCGCTCCGGCAGGTCCGGGATATCCCCTGCTGATGCCGGCTCGATCCGCGGCCATGGACGTCAACCACCTTGACAGGGTCCCATCGACGTTGGACGTCAGGTTGTGGGTGACGATCAGCACGACGGCGAGGGCGATCAGCAAATAGAGGCCGCCGACAATCCCGGCCGCCGCCAGCGCCACGCGCTGCGCGCCCGCCCGAACCAGGTCTACCCGTGCGGTGGCCAACGTCCTTTCACCCGGTTCCTATGCTGCCTGCGGTTTCCTTTCGAATTCATGACAGGTCGCCTCGGTTCCAACAATGTCTGAGCATAAACCGCGACCAGCGGCCCAACAGAAGAAAGGGGCCGGACGATCCGACCCCTCCCCTGCCACAGAACCCGCGCTATGGGACCGTCGGGACCTGGCCAGCATTCTCCTGGGCCTCCCGCGCCGCGCTTTCACCCGCTTCGTGGGTCGCGTCCTCGTTCGGGACGAATTTGCCCGAGCTGGCGCTGGGCGACGTGGCGGTGGCTGCCGTGCTCGACGGAGTCGCGGCACTCGCGGCCAGCGGGCCCGCGAGCGTGGCGCCGATCGCGCCGCCGGTCAAGAGCGATCCAGCGATCGCGCCTCCAAGCATCATCCTTCGCATTCGGTTCATGGTTGATCACCTCCTCGAATCGTTGATGACCAGAGCATGCGGCCGGGTGCCTTTCGAAAGGATTACGGAGCCGCAGTCCCGTCAAGCTGACTTGCTAGGCTGGTACCGATCGTGGCCGAAACAGCGAATCCCCGACGGTTCACCGATTTCCTGCGCGGCCTCAGGGCGGTTCGGGACTTCAAGCGCCAGCCGATTCCCGATGACGTCGTGCACGACATCCTCGAGGTGGCGCGCTGGTCGGGCAGCGCGAGTAATCGCCAGTTCGCCCAGATCATCGTCGTCCACCAACCGGACAGCCTGCAGGCACTGTCCGGCGTGGGCGGATACGCGGGCCACCTGCGTGGCGCGGCACTGGCCATGATCCTGGTGATGCCGGGCGAATGGGCCGAAGGCGAAACCTTCGACGAAGGGCGCATGGCCGAGCGGATCATGCTCGCCGCCGCCGCGCATGGGCTCGGCGCGTCGATCGGCTGGTTTTCGCCGGACGGGCGCGCGAAGGCCAAACAAATCCTGGGGGTGCCTGATCCGAAAGTCGTACGGACGGCGATTTCGATGGGATATCCCGCCCGCGCTCCGCGGCGTGGAAAGCGAAAGCCGCTCAGCGATCTCGTCCTCGAGGAACGCTACCGGCCGTGAGCGAGCCACGAGCGACCCTCAGCCAGATCAACCTGGTGGTCCAGGACATGGAACGGACGCTGGACTTCTACCGCCGCCTGGGGCTGACCATCAAGGATGCCGTCGAGTGGCCGCCCGGAAGTGGGGCGCGGCACACTTCAGTTTTGATGGCCAACGGGTTTGGACTCGAGTTCGACAATCTAGCGGGGGCTCGCATCTGGAACCCGGGTCTCGATCAACCGCAAGGCCGGGGTAGCGCGAGTGTTCTCGGTTTTGCCTTGCCGTCGAGCACGGCAGTCGACGAGCTCCACGCTGAGCTGACCGGCGTGGGTTATCGCAGCCGGCTCGCGCCGCACGACGCCTTCTGGGGCGCGCGCTATGCGATAGTGCTCGATCCCGACCTCAATCAGGTGGGCCTGATGGGGCCGATCGACCCCAAGCGGCGCTTTACCCCGACGGTCTAACGGCTGCGGCGCAGGATGGCGGCGGCCGCTTGCTTCACCATCGGCACCACCTCGTCGGGCGTGCGATCGCCGCCGGCGAGCATGTCGAAGCTTTCAAAGCTGCTCAGGACAAAGAGGAGATCCACCACCTCGCCAATCGGCTGGCTGTCTGCAGTTCTCGCGAGTCGCGACAGGATGGCGCGCAATCCCCTGCGGCGCCACTCATTTCGATCGACCAGCGTCTGGAGGAGTTCCGGGTCGAGCACCGCGATCGCCCGCAACCGGCGGTGGACCACCCGGGCGGATGACCAGAAATGCGCGAAGATCTCGATCAACCGGTCAAGGGCCAGCATCGGGTCCGGCTCCTGGAACGCCGAAGGCAATTGCGGGATCCCACCCCTGGCCGCGAGGTCATCGAAAAGCGCCTCGAGTAGCCCCCGCCGCGAGCCGAACTGATAGTAGACGGTCATCCGCGCGACGTCCGCCCGGCGCGCCACGGCATCGATGCTGAAGCTGGCCTCCTTCTCGAGCTGCTCGCGAGCGGCGTTCAGAATGCGCGACCGGGTCTCGTCCGCCGCCACCTGACGCTGGCCGAGTCGGTAGGGCCGCGGGCTCATCTCAGACTTGACATCGGTTTATTTCATCAGTCAGTATATACAACGAAATAGCTCAGGGTCAACGGAGACAGAAGGAGGTTCGATCGAGATGGTC
>VBHC01000081.1 GCA_005889535.1 Chloroflexota bacterium
CGGGGATTATGACCTGAGCGCGCATCAGAAGGCGTCGGGCCGCGACCTCTCCTATTTCGACGACATAAAACGGGAGCGGTACATCCCGCACGTGGTCGAGCCTTCCGCCGGCGTCGATCGGACGATGCTGACCCTAATGATCGATGCTTATCACGAGGAGGAAGTCCGGGGTGAGCAGCGGGTGGTGCTCAAGCTGCATCACGCTGTGGCGCCCATCCAGGTTGCGATCCTACCCCTGTCTCGGAAGGAAACGCTGACCGCTCTCGCCGCCAAGGTCGAGCATGAGCTGCGGCCCTACTTCCGCACCGAGTACGACGACACGCAGTCCATCGGCAAGCGCTATCGGCGGCAGGA
>VBHC01000082.1 GCA_005889535.1 Chloroflexota bacterium
AAAAGGATCTGGACGTATTGCTCTTTGCTGGCGCCCCCCGCCGGGAGCGTGAATTGCCAGTAATGAATCATCATCACCGTCGCCATCGCACAGGCAGCCAGCGCCGGCACCGCAACCACGATGCGCCGTGGCACTGTGGTCGCGGTCGCATAGAGGGCCGCGAGACCGAACGCCAGCAGGCCGAACTCGTCGATAAAGGCGCGGTGGCCGTAGCCGGCGCCGAAGAACCAGGTGCTCCAACTGGCCACGATGTACAGGTGAAGCAGGAAGATCACGACAACGGATGGCAGCATGGCGCGGGCGTGCCGCCACATCAGCGGGATGCCCAGCAGCGCGAGGATCATGATGGGGGCCCAGGGCAGGAAGCCGTGGTAATAGAAGCGAAACAGCACGTCGGAGAAATGCGGGGCCAGGAAATTGAAGCCCTCCTGGCCATAGGCATAGACGAGCCAGTGACCGGTGGCGATATGCCAGACGACCAGCTGCGGCAGGAATAGGAGAAGCGTCACGCCGGCGATCACGAGAAGACGGTCGACCCGATGGGACAGAAATCGAAGCCGATCGCGGAGCTGCGGCCGGCCGGTGATCCCGAGCAGGACGATCAGCAGCCCAAAGACGACATTGGCCGGGCGTACGAGAACGTTGATTCCCATCACCAGGCCAATCAACGCGGCCGTCGATATCGGTCCCTGGCGTTCATAAAAGCGATGGGCGAGCGCAATGAGCAGCGCGACGAGGAAGAACGAGTAGGTGTGGCTGAACATCGAGTCGAATGTCCCGTAATGGAAAAGATTCGCGCCAAACACGATGCTGAGCAGGGTGAGCGCGGTGACCGGACCGGAGAAATATCGCCGCAATGGTCCGATCAGAACCCACAGACCAAGGATCATGTAGACGACGCCGCCGAGACCCGCGGCAATCTCCTCGATTCGAGAGTAGCCATCCGCAGGCTGACCTGCCGCCATCGCTATGAAATGGCCGACGAGAAAGAACGGCAGTAGCATGACGGCTTCACCAATCGGGTACTTCTCGAGGTAGTTCCCGGTGCCCGGATCGAGGCTCAGGCCAACCGAGGCGAGTGAGAAACCGTGGAGGTCGCCGGCGACGAACTGGTGGAACGTCGGATCATGCTGGATCAGGTAGGCCGGCAGGTAGGCGTAGTAGCCCGCGCCGTCGGACCGGATCACCGGGTAGGTGGCGGGGTTGAGGAAGTGACCACCGGCGAAGATCCAAAGGTAGGCCGCGATGGCGACGGCCGCGGTCGCGACCACGGCCAGGGCGGGGGCGCTGTCGAATCGCCGGACAGAGGTCCTGGGTGGCACCACCTTCTCGGCTGGTGGCTCCTGAACCTCGTCCTTCAACATTCGCCCAGACAGTAGCATTCGGGGGTGTACGGCCTCTGGCGGTCGCGGGTGGCCCGGCTCTGTCTCACGGCGGCCTTCGCTGGTCTCAGCCTGGTTATGGCTGGATGGGCCGTCTTCGCCGGCCCGGCGTCCGCTCGCCAGGTTGGTACGCGTGCCAACGATTCGGGAGTCGCGAGTTCGGGCTCTCCTCCGACGATGCAACGCCCGGACCCGGGTATGGCGACCGTCCTGAACCCGAGACGCAGCGCCAGCGCCTTCCAGGCCGGGGTGACCGTCCTCGCCTTCGGCAACGACCCGGACTTTGCCGCAAAATCCCGTGCGGTACTCGACCGGATTGCCAGTCTGGGCGCCGATACCGTCAGCCTCGCCTTTCCCCTGTTTCAGAGCAGCTGGACGTCGACCGATGTGCACTCGGACACCGCGCAGACCCCGTCGGACACCATGATCGCTACCTTCGTCCGTGAGGCGCATCGCCGGGGTTTCACTGTGATGCTGCGCCCGCTGCTCGATGAGGCGACCCTGCAGCCTGCCGGCAAGTGGCGCGGGACGATCAGCCCCAGCGATGCGAACGCCTGGTTCGCCAACTACGGAGCGGCGATCAATCGATACGCAAGTTTGGCGCAGGCCAACCACGTCGAGATCTTCGATATCGGCACTGAGCTCGTGTCCCTCGAGGGAGCCACGTCACAATGGTCCGCCCTGGTCGGCTCCGTCCGCGGCGTGTACCACGGGCAGGTGACCTACTCGGCGAACTGGTCCCAACCGTTCGTAGGCTTCGCATCGGCGCTGGATTTCGTCGGTATCGATGCCTTCTTCCCGCTCGATGCCCCGACGGACGCCAGCGCGGACCAGCTGGGGCGCGCGTGGCAACAGTGGCTGCCGCAACTCGACCAGGTTGGCCGCCACGTCGGAAAGCCGGTGGTCGTCACCGAGCTCGGAACCACGTCGGAGACGGCATCGTTTCGAGAGCCGTGGGTGTGGAAGCATGACACCGGTCTGAGCCTCGACGCGCAGACCCGCTATTACGCGGCGTCCTGCCGGGCGCTGAAGAGCCGGGTGGGGGGAATCTACTGGTGGGACTTCCTGCTCGATCCGCCGACCACGCCCAGCACCGACCCTGGCTTCGTACCGGAGGGAAAACCCGCCGAGCTCCAGATCGCGTCCTGCTTCCGCTGATGCCGGTGCCGCCACAAAGCGTGATAGCTTGCGCGTCACGTCTGCGACCGCGGAAGAACTTGAATATGGGACGGGATTGTGGACCATGAGGCGAATGCGGCGGGGGCTGATTTTCGTGCTCATGATGGCGGCGGTTGCCAACCTCCCGGTTTCGGCGCTGCCATTGCGCGCCGCGGCCGCCACCGCCAGCGCGCCGTCGGTTCGATCGCAGGGATGGGCGGCGGTGCCGCACGCAGCCGGGAGCCGAACGGCGATCAGTTCCAGCAACCTGACCACGCAGGCACAACTGCTCCAGGACCCCGGCTTCGAAGCCGGATCCCCCTGGCCCGCATGGACGTCGTCGTCGAGCGGTGGCCGATCGTTAATCGACGGCTCGGCCCCGCACGCGGGGTCCTATTCGGCCCATCTTTGCCAGGGAACCGACGGCTGCTCCGACCAGGTGAGCCAGGCGTTCACGGCGCCGGGGCGCGTTCTGAGCGCAACGCTGACCTTCTGGTTTCGGCTGGAGACCGTCGACTCGACAGTGGCCAACCCGGCGCCTTGCAATGATTACGTAGCCGTTGGACTCGTCGATGGCAGTGGCGGGTCAGGTGCGAACTCCGGCCTGCACTACTGCGAGGATTGGGGGGCGACCGGCTACAACCAGGGCAGCATCGATGAGACCGGCTTCCTCAATGCGCAGGCCGGCCAGCCAGTTTCCCTCGTCGCCCAGGGCGTCACCGATGCCGGGGGCGTCAGCGATTTCTATGTCGACGACTTCACACTGACGATGACGACAGCCGATCGAGGCGACGCGACCTATCCGTTCAGCGCCGTCAGTACCAGCCAGTACCGGTTGTCGAACAGCGACGGAGCAAGTTGGACCGACCTGGACTCGACGTATCTCAGTCTCGGGGTCACGCCCGCGGTCGATGCCCTCGCGATCGCCAGCGGCAACGCCGACCTCTGGACTGCCAATGCCGGTGTCAACCAGGACCTCGGGATCGCCGTGAGCGGCGGCGGCTATCCGTCCAACGGCGGCCAGCCCGAGGCCTGGAAGGAGAGCGGTGGCTTCGCGGGCACGTTCTCGCCCAACGCGGCCTTCGTGCAGTCCGTTGTTCCGTTAAAGGCCGGGACCGCATACAGCTTTCGCCTGCAATGGAAGGCGAACCACCCCACCCGGGGCGGCACCATCTTCGCCGGGGCGGGGCTCGCGCCGATCTTCTCGCCGATCCGCCTCACCGTGCAGCTGGTGCCGCAATCCAGCCCGCCATCGGTGATGGGTAGTTCCAGCCGTAACCAACCCCGGCTGCTGAACGCCGATGGGATGACATGGCACGACCTCGATGCCGGAACGGAATTCTCCTACACACCCTCGGCCAACGGCGTCATCGTGCTCAGTGGAAACGCGGACCTCTGGACGGAGAATGCCGGTCTCAACCAGGATCTTGGCATCACGGTGTCGGATGGCGGGCGGGGAATGTACCCAACGGTTCCGGGCCAGCCGGAGGCGTGGAAGGAGTCCGGTGGATTCGCCGGCACGTTTTCGCCGAATGCCGCGTTCGTCCAGACCAGCCTGCCGGTCGTCGCCGGCGTTCCCTATGACATCAAGCTCCAGTGGAAGACCAATCAACCGGCCAGGGGAGGCGGCATCCGGGCTGGAGCCGGGCCAATCAACGGGCAGTACTCACCGACCACGCTCATGCTGCGGCTGTTTCCCGGAGTCAACAGCCTGAGCAGCGGTCCAACCGTCTATGACGCGGCCAGCACCCAGCAATATCGTCTAGATGGCAGCGACGGTGCGAGCTGGATCGACCTGGATTCGAGCGCGACCGGGGCGGCGAAACCGCTCACCCTCTCGATCACGCCGGCCTCGAACTGCGTCGCGATCCTGAGCGGAAATGCCGATCTCTGGACCGCGACCGCCGGGTTCAACCAGGATCTGGGCATCCAGGTCAGCTGGCCGGGCGGCGTCCTCTCGTCGCGAGCGGTCGGCTGGAAGGAATCGGGCGGATTCGCCGGGATCTTCTCGCCCAACGCGGCCTTCGTCCAGGCGATCGTTCCGATGAACGCGGGGACTACCTATGCCGTCCGGCTGCAATGGAAGGCCAACCACTCATCGATGGCCTCGAGCACCTTTGCCGGGGCGGGTCCCATCAACGGGAATTTTTCCCCGACACATCTTTCGGCGCAGCTGGCCTGCCCCTAGATGCCCATGTTGAAGAACCTGATGCTTAGCGGCGTCTATCGCCTGCAGCAGTTAGCGTTCGGATCGCGCGCGGCATTGTCGCAGCGATCGAGGACCCGGTGGCGGAGTGCCATCCCGACCTCCGACCTCACCTGGGGTCGACGAGTGTCAGGGGATGCCTTCATTCGGAAGGTGGAGTTTTACGGTGGCTTCGGAAGCGCGAAGTCGATCCTGGAGATCGGACCCGGATATGGACGGCTTCTCCAGTCGTGCCTTGACCTGAAGGTGCCATTCAAGGACTATTACGCGCTCGACATCTCAGCGGCCAATGTCGATTGGCTTCGGGAAAAATTCGGGGCTCCCAATCGGATGTTCATCCAGGGCGATGCGGAGACGACGCCGTTGCCGGCAGGATTTGATTCCATGATGTCTTCGCTGACGTTCAAGCACCTCTACCCGTCCTTCGAACCCGCTCTCAACAACCTTGTAAGGTTTGCCCGGCCCAACGCGCGTTTTTTCTTCGATCTCCTGGAAGGACAATCTCAGTTCTTTGAGCGGGACCGCATTACCTACATCCGCCGCTACTCCCGCAAGCAAGTTATCGACATGCTCGCCAGGAGTCGGCTCGAGCTGGTGGCGTTTGACACGGTGGAGCATGATCCGGAGCATCGACGCCTGCTGGTGGTAGCTGGACTTACCAGATAACCGAATGACCGACATGACGA
>VBHC01000083.1 GCA_005889535.1 Chloroflexota bacterium
AGTTTCTTGGTCTGCTCCGGCGTCAACGACGCGACCTTGACCTCGCCGCCCTGCGCGTCGTACTTGACCAGGATATAACCCGACTGCGAGTTGTTGTACTGGTCGAAATTGTTCTGTCCCGCCGCGCCGATATAGCGAATCGACTTGCCCGCGTGAAGCGCGTCGAGTCCTTCCTTATACGTGTGAACGTCTGTCGAACCAGAGGTGCCGTTGGCGATCTCCTTGATCTTTGGGTTGTAGACGGTCGGATCCTTGCTGTTAGTCGCGACCATGGCCAGCGCGGTCATGATAATGCCGTCGTACAGGTGCAGCGTCGATCCGCGCTGGCCGTACTTCGGCGCGTCGGCAAACGTCGACGCCGCGACCTGCAGGTTGGCCTTGAACTCGTCGTACGCGGTACCGGAGAACGTGTAGCCAAGGTCGACGCCCCGGTAAAACTGCACAACGTCGTTTACGCTGATGGTCGACGTCACATCTTTGAACCAGGCGGGGTCAATCGTCGCCGAGGTCCCGATGAAGGGAATGGTCTGCCCGCTATTCAGTTCTTTCACTTCCCCCAGGTAGGTGCCGGCTGAGCCGAGCGCCTCGGTGAGGATCACGTCTGGCGTGAAGGCCAGCATGCTCTGTACCTCGGTCCGGAAGGATGACGCGCCCAGATGGATCGGGAAGTTCTTGACCGTTTTGCCGAGGTGCTGCAGGGCGTTAGTCGCGGGCTGGACGAAGGCCTGCGAACCGATGTCGTCGCCGAAAACGAGCGCCACCTTGTTCCACGCCGGGTGGCTGGGACCGTAGATCACCCAGCCGACCATGGCGTACGCGTCAAAGATATCCGCCGGCACCAGTCGGTGGAAGTACGGCAGTTTGGTCTTATTGAACTCGGACTGCCCGGTCATGCAGAACATCGGGATGTGCGCTTTGTCGACGATCGGCGCCACGGCAGAGGCCTCGTCCGACGTGCAGCCGACGACTGCCATCAAGTTGGAGTTGCTGGCCACCATCTGATTGGCAGCCGGCGCCGCATCTGCCGGCTCGCCCCGCGTATCGAACTTCTGACACGTGACATGGCGGCCGCCGACGCCCCCATTGTTATTGATCGCGGGCGCCGCCGCCAGGCAGGCCGCGTAGTAGGCGGGGCCCAGGTTTGCGTCCGCGCCGCTAAAGGGTGCGAGCACACCCACGAGAAGATCCCCCGAACCAAGCCCACCGCCGGTCGAGCCACCGCTGGTGCCGCAAGCCGTCAGCACAAGAGCCAGAGCCGCCGAAGGCAGAACGAGAAACCGACGCAACCGCCCGTTTGCCATGATTCTTCCCCTCCATGGCTCGATTGTTTATCCGATTGTCGACAATATTAGGCATAATCGCATACGAAGGGGACGAATGAAAACTTCAGCCGGCGCACCGCCCGTTCGGCAGACGACCGCGGGCCCGGCGCCCAAGCCGGATGGCACCGCTGAGCGCGGAGCCGAGGCCTACCTGAAGCTCCGAAACGAGATCGTCAGCGGTCGATTTCACCCCAACGAGCGGCTGGTCGAGGCCGACCTCGCCCGCCTGCTGGGCGCCGGCCGTAATGCCATCCGGGCCGCGCTCGTGCGCCTCGATCAGGAAGGACTGGTGGTGCTGGAACCAAACCGCGGGGCCCGCGTCCGACTGGTCTCAGATCGTGAAGCCCTCGAGATCGAGGAGGTGCGCGTCATTCTCGAGCAGATGATCATTCGTCACGCCGCGCTGCGGGTGACCGCGGCCGACCTGCGCGATCTTCGCCGATCGCTAAGTGAGATGCGGGAACGACTGCGCCAAGGCAACCCGCTCGGGTACTCCGAGCTCAATGCGGAGTTTCACCAGCGGATCTGGACCATCGCGGACCATGGGACCGCCGGCCGGTTGCTCGCCAACTTGAAGTCACAGAGCATTCGCTTTCAGTTCCGCACCATCCTGCGGCCCGGCCGAACGGAGCGCTCGCTCCAGGAGCACGAACAGATCGTCGAAGCCCTGGCGTCCCGCGATCCTGACGCGAGCGAGGCCGCCATGCGCCAGCACTTGAGCCAGGTGGTCCAGACGCTGCAATGGGCAATCGACGTGCAGCGTCATCAGCCGATCTGGTTGCCGCGCTGATCCTCACCGACCAGGTCCGACCCCCGGTAGCGCCAGCGGCCCAGGCTGCCGCCAACCAGCAGTGGCACCGTTAGGATGGCCGCGACGATAAAGAGCGTCCCATAGGCGTGCGCGTCGGCCATGCCCGCCGCTGCTGAGGTCGCCAGGGCCGCGCCGCCGAAGATCGCGGTCGCGAACAGGGCCGTGGCGGTTCCACGCGCCGCCGGGACCACGTCGGTGAACCAGGCCTGGAAGGTTGACTGCATGAACGCGTAGGCACCCCCGGCGAGCACACTCGCGGCCAGGATAGCCGGCACGGACTGGCTGATCGCCGCGATCACGAACCCCACCGTCAACATGGTGGCGCCGCCGGCCAGCAGCAGCGCGGCCGGCACAAGACGTGCCACATGACCAAAGGCACGGGTGCAGACCAGCACCGCGACTCCGTAGCCGGCCACCACCGCGCCCGCGATTGCCGGGCTGTGACCGCCGGCTTCGAGCGCCGGCGCAAAGTACGTAACGAATCCGAACATCACGGCGCCCTGCAACAAGGAAAGCGCCAGCAGCCAGACCGCCCAGCGATTGCGGAGCACCGTGGCCACCTGCCCGACGGGATGCTGATTCGAGCGCGCGGTCAGCGACTCCGGAATCCGGTTCAACGCGATCGCGACTACTATCGCGATCGCGGCAGGGATCAGGAAGAACGCCCGCCAGTTCCACAGATGCGCGACCAGGCCACCGAGGATGGTACCGGTGGCAGTGCCGAGCGCAACGAAGACCAGCACGCCGGCAATCGCCTGCTGGCGGACGTTGAAGGCGTAGCGATCACCGAGGTAGACCAGCGTCGTCGGAAAGACGCCGCAGGCGATGCCACCTGTGACAAAGCGGGCTACGAGTAGAAACGTCAGGCTGGGCGAGAGGACGGAGAGCAGGTCCGCCATTGCGGTGCCCACCAGCGCGGCCCGGATGATGCGCACCCGGCCGAAGCGGTCCGCGAGCAGGCCATAGAGCAGTGGCATCAGCCCGTACGCGAGGTAATAGAGGCTGGCCGCGGCCGAGGCGGCGGTGAGCGAGACCCCGAAGCTGGCCGCGATCGGGAGCAGCATAGGCGCGACCGAAAAGCGATCCGCCATGGTGGCAAAGGGACCGAGGTAGAGAGGCCACGGTGTCCGGACCTCCGGCGCTCCCCCGGAAACAGCGACGGTCAGCTGGGCGTGTCTCGCACGCCGATTTCGTCGAGGTGCTGCAGCAGATCACGCGGATCCTCGTAGACGCGGTAAGCACCCGCTTGCTGCAGTTCTTCACGACCGTAGCCGCCCGATAGGAGTCCGATGCCCAATGCGGGTGCCCGCTGCGCCGCCAGCAGGTCCCAGACGCTGTCGCCCACGACTATCGAATGCACGATATCCACGCCGAGTCGCTCGGCGGCGGCCAGGAAGAGATCCGGGTCCGGCTTGGCATGCGCGACATCCTCCCGCGTAATCACTACCTTCGGCTCGACGCCCAGCATGGCAATGGACGGCCCGGCTGTCCTCACGCTGCCGCTGGTGGCGATTG
Organism: Chloroflexota bacterium; assembly: GCA_005889535.1. GTDB lineage: Bacteria > Chloroflexota > Dormibacteria > CF-121 > CF-121 > CF-13. Next base: position 3,649 of record VBHC01000083.1, read on the forward strand.
CCCACGGTACCTTCTGCTGCGTCAGCCGGCTCAGCAGATCCCGAGCGCCCGGCAGGGGACGCACCTCGCTCATCCGCCGGACGAAGGCCTCAGCATGCCGGGCGCGCAGCGCGCTGGCTTCCTCGGGACTGAGCTGCTTGCCGGTCTCGCGCAATAACGCGTTGACGAACAGTCCGCCGCTCATTCCGATCCGCCGGTGGATCCGCCAGACCGACAGCTCCATGCCGGCCTCACCGAGCACCTCGTGCCAGGCAAGCACATGCTGATACACGCTATCGACCAGTGTTCCGTCGAGGTCGAAGAGCAACGCCGGGGCTCGATCAGCCACTTCGCCTAGTCTGGCACGACGCGTTAACCCGCCTTTAATCCGAGGCCGCTAGACTGCACGCCCATGTCACGCATTCCTCGACTCGCGATCATCGCCCACGACGGCAAGAAGGCTGACCTGGTGGCATTCGCCGCGTTCAATCGCGATCAGCTGGCCCAATGCCAACTCGTCGCCACGAGCTCGACCGGCAAGCTGCTCGGAACTAAAGTCGGGCTCGAGGTTGAATGTCTCGAGTCCGGCCCGGTCGGCGGCGATGTCCAGATCGCGAACCGGATCGTCCAGGGCGACATCGACGCGGTCGTGTTCATGGTCGATCCGCTGGACAAGCACCCGCACGAACCCGACATTCAGACCTTGCTGCGGATCTGCAACGTCTGCAATGTGCCGCTCGCCACCAACAGCGCCACCGCCGATGCGCTGCTCGGCTCGCCGCTCCTGCCAGCGCTGCGCGAAGCCCGCTGAATTCCGAGCGCGGCTAGAGGCTACCGGACCGGCACTTCCTCGCCATCTTGCGCCCAGCGCGTGTGGAAAGAGCCGGCTCGGTCGATCCGCCGGTAAGTGTGCGCGCCGAAGTAGTCCCGTAATCCCTGCACCAGGTTGGCGGGCAGCCGCTCCCGCCGGTAGGCGTCGTAATAGGCCAGGGATGAGCTGAAGGCCGGCACCGGAATGCCGCGCTCCACCGCCACGCCGATGACACGTCGCCAGGCGTCCTGCGTCGAGGCGATGGCGTCACGAAAGTACGGCACGAGCAACAAGTTCTTGATGCCGCCCTCGGCCGCGTACGCATCGGTGATTCGATTCAGGAACCGGGCGCGGATGATGCAGCCGCCGCGCCAGATCCTGGCGATCGCTCCAAGCTGCAGGTCCCAACCGTTCTCATTGGAGGCCGCCTGCATTTCCTCGAATCCCTGCGCGTAGGCAACGATTTTCGAGGCATAGAGGGCGCTGCGAACGTCATCGACCAGCGACGCCGGCGCCGGTGCCTTCCCGCCACCGTTGGGGCCGATCAGCGTGCGCGCCGCCAGCTGCCGATCAGCCTTCAGCGCCGAAAGCGATCGGGCGAAGACGGCCTCGGTGATCGCCGTGACCGGGATCCCGAGGTCCAGTGCGGACTGCGACGCCCACTTTCCGGTTCCCTTCTGTTCCGCCTCGTCGACGATGACATCGACCAGCGGCCGGCCGGTCGCCCGGTCACGCTTGGCGAGCACCTCGGACGTGATCTGAATCAGATACGACTCGAGGTCGCCCTTGTTCCATTCGGAAAAGATGCGCGACAGGTCCTCCGCGCCGAGGTTGAGCGCGTGCGTCAGCAGGTCATAGGCCTCGGCGATCAGCTGGATATCGGCGTACTCGATGCCGTTGTGGACCATCTTCACGTAGTGGCCCGCCCCACCCGGGCCGATGTAGGTACAACAGGGATCACCGTCGACGTGGGCGCTGATCTTCGTCAGCATCGGCTCCACTTG
>VBHC01000084.1 GCA_005889535.1 Chloroflexota bacterium
TCGACCTGCTTCTGGCATTGCGGGTTCGGGCCCTGGCGGAAAGCAAGTAATGGCGCGAACCATGGCGACCAAGATCTGGGACGACCATGTCGTCGCCGCCCGGGAGGGCGAACCGCACCTACTCTATGTCGACCTTCACCTCGTTCACGAAGTGACGTCGCCGCAGGCCTTTGAGGGCCTGCGCCTCAACAAGCGCCGAGTCCGGCGACCTGAGCTCACCATCGCCACGATGGATCACGACGTTCCCACCTTTGGGGGGCGGGCTGCCGCCGATGAGGTGGCCGAGCGCCAGATGTCGGCGCTGGAAGAGAACTGTCGCCAGGAGGGCATCCGGCTGTACGGCATGGGCAACGCCCGGCAAGGGATCGTTCATGTCATCGGCCCCGAGCTCGGCCTCACGCAGCCCGGGATGCTGATCGTCTGTGGCGACTCGCACACGTCGACCCACGGCGCGTTCGGCGCGCTCGCCTTCGGCATCGGAACGTCGGAGGTTGAGCACGTGCTCGCCACCCAGTGTCTGCGTCAGCGCCGGCCGAAGACAATGGCGGTAACGGTCGAGGGTGCGCTGCCGCTGGGCGTCACCGCGAAGGACGTCGCGCTCGGCATCATCGCCTCCATCGGCGTCGAGGGTGGTCGCGGGTATGTCCTCGAGTACCGCGGCTCGACTATCCGCGGCCTGTCGATGGAGGGCCGGATGACGATCTGCAACATGACGATCGAGGGCGGCGCGCGGGCCGGCATGATCGCGCCCGACGAGACCACGTTCGCCTATCTGAAGGGTCGCGAGTACGCGCCGGCGAGCGATCGATGGGATCGCAGCGTTGATCGGTGGCGGGCATTCGCCTCCGATCGCGACGCGATCTTCGATCGGGAGATAAGGATCGACGCCGGCCGCCTGGAGCCGTACGTCACCTGGGGTACGAACCCGGGGCAATCCGTGCCCGTCAGCGGCAGCGTTCCGGCGCCGTCGACGGAAACCGACGAGCGTGCCCTCACCTACATGGCGCTGCAGCCCGGCACGGCGATCGAGGCGATCGCGATCGACCGCGTGTTCATCGGGTCCTGCACCAATGCCCGTCTCGAAGACCTACGGGTCGCCGCTTCAGTGGTTCGCGGTCACCGCGTCCATCCGAAGGTGCGCGCCATGGTCGTCCCGGGGTCGGCGAGCGTGAAGCGACAGGCCGAGGCCGAGGGACTCGATGCCCTGTTTCGGCAGGCTGGTTTCGAGTGGCGCGACGCCGGTTGCTCGATGTGCCTCGGCATGAATCCCGACATCCTCGGACCGGGCGAACGCTGCGCGTCCACCAGCAACCGCAACTTCGAGGGCCGACAGGGTCGTGGGGGCCGGACGCACCTGGTCAGCCCACCGATGGCCGCCGCGGCCGCTATCGCCGGTCACCTCGTTGACGTCCGGGAATTCAACTGAATGAAACCATTCACCCGCGTCACCGGCATTCTCGCCCCGCTCGACCGGGAGAACGTCGACACCGACCAGATTATTCCCAAGCAGTTCCTCAAGCGGATCGAGCGGACCGGCTTCGGTCCGTTTCTCTTCTACGACTGGCGGCGCGACGGCGATTTCATCCTGGACAAGCCGGCGTACCGGGATGCGGCGGTGCTGGTGACGGGCGCGAACTTCGGATGTGGCTCGTCGCGGGAGCACGCGCCCTGGTCGTTGCTGGACGCGGGATTCCGGGTCGTCATCGCGCCCTCATTCGGCGACATCTTCAAGAGCAATAGCTTCCGCTGCGGCCTGCTGCCAGTGGAGCTGCCGGATCCCGCGGTTCGCAAGCTGATCAACCTGGGGTTGCAGGAGCCGGGTACGAAGGTTTCCGTCGACCTGGTGGATCAGCGCCTTGCAGCGACCGGATTCGAGGCGGCTTTCGAAATCGACGCATTCTTCCGCGAGTGTCTCGTCAATGGCTGGGACGAGGTCGCGCTCACCCTGCGCCACGAGGCCGACATCGCGCGGTACGAAGCGAGACAGGCTTCCACGCTCGTCGCCCGCTCGTAATCATCGGGTGCCGGCGGCGTTACACCGCTGAACCTGGCCGATCTCGTGTAAACATCCAGACCGGCACGTTCGTAGGACAGGTGAACAAGGAGGATACGCTGGCCGCCGCTGACCGTCCGTGGTTCGAAGCGCACGTTCGGTCGTTGGCGCGCCCAGCGTTCCAGTTCAGCCTGATGCTTACACAGAACCCAGCGATCGCCGAAGAGATCCTGCAGGATGCCCTGACGCAACTCTGGGCGTCAGCGTCGACGCCGTCCGAGGCGACGGAATTCCGTCGCTACCTCTATCGGGTGGTTGCCAGCCGTGCGACCGACTACCACCGTCGCCAGGCGGTCGCTCGCCGGATCCAATTCTGGCGACCGGCGCCTGCCGATCCGATGGCCGAGATCGATCGTCGCGCGGGTGATGAGCAAATGGGCCGCCTGCTGCGCCGCCTGTCGCCGCGGGAACGCCAGGTCGCCTACCTCTATTACTTTGAAGACCAATCGGCGGATGAGGTGGGGCGGGCACTCGGGATCAAGCCTGCGACCGTTCGGGTGTTCTTGCACCGTGTCGTCACCAAGTTGCGCCGTCTCGGACCCACGCTGGAACTCAAGGAGCAGGCAACCTGATGGCCAACCCCACCGACGGCGAAAGCCGGCTCCGGCGGTTCGCTCAGGGCTTCCGCCGGGAGGCGAACCCCCGCCCGGATCTTGCGACATCCTTGATGGCGGGCCTTGGCGAGCGCCCGCGGGAAAGCCGCTTCGCCATGCTGCCGGCCGTCGCCATGGCCGCTTTCGTTCTCGTTGCCGGCCTTGGCCTCGCGTTTGGGGCGATGGAGTTGCGAAACCTCGGCCGTCCGTCGCCGACACCCCCGGTCAGCCTGGCGACCGCCACGCCAAGCGCGACCGCGAGCGCATCGCCGTCACCAACAGAGTCCCCGAGCCCTTCGCCGACGCCGGCCGGCGCCGTACCAGGAGCCATTCCGGCACTGGCCTCGATTCAAATGGTTGGATCGCATCTCGGCTGGGCGGTCGGATCACACGCCATCTTCACGACGACGGATGGAACCCACTGGACGAAGCAACTCGTGTCGACCGAGGACTTCGTGGGCGTCGACTTCATCAGCAGCACGACTGGTTGGGTGGTCGGCGGCCGTACGGTGCTCGGAACGACAGACGGTGGGCGGACCTGGCACCAACTCGGCGAAGCGGCGTCGTGGATTCGATCCGTTCACTTCGTCAACGCAACCCAGGGATGGGGGATCGCGGGCGGCAACGCGCCACTGATCATGCACGGCGTCCTGATCCCCAGCAGCGGCGGCACCGTGGTCGTCTCGAACGATGGCGGCCGCTCGTGGACGAACCTCAACAGTCCGCGCGATCCTCAATCGGTGTGTTTCAGCGATGCCTCCCACGGATGGTTGGCGAGCGCATCGGGAACGGTTTACCGCAGCCAGAACGGCGGACAGACCTGGACCCAGGTGCTGCAGATGGCGAGCAGCCAGACCGGTCTCAGCGGATGGGCCCGCATCGAGTGCGCCGGGCCATCGGGCTCATGGGTGCAGTGGGCTCCCGGAGGTGCCGCCGCGGGGCACTCGCCCTACGTGATTTATGCCACCGCTGACGGGCAATCCTGGCGGACGGTCATGGCTGAGCCCGGCACCATCGGCAATTTTCTGCCCGGCGTCCCTGCAGGTCCGGGAAGCTACCCGGGAAGCTTCAGTGTCGTCGATGCGGCGGACGCCGTGTTCGTCGGCGACACCCCGCCGGCCAACGCCGCGAGCACCATGATCGCCAGCAATGGGGGAGCGACATTGAAGAGCACCGGTGCCATCGCGGGCGCGTGGGAAACGTTCGATGCCGCGTTCGTGAGCACCTCCGTTGGCTGGGTGCTTACCGTCAACGGTAGCGGCGACAATGTGATCGTAGCGACGACCGATGGCGGCTATCACTGGTCACAGCAGCTCGCCGTGCCTCGGAACCCGGCCGGCTGACCCGCGGCGCTGCGCCTTTCTACCAGTTCGTCGCGATGTACTTGGTCTCGAGAAACTCCAGCAGTCCCTCGTGGCTGCCTTCGCGTCCGACACCGCTCTGCTTGACCCCGCCGAACGGTGCGGCCGGGTCGGAGATGAAGCCGCGGTTCAGGCCGACCATGCCCGACTCGATCGCCTCGGCGACCGCCAGGCCCTTGGCCAGGTCGCGCGTGTACACGTAGGACGCCAGACCACGATCCGTCCGGTTCGCAAAGGCGATCGCCTCGTTGACATCGCGAAAAGTCACTACAGGCGCGATCGGCCCGAAGATCTCCTCCTTGAGGATGTGCTCGTCCGGCGGCACCTGGCTGAGCACGGTCGGCGGGACGAAGTAGCCGGGGCGATTCGGTGCCTTGCCTCCGGTCAGCACACGGGCGCCGTGACCGGCCGCCTCCTCGACCAACCCCAGCATCTTCTGGCGAGCCGGATCATTGATGACCGGTCCGACTTTGACATCGGGATCGAGGCCCGACCCCACCGGCATCTCGCCCATGGCGCGGGCCAGCATGGTGGAGAATTTCTCCGCCACCGGCGCCTCGACGTAAAAGCGGTTGGCCGCGATGCACGACTGTCCGGTGTTGCGCATCTTGGCGATGAGCGCGCCTTCAAGCGCCGCGTCGAGGTCGGCATCCGCCAGCACGATGAATGGCGCGTTGCCGCCCAGCTCCATCGAGCAGCTGATCACGTTCTCCGCCGCCTGCGCCAGCAGGATGCGCCCCACCTCGGTTGATCCGGTAAAGGAGAGCTTGCGCACCCGCGAATCCTTGAGCATGGCTTTGACCACTTCCGAGGATCGCTTCGAGGGAATGACGTTGACGACGCCCTTCGGGACGCCCGCCTGCTCGAGCAGGTCGGCCACTGCCAGCGCCGAGAGCGGCGTCTCGGAGGCCGGCTTCAACACCACGGTGCAGCCAGCGGCCAATGCCGGCCCGATCTTGCGGGTGGCCATCGCCGCCGGAAAGTTCCAGGGAGTGACCAGCACCGAGACGCCGATCGGCTGGTGCTCCACCAGGATCCGGTTCGCGCCGCTTGGCGCCATCGAGACAGAACCGATGTTGCGGACCGCTTCCTCGGAGAACCAGCGGAAGAACTCGGCGGCGTAGGCGACCTCACCGCGGGCCTCGGCCAGCGTCTTTCCGTTCTCACGCACCATCAGCTCGGCGAGCTTGTCGCGATCGCGCATCATCAACTCGAACGTCTTGCGTAGGATCTCCGCGCGCTCGCGCGGCGGCCGCGCGGCCCAGGGATGGAATGCCTTCTCAGCCGCCTCCACCGCCGCGAGCGCATCGGCCACGGAAGCGCTGGCGACCGTGGCGATCACCTCGGCGGTCGCGGGATCCGTGACCTCGATCCGCTGCGCGTCCGACGCGGGGCGCCAGCCTCCGTCGAGGTAGAGGTCGGTATGGCGAACCGAGATCAGCTCGGTAACCGGCGTCATCAGGTTGATTTTCTCACTGTCTCGCCAATCGGGTCGAGGACGGCCGGCCGCTGCCCCGGCGGAGCGGCGGTCGACTCGCGGACGACGAGGGTCGGGGGGAGGCGGCGCGATGCCGGCGATTGGTCCGGTGAGCCCAGGATGGCGAGCGTCATCTCAGCCGCGATCCGTCCGAGCTCCTCGCTTGGCTCACGGACGGTTGTCAGTGGCGGGGTCACCCGATCGACTTGGGGCAGGTCGTGGAAGCCCATGATCGAGACCTGGTCCGGACAGCTGAGACCGCGCTCCACCGTCAACGCCATGGCGCCGAGCGCCATCAGGTCATGGTGGGCAAAGACGGCGGTCGGCGGTGGTTGCCGGCCGTCGAGCAGCAGCCGCATCAGGCGGCGGCCCTCATCCGGGGTTGGCGTCGTGGCTGTCGACCGGACCACGATCTCGACGGCACGAGCCGCGGCGACAGCCTTGCTGAACCCCTGGGCCCGCTCGACCGTCGGGGATACATCCCGGGGGCCGCGCAGCTGGGCCAGCCGCCGATGCCCCAGCCCGATGAGATGCTCGGCCGCCAGCCTCCCGCCGAGCAGTTCGTCGTTGGTGCACGAGGGCATTCGGATTCCGGGCACGTCGCGGACCGCCAGCACCACCGGGACGCCCTTGCGACTGATGCGCCGCAGGGCCGGCCCGTCGCTGAGCCGGGCGGCGGTCAGGATGATGGCGTCGACCCGGCGGCTCAAGAGATGATCCAGGATGCGCGCGAGGCGTTTCGACTCATCCTGGGTTTCGCCAATCAGCGACATCAGTCCGGCGCTCTCGAGCCGGTTCGCGATCCCCCGCAACACGGGCGCGATGAACGGATTGCCGAGGTCGGCGACCACCACCGCCACGGTGTGCGTGCGGCCCCGCTTCAGGCCGCTGGCGACCATATCGCGCTGGTAGCCCATTCGTCGAGCGACCGCCTCGACGTGTTTGCGCGTCACCGCGTTGACGCGCCAGACTTTGCTCGGGTCCAGCGCCCTGGACACTGTCGAGTAGTGCACGCCGGCCGCCCGGGCGACATCCTCCAGCGTCACGATGCCTCGTGCCCGGCGCAGTTCGTCGCGCTTCCCCCGCCCGCCACCCCTCCGTTTCATCGCCAGGCGGCCGGCCGCCTGGCATCACGTTAGTCGGTTTTGATTCATACCTGGGCAAACGTTTGACTTGATGGTGCTCGACGCCTACGCTTGGCCGTAGGAGCGCGGGCGTCCAAGGTGGGGGAAGGGGCGGCGATGCGGTGTCGGCGCAGACGGCGCTGCAACGCCGCTCCGCCTGGCGCCGCGGCAGTTGTGCGGAGCATACGAGCGTCGCCCATCCTTTTCGTGCGATCGTCTGTGGCACGCCGAGCCGATAGTCGATACGGTGGCGATCGACCTTGCCACGCGCAGGCCTCTACGACCCCCGATTCGAGCACGATGCGTGCGGAATCGGCTTCGTCGCCGATGCCGGAGGGCGAGCTAGCCGGGAGATCGTCGATGCAGCTCTGGCCGCGCTGAATCGAGTTCGCCATCGCGGCGCCGTCGCCTCAGATCACCGCTCGGGAGACGGAGCGGGGATCCTGCTGCCGCTGCCGCAAACGTTCTACCGCAACTGGATGGCGGGGGCCGGCAAGGGGACGGAAGCAGGGGCGCCGATCGGGGTCGCCACGGTTTTCCTCTCCAACACAGCAGGTCCTGATGGCGATGCGGAGCGGACCAGCGTTCGGCACCTGCTCGAAGCGGCATGTTCCGACGAGCAGCTCGCCGTCATCGACTGGCGCTGCGTCCCCGTCGAGCCGGGTGCGCTCGGGGATTTCGCGCGAGCCAGTGCGCCTCGGATCGAACAGGCCATCCTCAGCGCGGAGCCGGCCCGCACTGCCGCGGACGCCGAGGCCCGATGTTACCGCGCCCGCAAGCGCGCCGAGCGCGCGATCGCGGACGCCGGACTACGCGGATATCTCGCCTCCATGTCGTTTTCGACCGTGACCTACAAAGCGATGTGCGCCGCCGATCAACTGGCAAGCTTTTACCCGGACCTGCGCGACCCGGGGTTCACCGCGCCCTTCGTGATCTTCCATCAGCGCTACAGCACCAACACGACGCCGTCATGGGAGCGAGCCCAGCCGTTTCGTTTGCTGTGTCACAACGGCGAGATCAACACCATCCAGGGCAACGTCAACCGGATGCGAGCGCGGGAAGGGCGGCTGGGGGCGGATCACCTCGCCGACGAGGAGCTCCTCAAGCCCGTCATCGATGCGGAGGGGTCCGACTCGGCCATGCTCGATAACGCGCTCGAGCTGCTGGTCCGGGGCGGTCGCGACATCCGGCACGCGCTGGCGATGCTGATCCCCGAGGCATGGGAGGGATTCGACGTCGACCCCGCCGTGCGCGATTTCTATCGCTACCACGCATGCCTCATGGAACCCTGGGATGGCCCGGCGGGCCTGGTGTTCACGGACGGCGTTCGGGTCGGCGCCGCGCTGGACCGCAACGGCTTGCGACCGCTCCGCTATGCGGTGTGCGAGGACGGTCTAATTGCCTGCGCCTCGGAGGCGGGCGCCGTGGATGTCCGCGGTCACGGACGGGTGCGGCGGGGAAAGCTCGGGCCCGGCCGGATGCTCTGCGTCGACCCCGACCACGGTGGCGTCGAGGACGATGAAACCATCAAGTCGCGGCTCGCGGCACAACAACCGTATGGGGCCTGGCTGAACGATCATCTGCAATCGGTCAGCACCGGCGCGCCAGTCGACGATGTGCCGTCCGACCTCGTTGCCCGCCAGGCCGCCTTCGGCTACACCAAGGAAGAGTTCACGTTCGTGCTGCGCCCGATGGCAACCCAGGGGCATGAACCGGTCTTCTCCATGGGCGACGACACGGCGCCCTCGGTGCTGGGCCACCAGCCGCGGCTGCTCTACAGCTATATCAAGCAGCGCTTCGCGCAGGTCACGAACCCGCCGATCGATCACCTGCGCGAGCGGCTGGTGATGTCGCTGCGCACCGCGCTGGGGCCGTCCGCGCCGCTCCTCCGCGAGGGCCCGGACGCAGCCGGCATGCTTCAGCTCGACAGCTTCCTGCTTTTTCCATCCGGTCTTGCCGGGGTGCGGTCGATGCCCCTTCCCTTCAAGGCGGTGGATCTCGACGCCAGCTTTTCCGTGGCCGACGGCGCCGCCGGCCTGGAGCGCGCCTGCCGCCGGCTGGCCCGTGATGCCGAAGCGGCGATCGAGGCCGGAGCAGCCATCCTGATCATCAGCGACACCGCCGCCAATCATGACCGCGCCCCCGTCCCGGCGTTACTCGCGGTGGGCAGCGTGCATCACCACCTGATGCGGGCCGGCCTGCGCAGCCGGACCAGCCTGATCGTCGAGACCGACGAAGCGCGCGACGTGCATCACGTTGTCGCGCTGCTTGGCTACGGAGCGCAGGCGATCTGCCCCCGCCTGGCGCTGCAGTCGATCGCGGCCCTGCCCCCGCCGGCGACCCAGGAGCGCTTCATCAGGGCCATCGAGGACGGCACCCTGAAAGTCCTCGCCAAGATGGGCATCTCCACCGTCGTCAGCTACCAGGGGGCGCAGATCTTCGAGATCATCGGGCTCGCGGCCGCGGTCGTCGATACCTGTTTCGCCGGGACGCCCTCACCGGTTGGTGGCGCGAGCTTTGCCGACCTGGGCGAAGAGGCCCTGGGGCGTCACGCGTCCGGCTTTAGGGAGGCGGCGCCATCGCTGACGAGTCCGGGCTTCTTCAAGCATCACAAGACGGGGAGCGAGTACCACGCGACCAACCCTGACGTCGTCGATGCGCTTCAGGCGTCGGCCTCCGTCAAGGAACTCGCCGCGGCGCACGCCCTGCGGCGGGCCGTCGCGGACGCTCCTGCCGGCGAAACCGCCGCGTCGTACGAGCGTTTCACCCGCCTGATCAGCGACCGGCCGCCCACCTATCCTCGTGACCTGCTCGCGATGCGACCCGCTGGTCCGCCGGT
>VBHC01000144.1 GCA_005889535.1 Chloroflexota bacterium
TCCCATCTCGGTCCGCCGACCGCGCCGAACAGGATGGCGTCTGCCGTCTTACACAATCGCAGCGTCTGTGGACGCAGCGCCACGCCGAACGCGTCGACGGAGGCACCGCCGACCAACTCCTCGACAAAATCGAGCTCCATACCCACTCGGCCGGCCGCGGCGTCGAGCACCCGGCGGGCCGCCTCGGTCACCTCGGGACCGATGCCGTCACCTGGCAGCACGACGATCCGAACGGCGGTCGTCACACCAACAATCATGACGAATGACAGGCGTCGAGCTGAGAGGGCTAGCTCGCGATCGGTAGCGTGACCCGGACTTCGGTCCCCTTCCCGATCTCGCTTGTCAGGTCGATGGAGCCGCCATGGGCGGTCACGATGTCTTTCGCGATGGCCAGCCCCAGCCCCGCGCCTGGTGAGCCTGGCCCTTTGACGAAACGGTCGAAGACCCGCGAGCGAAGCTCTTCGGGGATGCCCTCTCCGGTGTCTCGCACAGCGATGGTAACGGCATCGCCGGAACGACTTGCGCTGACGCCGACGCTGCCACCCGACGGCGTGTGACGGATGGCGTTGGAGAGCAGATTTGACAGGACGCTTCGGATCCGCACCGGGTCGGCATCGATGGCCGGCGTGTTGGGGGCGATCGTCGCCGTCAACCGCACCCCTCCGGTATCCGCCAGGCTCTGAAAAGCGGTGAGGCTGCTGTTGACCAGCACGCCGACCTCGACCGGCTCGCGGTGCAATTGCAGGCTGCCGACGTCGGCGAGCGTCATGGTGCCCAAGGCCTCGACCAGAGTTTCCAGAGACGCCGCGGCATCCAGGATGGGTGTCAGGTGCGCCTCGTCGCCTGGATACACGCCGTCGCCGATTCCCTCGGCCTGTCCGCGGATGATGGCCAACGGCGTGCGGAACTCGTGGGCCAGGTCCGCCACGAAGGCCCGCCGGTTGCGATCGGTGGCGGCCAGCCGCGCGCTCATGGCGTTGAACGCCCGGGCGAACGTGCGGACCTCGCGCGGTCCGCGTTCCGCAACCTGGACGCCGTAGTCACCCGCCTCGATCCGCCCGGCGGCGTCGACCAGCTCGCCGACGTTCACCGCCATCCGTCGGAACCGCCGGCCACCGCGGGCGACGAGGGCGATGAACAAGATCAGGGCCGCAATCGCGAGGATCCGGACGGCCGGCGGGGTGGCGATCAACCCGACCGCGGCACCAACCAGGACCACGCCGATGGTCAGCACCACCGCGATCAGCAGGAAGGCGGCGACCATGAACCACGCCACCCGCCACAGGAAGCGGCGCCCCATCCGGGGCCATGGCGGGCGCCCGGCGGGCGGCCATGTCTCGCCCTGCGGCCACCACGGCGGCGGTCCCGGTCCGCGCCAACCAGGGCCGCGCCACCTGCGGCCGCCCCAGCCGCCTTGGCCGCTCATCGCCGCATGTCCGCGAAGCGATACCCGACGCCAAAAACCGTCTGCAGGTAGCGCGGATTGTGCGGGTCGGGCTCCATCTTGCGGCGCAGGTTCTTGATGTGGGCGTCGATGGCGCGCTCATACGACTCGAATGCGACACCGTGCACGGCATTCAGCAGCTGGGCGCGGCTGAAGACCCGCCCGGGCTGGCGCGCCATGGTCGAGAGCAGCTGGAACTCTGTAGGCGTCACCTCGATCCGCCGGTTATTGATCGTCAGCAGCATGCCGGGCAGGTCGAGCTCGACGTCGCCGACGCGGATCAGATCGGCGGGCTCGCGGGCCGCCTCGCTCCGGCGCAGAACCGAGCGGACACGAGCGACGAGCTCCTTCGGGCTGAAGGGTTTCGTCAGGTAGTCGTCGGCGCCCAGCTCGAGGCCGACCAGCTTGTCGGACTCGTCGGCGCGCGCGGTCAGCATGATGATGGGGACCGCACCATTCCGTCGCAGAGACCGTGTCACGTCCAGACCGTCCATTCCGGGCAGGCCAAGGTCGAGGACCACGAGGTCGGGGTGCAGCGTCGCGGCCGTTCGTAGGGCCGAACTCCCGTCGGCCGCAGTGAGGACCTTGAAGCCGCCGTGCTCGAGGTAATCGCGAACGAGCTGCACGAGCTGCGGTTCGTCGTCCACCACCAGGATCGTGTGCATCAGCGCCATCCTATGACGTGGGATGAGGCGGAGCGGGGAGCTCCGCCTCTCAATCGGGAGGGAGGAAGTCGGCTAGACCTGCGTCGGTTGCTCGGGCGTGGCGCCGGCCGGCTGGACGTTACCGTGCGCCCGGTCGTGCCAGGCTTTGAGCGTCGCCTCGATGAAGGGCGGCAGTGTGACCGGCTGTTGCGGTCCACCGTGACCCTCGTGGCCATAGCCGCCGAAGCGGCCCCAGCGCCCGCCACCGTACCCGCCGCCCATCATCTGGGCCATCGCGTACCGGCGCCAGCGGCGCTTGCGCCCCAGGATCGCCAGGCCGAGCCCGAGCCCGCCGAGCATCGCCAGCTTGCGCTTCCTATCGTTTTTTTGGTCGTTCATCTCGTTCTCCTTCTTCGGTTGAATCGCGGCTGTCCTTCATCCTGCCCCCAACCTGTGAACGCGCTGTGAATGACTGCGGGACCTATAGCGCGTGGCGATAGCAGCGTGGTTACGACACACAGCTGTCAAAAGCAGCCCGCAGAATCGGTGCGCGTCTGGAGCCGGCGGCGGTGGGACCCGGAGACCATTTGCCGCCGGCACCGGCGTTAACTCAGGGAAGCCCCGCCGCCAACCGCATCGCCTCGGCCTTCGACAAGCCCGACTCGATCCGGTAGGTGACCACACCGTGCTCCCAGACCAGCGTGTTGGAAGCCAGGCGGAGCGTCTCGGGGCTGCTCTCGCCGGGCCCCGTCTGAATGACGATGATGTGGGGCTGGCCGGCGATCCACCAGCCCGGATCGCCGTTGACCGACGTTTCCTCCACAGTGGTGCCGGGGCCGACCTCTTTGGTGATGTACCCCTCGGCCAGGTCGCCGCGAAACTCCGTGACCAGCACCCCCAAGCCGGTCTCTCTGACCACCGGGATGCCGGGCCGCGGCTTGTAGGCGAGCGCGACTTCGCCGCCCGGCGGCCCGCTCGCTACATAGACGGCGTCCGGCGCACCCAGCGCCGGCGGCAGGACAATCGTGAACCCCACGGCCCGTTGCGCCTCTTCCAGGGTGGTGAGGCGGCCGAGGTCGAGCGGCGTCACCGGCGACACCGAGGGAAGTGGCGATGGCCCACGGGTCACGATGACACCGCGGACATGGAAGAAGTGCGCGATCGCGTCGCGTGTCGCCGGGTTGATCAGCGCCGCAGCGCCGGCCACGACGAGGAGCACCGCGGCGACCAGCGCGAGTCGCCGCGGATCACGCCACAGCGCGACCGGACGAACCGCGGCGATCGGCCTCGCCACGATCCTGCTCCGCACCATCGTGGCGAGGTTCGGCGTCGGCGGATAGGGATAGCGCGGACCAAGATCGCGCAGCGCTCGCTCGAGCTCGAGGTCGCGGAGCCGCTGAGGCTCAGCCATCCGTTTCTCCCGCTGTCGCCGGCAGCCGCACGTCGGCCGGCAACGCCGCCCGCAGACGACCCAGAGCTCGCGACAGCCTCGATTTCACTGTGCCCTTCGGGCACTTGAGCGCTTCCGCCATTTCGGCCTCGGAAAGGTCGAAGAACAACCGGTAGGCAAGGATCAAGCGGTCATCGTCTCGCAGCCGCCGCAGGCTGGCCAGCAGGGTGGCGCGAAACTCTTCAGCCTCGGCCGCCGTCTCGGGAGAGGGGGCCGCCTCTCCCGAGGTTTGGGCGACCAGGGCCCGCTGCGCCAGAGCGGTGCGCCGGTGCGCCGCCATTCGGCGATTGCGCGCCTCATTGGCGACGATCCGGAGCAGCCACGGCCGAAAGGGTGCGCCGGCGCGGAAGCGGCCGAGCGCGTAGTAGGCGTTCACGAACGCCTCTTGCGCGGCGTCCTCCGCGTCCGCGGCGTCACCCGTAACCTGATAGGCGACCCGGAACGCCAGCTCCTGATAGTGCTGGACGAGTGCTTCATAGGCGTTGACATCGCCGTTTCTTGCGCGTTCGACGAGAGCGGTGTCGTCCAGTGGCCGGCCCTCCACGGATCGATTGCTACCCCTTCATACCAACTGATGGACCGGCTGGTTCCAGTCCCGGGCCTAAAGGCTAATTGGCTCCCGTCTGATGGTCGACATGTTCCAGCACCAGCAGGAACTCCAGGGTCAGATGCGAATCCACCACGATTGGGTCACCTTCCCCCGGCAGGCGAATCCCGAAGTCGTGGGCATCAATCGCCATCGAGCCGACGGCCTGGACCCCGCCGGCTACGGTTTGAGCGTCGACCGCGACGGCGACCGGGTGCGTCGCCCCCGCAACGCTCAGGTCGCCGGCGACGATCACGTGTTGCGGGCGACTGCTGAAGACCGGCACCTCGGTCCGATGCAGTGTGAGCACAGCGTAGGGATAGTCACGGGTATCCAGGAAATCTCCGTAGAGCTCATCGCGATCCTGGGCCCTCCTTCCTGGCAGCGCATCGATGCTGGTGAGGGTGTTGAGCTCGACCGCAAAGCATCCGCCCTGGATCGCGATCTTCGCAGGACCGAGCTGGCGCACCCGAAGGTTGCCCACAACCTGGTCGGTGCGAGCGACGGCTTCATGGGGCAAGGTGATGTCGAGGAACGTCTCGTGGGCTCGGTAGCCGGCCATCGTCCCGGCACCCGCGACCCAGAGATCATCAGCGCGTGCTATCGACGCGGGCGTTGCGCAGGTCGCCTGCAATCGATTGGCAACGGCCGATGGGGTCGCGGTGGGGCGAGGCACGCTGGAAGTTGGCTTCAGGCTAAAGGCAGCGGCCCTTCGCTGGGCGGCGGCATAGTTCGCCGCTCCGAGAATGCCGAGCAATACCAGCCCGGCAGCGGCGGCCACCACCAGGAGAAGAAGCCGCCGTCGGTTCACCCCCCTCATACCACCGGGTGGAGGCGGAGGTTCCCACTCGGATCACCTGGCGATCCGCAAATAGACGGCGCCGCGCGCGTCCAGGTAGGTCACGTCACCGGCGCGCACGATCCGAACCATGGCGTTCTCGCAGGAAGGGCAGCGCAGGACGAGGCCGGGCGCCTGCGTGAACGCCAGCAGGCTGCCGATCTCGCCTCTCCGGCCGCAGCTGGCGCACTCCGTGGGAGCGCCGGTCATCTCGGCGCTGAAGACGTCGTAAAGCATGCCGCCGGCTGCGTTGCCATCGAGCATCAGCTCGCGATTTCGATCGCCGTCCTGTTCATCCATCTCGATCCTCCTCAGGTGCCCGTTGGGCCAAATCGCTCGGTACGGATCCGGTCAGCGGGGATGCCCAGCTCGACCAGGTTGTTGGCAGCCGCCTCCACCAGCAGGGTCGGGCCACACACGTAGGGCCGCAATCCAGCCTCCATTTGACTCGTGATCTCCTTAAGCATCGCTCGGTCGATCCGACGGCGGTAGCCGGTCCATCCGCCAGGCGCCTGGCGGGTGTAGGTGTAGATCACGTCGACGCCCTCCCGGTGATCCTGCAGCATTTGCAGCTCATCGGCGTACAGCACATCGTCGGGCGATCGAACGCTGTAGAGCAGGCGGGTCTGGATCGACGAGCCCGCCGCCACCCGGTGCCGAATCATCGCCATCAGCGGCACGACGCCGGAGCCGCCGCCCACCAGCAGCAACGGGCCGCCCAGACCGACGTCCCAGACGAAGTATCCGCCGATCGGGCCGCGGAGCTCGATCTGGTCTTTGGGCTGCACGACGTCGTGCAGGTAGGGTGAGACCTCGCCGTCGTCGATGCGCTCCACGGTCAGCTCGACTAGGCCCTGCCGCTCCGGTTCCGAGGCGATCGAGTAACTTCGCTGTGTCTGATATCCGTCGGGCGCTGTCAGGCGGATGTCATAGTGCTGACCCGCATGGTGCGCGGTCCACAAGGGCAGCGCAATCGTAAAGGTCTTGGCTCGAGGCGTTTCTTGATGAATTTCGGTGACGGTGCCGAGCTGCCAGCGCAGGGCATCCGCCATCAGTCGCCGCTGTAACGCTCTTCCTTCCAGGGATCGCCGCGACGGTGGTAGCCGAGGGTCTCCCAGAATCCGAGCTGTTCCCGCTCTTCGAGTCGAAAGCCCTGGATCCACTTGGCGCTCTTCCAGAAGTACAGATGCGGCACAACCAGCCGGGCCGGGCCGCCGTGCTCGGGGGTCAACGGTTTCTCGCCCTCCTGGTATGCGATGAACGCCTGGTCATTGACAAGGTCCGGGATCGCCAGGTTGGTGGTGTAGCCACCGTATGAGGACGCCGTGATGAAAGCCGCCCTCGAGTCGAGCGCGACCGCCTGCAACAGGGTATCGACGCTGACCCCCTGCCACTTCATGTCCAGCTTCGTCCACTTGGTCACGCAACTGATGTCCACGACGTAGGTCTTCGAGGGCAGCTTGAGAAACTCCTCCCAGCTCCAGCTGACCGGCTGCCGGACCAACCCTTCGATGGTGAAGCGCCACTGGTCGAGTCGGATGCGGGGGGTCGGCCCGGCCGAAAGCACCGGCCAATCGTCAACCAGGTACTGGCCCGGCGGGATTCGGCCGGCCTGCTCCGGCTGGCGCCGCCTGCCGAAAAACCCTCGCGAAACGAACGGCTCCCCCATATCCCTCAAACAGCAGCGTAAATCAAGATGACCGCGGCTGGTTTGTGCTCGATCAGACTTCCGTCCGGGACGAGTCCGACTGACGCTGGTCGAGCGAGAAGCTCGATGCAACCGGCACCCCACTGCGCAGGGTGTTGAGCACGACGCAGTATTTCTCCGCGCTCCGCAGGAGTCGCTCGGCGCGTTCACCACGAACGTCTTCAGGAACCGTGACCCGGGTCGTGCACCGAATCGCGGTCAGCCCGATCGGATAGTCGCCCATGGCGAGCGTGCCGCGCGCGTCCCAGTCTGCCTCGATTTCCACCTCAAGCGACTCGAGCTCGATGCCCATGTTGGCGGCCACCATCCGCAACGTCGTCTCCTGGCAGGCGGCAAGGGCGCCCAGCAGAACATCGCCCGAGCAGGGAACATCGCCGCTACCGCCGACGGCCGGGTGAGCGCCTGATCTCCACGAGACTTCGGGCACCGACTCGGGGACAACGGCGCAGTGCAGGGGATCGCTCAGATCGCTTTGGCCGCTGCGCACACTCAGCCGAATCTGGGCCGTCCGCGGGTCCCGGTTATATCGCTCCCGGATGGGAGCTTGCAGCTCGCGAACGTCGATACGTGTTCTGGCCACGATATCTCCTCTTTTTTTGGTGAGTTCCCGATGGAACTTTAGGTGCTCATCTCCGTTGAAATCTTGTGTCGCGCAAACGGGCAGGCGTTGTCGCCGGAGTCGTCCTCGGCGGTATTCTCCTCTTTGCCGCTACTCGGCTTGTGCATCCCACGCTTGGCCCATCGATCCGTGCAGTGTCCGCCGACCGGCTCGCAGAGTCCGGAACCGTACTGCTGAATCCGTTTCCGTGGGATCACCCCGACATCAGCCGATCCCAGGGCGAGCAGCTCGCCTTGCAGCAGGCGCCTGGGGGAACCGTCCTCCAGTCGGTTCTCGCCGAAGTCGTCGAAACAAACCCCGGGACGAAGCCACCGCGGCTCTGCTGGGTGGTCAGCCTGCCCGCTTCGATGATTTCATCGAGCGGGCCACCCGGCAGCACCCCTCGCCGGGCGAGCTTCTACCTGGTGTTCATCGACGCGCACTCGGGCCAGTTCCTTTACGGCTCGGCCGGCGGCTGAGCGTAGTCTTGGTCGATGGCCGACGAGCTCACCGTGCTCGACGGGAACACCTTCTTCGTCTCTGATCGGGCAGGCGATGTCGAAGCGGGCGAGATGGCGAACGGGTTCTTCCATGCTGACATGCGCCACCTCTCCGACTGGCGGCTGCTGGTCGACGGCCGGCCGGTTCACGTCCTCACGAGCCGGACCGTCGACTATTACTCGGCGTCGGTCTTTGGCACGCTGGCCAGTGTCAGCGTCGGCGAGAACCCGCCGATCTCCATCCGCCGGGATCGCTTCATCGCCGGCGGCGTCCACGAGGACCTCACCGTTCAGAACCACAGCGACCACCCGCTGACGGTTGCGATCGAGGTGCAGTACGGCGCGGACTTCGCCGACCTGTTCGAGGTCAAGGATCACAAGCCCAAGCGCGGTCAGCTCCGCACAGAGCTCGGTAACCATACTGCGACGATGATGTACAGCCGCGACGCGTTCCGCCGGGATACCGTCGTCGGGTTCAGCGACGAATTTCAAGTTGGCGAGCGAAGCGCCCGGATCGAGCTGCATCTACTGCCACGCGGCACCTGGCAAACCTGCATCGACGTGGTCCCGGTCGCGGACGGGACCGAGAATCGCCTGCACCATGGCGAGCGCACCTTCGGAAATCCCAAACCCAACATGCCGACCACGTTCGAGCAGTGGATGGCGCAAGCACCCACGCTCGAGACCGACAACGACGTGCTGCGCCACACCTACCGGCAAAGCCTGATCGATCTGGCGGCTCTTCGGTTTCGTCCCTTGAAGGACCTCTCCTTCTCGCTTCCAGCAGCGGGTCTGCCCTGGTTCATGGCGCTGTTCGGGCGCGACAGCCTGATCACCGCCTACCAGGCGCTACCATTTCAGCCGCACCTGGCGCGCACCAGCCTCGAGGCGCTGACAGCGCTGCAGGCCACCGGCTTCGACGACTTCCGCGACGCTGAACCCGGGAAGATCCTGCACGAGCTACGTCGCGGCGAGCTGACCATGTTGGGTGAGCGTCCGCACAGCCCCTACTACGGCACCCACGATGCAACCCCGCTCTTTTTGATCCTGCTCGATGAGTACGAGCGGTGGACAGGGGAGCGCGACTTCGTGAACACGCTCAAACCGGCCGCCATGAAGGCGCTCGAGTGGATCGAGCGGCACGGCGATCCCGACGGCGATGGCTACCTCGAATATCAGACGCGCTCAACCGAGGGCCTCGTCAACCAGTGCTGGAAAGACTCGTGGAATTCGATCCTCTTCAGTGATGGCACAGTGGCTCAGGGACCGATCGCGACCTGCGAGATCCAGGGCTACGCCTACGACGCGCGCATCCGGACCGCCCGACTGGCGCGCGAGGTCTGGGACGACCCGGCCCTCGCCGACCGCCTGGAAAGTGAGGCGGCAGCGCTGCGCGAGCGCTTCAACCGCGACTACTGGATCGAGGCCCGCGGCCACTACGCCATCGCCCTCGATGGCGAGAAGCGCCAGGTCGACGCGATGAGCTCGAACGTGGGACATCTGCTGTGGTCCGGCATCGTTCCAAAGGATCGCGCAGCCTCCCTGGTGAAACGGCTGATGTCGCCCGAGATGTTCACGGGCTGGGGGATCAGGACGATGTCCGCCCGGGATGCCGGCTACAACCCGATCGAGTACCACAACGGGACGGTCTGGCCGCACGACACCGCCTTCGTCGCCGAGGGGATGCGACGCTACGGCCACCGTGAACAGGCGTCGCACCTGGCGCTGATGGTGATCCAGGCCGCAGAGGCGTTCGCGTACCGCCTGCCCGAAGTCTTCGCCGGGTTCTCGAGGGACGAAACCGGAGCACCGGTCGAGTACCCGACCGCCTCGAGACCCCAGGCGTGGGCCGCCGGCGCGCCGCTGTTGGCGCTACGCACCGCGCTCGGTCTCGATGTCGTCGATGGGAAGCTCCAGATAGACCCTCATCTCAGCGACGGATGGGGCCAGGTCCGGCTGGAGAAGATTCCCGTCGGCGCGCGCGAACCGGCTGCCCTGCGCCGGTGATGCGCCGCTGCGGATGATGCCCGGGGTGTCGTTCGCCAACCTGCTGATGGTGGCGCTGATCGCCTTCGCCGCCCCGTTTCTGCTCGGGCTCTTTCCTCGCGTGCGGCTCCCGAGCGTCGTCGTCGAGATCGTCGCCGGCATCCTGGTCGGGCCGGCTGCCCTCGGATGGGTCCGGGTGGATCTGCCGGTGCAGCTCCTCTCCATTCTCGGGCTGGCTTTTCTGCTTTTCCTCGCCGGGATGGAGATCGACCTGGAGCGCTTGCGAGGCCGGGCGCTGCGTCTTGCCGGTCTCAGCTTCGCGGCCTCCGCCATCCTCGCCCTCGTCGCCGGCTACCTCGCCTTCGCCCTCGGCCTGGTGCGAAGCCCCTTGCTGATCGGCATCATCCTGCTGGCCACCTCGCTCGGCCTGGTCGTCCCGGTGCTGAAGGACGCCGGCGAGGCCACGTCGGCGTTCGGTCAGCTGGTCATCGCGGCCGCCACCGTCGCGGATTTCGGCGCCGTCATCCTGCTCTCACTGTTCTTTTCCCGCGAGGCCAGCTCGCCGGTGGCAAAACTGATTTTGCTGGCCGGCTTCGTGACCGTCATCGGCCTCGTCGTGCTCGGCGTGATGCGGCTGGAGCGAATCATGCGGCTGTCGGCGCTCCTTACCCGCTTACAAGACACGACTGCCGAGATCCGGGTTCGAGCCGCCGTCGTGCTGTTGATCGCCTTTACCGCGCTGGCGCAGAAGCTCGGACTGGAAACCATCCTTGCGGCGTTCCTGGCCGGAGCCACCTTGCGGCTCATCGACCAGGACCAGTTCCGAACCCATCCGAATTTTCCGGTCAAGCTCGAGGCGATCGGCTATGGCTTCCTGATCCCGGTTTTCTTCGTGACCAGTGGGTTGCAGTTCGACCTACGCGCGCTCTTCGCCAGCCCGTCCACCCTGCTCCGGCTGCCGGTCTTCCTGCTCGCGCTGCTCGCGGTCCGAGGGCTCCCGGCCTTGCTCTACCGCAGCGTGATCGGTGGCCGGCGGATCATGGCGGCCGCGCTGCTGCAGGCAACCTCCCTCCCCTTCATAGTCGCGGCCTCGGCAATCGGCCTCGAGCTCCGGTTGATCAGCCCGGCCAGCGGTGCCGCACTGGTGGGCGCCGGACTGGTTTCGGTCGTCGTCTTTCCGGTGTTGGCGCTGACGCTAATGCATGATTCGAAACATGACGTTGCGGCCACCCCCGCCCTACAATCTGCGCAGACCGTACACGGAGCAGGAGGGGATGGATGACTGATCGGCGCCGCTGGATCCTGGTTGCGGCAGTGCTTGGATCCGGCATCGTGTTCCTCGACTCGACAGTCGTCAACGTCGCGCTGCCCCGCATCGGCCGCGACCTCCCGCGACTCTGGTTCGGCGTCCTGGAAGGCCAGTCCTACGTCTATAACGCGTATCTCCTGACCCTCAGTGCCCTGCTGATCCTCGCGGGCGCCCTTACCGATTTCTATGGCCGCAAGCGGATGTTCGTCTTCGGCCTGATCGGGTTCGGCGCGACCTCGGTGCTCTGCGGGCTCGCGCCAAACATGGAGCTGCTCGTGCTCTTCCGGGTTTTTCAGGGCGCCGCCGGCGCCTTGCTGGTGCCCGGGTCATTGGCGCTGATCACGGCTAACTTCGAAGGCGAGGCGCAGGGGCGGGCATTCGGCGTTTGGGCCGGCGCCTCGGGCGCGACCACGATCCTTGGCCCGGTGGTGGGCGGATTTCTCGTGGACTCCATCTCCTGGCGCGCCGCCTTCCTGATCAACGTGCCTCTCATCCTGATCGCCCTCTGGGCCACCTCCGTGCACGTTCCCGAGAGCCGCGACGAGCAGGCGACCGGCAAGTTCGATTGGATCGGCTCGATCATCGTGGCGCTTGCCGTCGGCGGGCTCGCCTTCGGCGTGATCTACGGGCAGCAGCGCGACTGGCGCGACCCGGTCGGCTTCATCGCCCTGGGCGTTGGCGTCATCTTCACCGCTGTACTGCCGCTCTGGATGGCGCGCGCGCCCCATCCCCTGATTCCGCTGGCCCTCTTCAAGTCGCGCAACTTCGCGGTCACCAACATCTCGACGCTCCTCATCTATGGGGCGCTGTACGTCACCTTCTATTACCTGGCGATCTTCCAACAGGGCACGCTCGGCTATACCGCGGCCGGGGCAGGGCTCGCCGGGATCCCCGGGACGCTGTTCCTGATCTTCTTCTCGGCGCGTTTCGGCAGTTTCGCGGCGAAGTATGGACCGCGCTGGTTCATGGCGATTGGACCCGCCATCATGGCGCTCGGCGTGCTCTGGTTCGCCCGCATCCCGGCGAACAGCGCCCCCTGGCACTTCCAGCCGGGCAACCCGGCGACCTTCGTGCCGCCCCTCTCATACGTCACCGATTTGCTGCCGGGCGGCATCCTGTTCGGCATCGGCCTGATGATGACGGTGGCGCCGCTGACGACCGCCCTGATGCGCTCGGTCCCCGGGCACAATTCCGGCCTCGCGTCGGCGATCAACAACGCGATTTCCCGGGTGGGACCGCAGCTGGCCGGCGCCGCGATCTTCATCTTCATCACGATCAGCTTCTATAACGCGTTGGCAACGCAGCGACCCGGCCTGGATGTGACGTCGCCGCGCTTCCGCCAGCTGGTCAGCCCGCTGAACCCCGCCGGCGATCCGACGCTGGCGACGATCGTGCGGATCGCCTCGACTGATGCCTTCCACCTGGCCATGCTGGTCGGGGCCGCGCTGCTGCTGGCGGGAGCGATCGTGAATGCCGTCGGCATTCGCAACCCTCAACCGGCCGCCGCGGCACAGAAGCGAACCCAGCCCGGAACCGTGCGTCCGGCTGCCGAGGAGCCTGCCTGATGGCCGTTCGAGACGACGTCGTCAACACCATCGCGGCCTTCTCCCTGTTCGCGGACCTGACGGGTCCTCAGCTCGAGGAAGTGGCGCACCTCTTCGACGAGACCTTCTTTGGCGATGGCGAACGCATCCTGCGTCAGGGCGTCAGCGGCTCCGGCTTCTACATCATTCTCGAGGGTACCGCCGCCATCCGGGTGAATGGTGTCGACCGCACCTCGCTGAAGGCCGGCGATTATTTCGGTGAGATTTCCTGCCTGCTTGGTGAGGTGCCGGTTGCCGATATCGTCGCCGCGACGCCCCTTCGCTGCCTCGTCTTGCCAGCGGCGCAGCTCGAGGGATTCCTGACCGCCCATCCAAAAGTCATGTATCGCCTGCTGCAGGGGGAGGCGCGGAAACTCAAGAACACAACCAAGTGGCTGAGCTAGCGCAAAAGCCCTTTCCACCAGGTCGTTATCGACTCGTGCTCGTGGGGTCGGGCCCCGGCGGACTGCAACTGAGCTACAGCCTGAGCCGGATGGGGATCGACCATGCAGTGCTCTCGGAGGACCCGGCACCCGGCGGCATGTTCCGCCGCTGGCCGGTGTTCCAGCGGATGCTGAGCTGGACCAAGCCCTTCACGGGTGTGCCGCATACCTCGCGGATGTACGAACGATATGACTGGAACAGCTTGGTCCCAGACGACGACGCGCATCGCGCCGTCATGCCCGCCCTGATGGATGGGACGTCGTACTTCCCGTCCCGACCCGAGATGCAGAAAGGCCTGGAAACGTTCGCCGAGCGGACCGGTATCCATATTCGCTACGGCTGCCGCTGGGAATCGACAAAGGCAATTCCCTCCTCCGCTCGCGGGGGAGGGCAGGGTGGGGGCCAGGAATTCGTGCTCACCACATCGGACGGCGAATATCGCGCCCAGGTCGTCGTCTTCGCGGTCGGCGTGGCCCAACCCTACCGGCCGCCGATCCTCGGACTCGACGCGGTCCCCCACTACGGCGACTTCCGTCCGGTCGAAAGCTACAAGGACCACCGCGTCTTCATCGTGGGCAAACAGAATTCCGGCTTTGAGATCGCGACCGGGCTGTTGCCCTGGGCCCGGCAGCTGGTGCTTGCCTCCCCGGGCGCGACGAAGCTATCCGTCAACACCCACACACTGGTCGGCGTTCGTGCCCGCTACGTGCAGCCCTACGAGGATGCCGCGCTCGCGGGCGGGGTCATCATCCTGGACACCACGATCGAGGAGGTTCGGAAGGATGGTGCGGGCTTCCTGGTAAAAACCCGCAACGCGACGGACGGTCGAGAGCTGGCGATGGTGGCCGATGACGTGATCGCCGCCACCGGATTCGTCTCCCCACTGCGCGACCTGCCCGCGCTGGGAGTTGCCACCTTCGGCCAGAGCCGCCTCCCGGCGCAAACACCATTCTGGGAGAGCGCGGCGATCCCCGGCATCTTCTTCGCAGGCACCATCACGCAGGGTGCGGCCGGGCTCAAGAAGCACGGCATTCCGAGCAACTCCGGCGCCGTCCAGGGCTATCGCTACAACGCCCGGGTGCTTGCCCGGCACCTGGCCGAAACTCACTTCGGTGTGCGCACCCCGCGCCCGCAGCTCAAGCCTGCCGAGGTCGTCCCTTACTTGCTGAACGAGCTCAGCCGCGGGCCCGAGCTCTGGCATCAGCGTTCCTACCTGACCCGGGTCATCCAGCTGGACCGGGATCGCGGCATCACCGACGAGGGAATCCTTCCCCTGGCCCATTTCATCGACACGGGCGGGCCGGATGCGGTGGCGGTCGCCTTGGAGTCGAACGGTCAGGGCGATCCCTATCCCGCCGTTTACCTGCGCAAAGCTGGCGTCGTCAGTGAACACCTGCTGGCCCCGCATCCTCTCCTCGACTTCAGTGGCACCGACTATGAACGTCAGCTCGGCGAGATCCTGGATCCGGTGCTGAGCCCATCCGCCTCACCGGCATGAGCCTGCCCACCGGGACCGTCACGTTCTTTTTCAGCGATATCGAAGGGTCGACCAGGCTGATCCAGCAGCTCGGCGAGCGCTACCCGGAGGTGTTGCTCGCCCATCACACGCTGCTTCGCCAGGCCGTGACGGAGCATGGCGGCAATGAGCTGCGCACCGAGGGCGACTCGTTCTTCATCGTGTTTGGAAGCGCGCTGGACGCCTGCAGCGGCGCGGCGGCGGCGCAAAAATCCCTGGCCGAGTATCCCTGGCCGGACGGCGGTCAGGTCCGGGTGCGCATCGGGTTGCACACCGGTGAGGCAACGCTGGTTGGCAACGAATACCTCGGCCTCGATGTGCACCGCGCCGCGCGGGTCGCCAGTGCCGCGCACGGCGGCCAGGTGCTCGTCTCGGAGACGACGCACGCGCTGGTCGATCACGTTCTTCCGTCCACCCTGGCCCTGAAGGATCTCGGGTTGCATCGCCTCAAAGATCTAACCCGGGCGGAACGCCTCTTCCAGCTCTTGATCGACGGGCTGCCGGGCGAGTTTCCGGCGCTCCGGACGCTCGAAGCCACACCGAACAATCTGCCCACGCAATTGACCAGCTTCATTGGCCGTGACGACCAGGTGCGCGAGGCCCGGCAGCTGCTCACCCGGTCGCGGCTGCTGACGCTCACCGGCCCGGGCGGCACCGGCAAGACGCGGCTGAGCCTGCAGATTGCCGCCGAGGTGATGGATCAGTTCCCCGACGGCGTCTACTTCGTGCCACTGGCATCTGTCCAGGACCCGGAACTCGTGCCCTCGGCGATCGCCCAGTCTCTGGCGATCGCCACCACCGGCAGCCGGCGCCCGATCGACGCCCTCCTTGACCACCTCCACGACAAACGCACGCTGCTGGTGCTCGATAACTTCGAGCAACTGCTCGCGGCGGCACCCACCGCGACGATGCTGCTGGAGGGCAGCCCGGGCCTGCGGGTGCTGGTCAGCAGCCGGGCGGTCTTACGCGTCTACGGCGAGCAGGAGTTTCCCGTACCGCCCCTGGCGCTGCCCGATCTGAAGGCGCTGCCCAGCCTCTCGGCGCTCTCCCAGTTCGAGGCCGTGAAGCTGTTCATCGAGCGGGCGGTTTCCGTCAAGCCGGATTTCAGAGCGACCAACGAAAACGCACCGGCGATCGCCGGCATCTGTGAGCGGGTCGACGGTCTGCCGCTGGCGATCGAGCTGGCGGCGGCCCGCATCAAACTGTTTTCGCCGCAGGCGCTGTTGACTCGATTGGAGAAGTCGCTCAGTGCCCTCGGCAGCGGGGCTCGCGACCTTCCGAGCCGTCAGCAGACGCTTCGCGGCGCGATCCAGTGGAGCTACGACATGATCGAGGAGGCCGGCCGGCGGCTGCTCGCCCGCTTCTCCGTTTTCGCCCGCGGCGGGAGTCTCGAACAGGTCGAGGCGGTCTGCGGCCCGCCGGGAGATGTCGGCGGCGACGTGGTCGACGCGCTCGACCAGCTGGCTGACCAGAGCCTTCTCCGACGGCTTCCGGACTTCAGTGAGCCACGCTTCTTGATGCTGCAAACGATCCGAGAGTTCGCGGCGGAGCAGCTGGAGCAGAGTGACGAAGGGGCGCCCATCAAGGACCGGCATGTGCAGGCATTCATCGCGTTGGCGAAGCAGGCGCAACCACATGTGTTCGGCAGCCAGCGCAAAGAATGGCTCGACCGCCTCGAGATGGAGCAGGACAATTTTCGGACCGCGCTGGACTGGACGCTCGCCTCCGGTGATGCGAAAGACGCCATGCAACTGTCCGCGTGTTTGTGGCGCTTCTGGCAGATGCGCGGTCACATCCACGAAGGTCGCGCCCGGGTGGCTGAGGCCCTGGCGCTGCCGACGAGCCAGGATTACCCGGCAGAGCGGCTGCAGGCATTGGAAGCCGCCGGCGGGCTGGCCTACTGGCAGGCGGACATGGACTCGGCGCAGCGTTTCTACGACGAATGCCTCGAGTTGACGCGTACCACCGGCGACAAGCAGGCCCTGGCGAATGCGCTGTACAACGCCGCCTTTCCCAACGTGGTGAACATGCGTGAGACGACGCGGCCCCGGGCGCTGCTGGTCGAGGCCCTGCCGCTGTTCCGTGAGCTCGGTGATCAATCGAGCGTCGGGCGAACCCTCTGGGGCCTCGGCAACGGCTACTACTTCGAACGCAATTTCCCCACTGCCAAAGCAACGCTCGAAGAAGCTCACGCCGTCTTCCGAACGATCGACGACGGCTTCGGCCTGGGCTGGGCCCTGCATACTCACGGTCTCGTGTCGCTCAAGATGGGCGATGTTGAGACGGCTCGCAAGGACTTTCTTGAAGCCCTTCAGCTGTTCAAGGAGGGTGGAGACGTGTCCGGCATGGTCTTGCAGCTCGACAACCTCTCGCAGGTGATTCGAGCGGACGGGGATCCCGTGACAGCGACACGTCTGGCCAGCGCGGCCAAGGTGCATCAGCGGTCGACGGGAACCGGCATTGGGCAGCTCCTCAGCGAGCAAGAGGGTCGCACTGGACGTGAAGGCCTGAGCGCACAGGATGCCGAGAAACTGTGGACGGCGGGCCAGGCGCTGACCCTGGATCAAGCGCTGGAGGAAGCCATCTCAGCGGCTCGACGGGCAACCACCAGCAACGCGAAGCGCGATGGCTGAGCGCGTCGACGCCATCGTTCTCGGCATGGGTGTCGGTGGCGAGGAAGTCGCTGAGTGCCTGGCCGAAAACGGACTCACGGTGGTTGGCATCGAAAGCCACCTGGTGGGCGGCGAGTGCCCCTATTACGGCTGCGTCCCGACCAAGATGATGATCCGCGCGGACGACATGCTGGCCGAGGGCCGTCGCATTCCGCGATTTGCGGGGGACTCGACGGTGACGCCGGATTGGGGTCCGGTCGCCCACCGGATCCGCCGCGAGGCGACCGACAACTGGGATGACCGCGCCGCGGTGGAGCGTTTCGAGAAGAAGGGCGGCCGCTTCGTGCGGGGCGCCGGGAGGCTTGCCGGTCCAGGCAAGGTCTCGGTCAACGGCACGACGTACGAGGCAACCCGAGCCGTCGTAATTGCCACCGGCACGTCGCCGGCGATCCCGCCGATCCCTGGGCTGAGCGAGGTCAAGTACTGGACCAACCGCGAGGCCGTGAAGGTCGAGCAGCTGCCCGCCTCGCTCGTCATCCTCGGCGGCGGGGCGATCGGGCTCGAGCTCTCCCAGGCGTTCGCCAGGTTTGGCGTCAAGGTCGCGATCATCGAAGGCATGAATCGGGTGCTCGCCGTCGAGGAGCCCGAGGCGAGCGCTGTTCTCGGAACGGTCCTGGAGCGAGACGGCATCGAGCTCTACCTGAATGTCCACGCGAAGTCGGTCGAGCCACGCGGCGACGCCGTCACGGTCAACCTCGATGATGGCCGTCAGGTGACGGGTGACCAGCTGCTGGTCGCGACGGGTCGCCGCTCAAACCTGAAAGACATCGGCCTCGAAACGGTAGGTCTTGATCCGTCGGCGCGTTTGCTGGAGCCGGATGACCACATGAGAGTCGGTAATCGACT